>NZ_JADPZX010000001.1:3060416-3366458 GCF_015712165.1 Streptomyces spinoverrucosus | reverse complement strand
TTTGGGACCATGTCGGCATGCAGGCGCGGGGGAAACAGTCTGTCTCGGCGGGCGGCGACATCGGTGTGGCGGTCACCGGCGACCACAACCAGATCCACATCGCCTCTCCGGTGCGCTCGGCGTACTGGGAGCACGTACGCCGTATCGCGCCGCGTGAACTCGTCGGTCGCGACGAAGAGCTACATGACCTCGCACACTTCTGCACCACGAAGTCCGGCCCGGCATACGCCTGGTGGCGGGCGGGGGCATGGGCGGGCAAGACCGCGCTGATGGCGTGGTTCGCGCTGCATCCTCCGCCGGGCGTACGCATCGTGCCGTTCTTCGTCACAGCACGGCAGCGCGCACAGAACGATGTGGTCGCGTACGGCGACGTCGTCCTGGAGCAGCTCGCCGAGCTGGCGGAAGACCGCCTCCCGGCTCATCTCACGGAAGCCACGCGAGACGCACACCTGTTGCGCCTGTACGACCAGGCGGCACGGGTGTGCAGGGAACGCGGGGAACGGCTGGTTCTGCTGGTCGACGGTCTGGACGAGGACCGTGGCGTGACCACGGGGCCCGACGCGCACAGCATCGCGGGCATTCTGCCGACGCGCCTGGAGTCGGGGATGCGGGTCATCGTGACCGGACGGCTCAATCCACCGCTGCCGAGTGATGTGCCGGACGATCACCCGCTACGGGACCCGCAGTACATGCGAACCCTCACGCCATCGCCGTACGCCCAGGCGATCCGGGCCGAGGCCGAACGGGAGTTGAAGGGACTCCTGGCCGAGAGCCGAATGTGCCGGGATCTCCTGGGGTTCGTCGTGGCCGCCGGGGCCGGCCTGACGGCCACCGACCTCGCTCACCTCTCCGCAGAGACCCCGTACGGAGTCCGGGACGTCCTGACGACCAGGGCGGGGCGGACGTTCATGGTGCGCAAGACCCCTTTCGCCGGTCGTTCCGTGCCCGAGGTGTACCTGCTCGCGCATGACGAACTGCAGGAGCAGGCGGCGGACATGCTGGGCTCCTCGGAGGTCGGCCGGTACCGAAGCCGACTGCACGCCTGGTACGACGAGTACCGAGAGAAGTCCTGGCCGTCCGAAACCCCGGACTACCTGCTCCACGGGTACGTTCACATGCTGCGCGAGCACCAGGATGTCGATCGGTTGGTCCAGTGCGCGACGGACCCTGATCGGCAGGAGCGCCTTCTGCACGCCTCGGGCAGCGACGGCCTCGCTCTGGCCGAAATCCAGGTGGCGAGCGAGCTGATCATCGAGCAGGGCGGTGAACGCCTCCACGACATGCTGACACTGGCGATCCGCCGGAACGCGCTCGAGGAGCGCATTTCGAAGATGACATCCGCGATTCCGGCGGCCTGGGTGTCCGTCGGAGAGCAGAGCCGGGGCGAGGCCCTGGCCCGCGGATTACCGGACAAGGGCGAGCGAGCCCTCGCGTTGGCCGCCGTGGGGGAGCGGCTCGCCGGGGAAGAGGCCGCCCGAGTGCTGGCCGAAGCCGAAGCAGTGGCCCGTGACGAGGCGGACGACGCGGCGCGTGATCGACTCCTCGTGCGGATCGTGCCGGCGCTGCTGCGGGCGGGCCACTACGCGCGTGCCGAGGAACTGGCGACGACTCTCGAGCGACCACGGATTGACCCGGACCTCGCCCACCAGGTCGTCACGACACTCGTGGAGGCAGGGCAAGTCGGTCGGATCGCAGCGATGGTCGAGGCCCTGGGAATGTCCGCGCAGGCGCCGATCCATCTGGCCCCCGCTCTCGCCGAGTGCGGACACGTGGCCGACGCCGAGTCCGTCGCCAGAAGCGCCGTGGCGCCGACAGTCCGGAAAGTGGCGCTGCTGCGGCTCGCGGCCGTCCTGAGCCGACGGAAGGACGATGACCGGGCGCGGATTCTGATCGAAGACGCGCTCGCTGCCCACGGCCAGGTGCGGCTGGAGGACTTGCTTCCGGGGCTTGCCGCGGCCAACGCGCTGGAGCACGCCTTGGACATGGTGAAGGAGGTGACTCTTGACGAGCGGCGGTACGCGCTGATTTCGAGAATGGCGGGCGAGAGCGCCCGATACGGACACACCGACGACGCCAGGTCACTGCTGCGCCTCCTGCCCGTCGGGCCCGACCTTTCCGAGGGCGCGGCAGACATCGTCGTGGCCCTGTGCGGCCAAGGCGATCTGGACGGGGCCTTTGTTGTCGCTCGGCTGATCACGGAGGACCGCGGTCTCTCCCGCGCCCTCCTGGCTCTGGCTCTGGCCATGATCCGTGCGGGGCAGGTCGACGAGGCTCTGCAGATCGGCCGCATTCTGGCGAAGGACGACGGTCCCATCGACCCCCTGGTCCGTATTTCCGTGGAACTGGCTGCGAACGGTTTGCGCGACCGGGCCCGCGAGGTTCTCAGCGACGCGGAGGACCTGGCCCGGCGCTCGGTGAGCACCCCGGCCAAACTGCGTGTCGTCGCCGCCGTGTCGCGGGCGCTGTCCGGCGCGGGATGCGTCGAGGAGGCGCGGTCGCTGCTGGAAGGTGTTGAGGAGGACTTCAAGGCGGTACTGAACCGCTGGGCACTCGGCGAACCGGGGCGGGAGCAACTGAACGCCGCGTTTGCCCGAGCGCTGGCCGACGCAGGCCTTTTTCCCCGTGCCGAACTGCTGGCAGAGGGAGCCGGGAACGGCCGAAGCCAGGAGCGGATCTGGGCGGAGACAGCACAGTCGATGATCGCGGTCGGCAGGTTCGAGGACGCGGAACGGGCGGCCCGCACCCCACTGAAGCTCAACCGAAGCCGGCTTCCCGCTCTTGTGGCCGTATCCCTGACAGCCGCAGGAGAGTTCGAACGGGCTGTCGACCTGGCCCGATACGCAGAGCCGCAGTACGAGGCATGGGCCTTGGCGGAGATCGCGTATGCACTGCACGAGGTCGGGCACTCCGCCAGGGCACAGGAGTGCACGGCGCGGGCACAGGCACTCGCTCGGTACAGACCGTCGGCGCGGGCCGCCGCCGCCCTGGCCCGGGCCATGGCTCGCGGCGGTGACGTCTCGGCGGCCCGGGCTCAGCTCGGAGACGCGGAAGTCCTCGGCGAAACGGCCACGGTCACTCGCGAGAAGGTGGGCGCTCTCGTCCGTGCCATGGTCGCGCTCGGCGACTTCGCCCGTGCCGAGGCGCTCGTGGACAGGGTCCTGCGGCCCTCGGCTCAGGCCACGGCACGGGCCGACCTCGTCGAGGCCTATGTGGAGCACCGGGAACTGGCGCGGGCGGAAGCCCTGGCCGGGCGGATCACGGGACGAGAGGCCGCCCGCGCGCACCTGGCCATCGCTCGTACCGTGCCCCCCACCAGGTCCGGTCTCCATCTGTCCCTGGCTCTGCATTACGGGTGGTGGCCGCAGTGCCTCGCCGAACTGCTCGCCATCGACCCGACCATGGCCGGCTTGGTGATCGACGCAGTCGACCGGTCCGATCAGGGCTGGTCGGAGGCGGTGCCGGAGAGCAGCGAGGCGCTTTACTGAGGCCCGTACTTCCGCCCCGCCCGGGAGCTGACCCCGCCCAGCAGGCCCCGTGGCGCCACCTTCACCACGCCCATGATGGCCTTGTACCGCGGGTCCGGAATGGACAGCGTCTTGCCCCGTGCCAGATCCGAGAGCGCCGCCGCGACCAGCTTGTCCGCGTCGAGCCACATCCAGCTCGGGATGTTGTCCGTGCCCATGCCGGCCCGCTGGTGGAACTCGGTGCGGACGAAACCGGGGCACAGCGCCATCAGCCGCACGCCGGTGCCCGCCAGGTCGCGGGCCGCGCCCTGGGTGAACTGGACGACCCAGGCCTTGGACGCGCCGTACGTGCCACGGGGGAGGAAAGCCGCGACCGAGGCGACGTTCACGACACCCCCGCGTCCCCGCTCCCGCATCGCCTCGGTCGCCGCCGACGTCAGCTTCAGCACCGCCTCGCAGTGCACCTTGAGCATCTTCAGCTCGTCGGCCATGGGCACGTCGAGATAGCGGCCCTTGTTGCCGAAGCCGGCGTTGTTGATCAGCAGGTCGACGGGGTTCTTGCGGTCGCCCAGCCGGTCGGCCACCGCCTCGATGCCGTCGTCCGTCGCCAGGTCCGCCGTCAGCACCTCAGCCTCGATGCCGTGCCGGTCGTGCAGCTCGGTCGCCTGCTCCCGAAGCCGCTTGGTGTCCCGGGCCACCAACACCAGGTTGTGCCCGTCAGCCGCCAGCCGCCGCGCGAACGCGGCGCCGATTCCCGCGGTCGATCCCGTAATCAGAGCCGTTGTCATGGGCCAAGGGTAGTGACCCGGACTGTGCGCGGCTGATCTCCGTATGGGGGATTGTCGGGGGATTGCCGTGGGTTTGCGGGGGGCTTGGGGTGGGGCTTGTAGAGGGGGGCCGACGGGGGACTCGCACGGAGCGTTCGAGTGGGGCTCGGACACGCGCGCTCAACCGTGCTCATGGGCGCCGCCCACGCCCGTCCGCGCATGGTCGTTGCCGGGCCCCGCGTGCCGCGACGGCGTACCCGCCCGTTGTCCCCTGTCCACCACCACGAACTGACCCATCATCCCTTCGTCCTCGTGGTACAGCAGATGGCAGTGGTACATGTACGGCGTGTCCGGATCGGCCGGCCCGGTGAAGCGCAACGCCAGCTTCACGGTCGTCCCGTGCGGCACGAACACCGTGTCCTTCGGACCGCGCAGGGCGGGCGGCGGTGCCGCGCCGTTCACCTCCAGCACCCTGAACTGGACGTCGTGCACGTGGAAGTTGTGCGGCATCCCGTTGTCGTTGCGGACCGTCCACACCTCCGTCGTCCCGCGCGTGACCGTCTCGTCGACCCGCCCCATGTCCATCGCCCGCCCGTTGATCCCGGACCGCTTCAAATCGAAGAACCGGCCCCGCACCGCGTCCGCGCCGTCGGGTATCTCCAATCGGCCCAGCCTCGAGGGCAGTTCCGCAGAGGGCCGAAGCCGCCCGGCCGCCCGCAGCTCCAGCACGTCGAAGGAGTCGTCACCCCCGCCGAACCGCCGCTGCCAGCCGTCCCCGTAGTTGTCCTGCGGAAAGCTGCGCAGCATCACCCGCTCACCCGCCCGCATCCGCACGACGATCTCGGCCCGCTCGCCCGGCGACAGCTGCACCCGCTCCAGGGACACCGGCCGCTGAAGCAGTCCCCCGTCCGTGCCGACCAGTGAGAAGGAACGGTCGTCCGGGAAGCCGAAGGCGTAGGTGCGGGCCGTGGAGGCGTTCAGCAGCCGCAGCCGTATCAGCTCGTCGGTGACCTCACGGTGGGGACGCAGTGTGCCGTTGACCATCGTCCGGTCGCCGAGGAAGCCCACGTTCTGCAGGAAGCCGCGTCCGCCGTCGAGCCGGGCGCCGTCGAAGCGCACGTCCTGCACGACGACGGGCAGGTCGTCCACGCCGTACCGCTTCGGCAGCGCCAGGCGCGCCGACTTCTCGTCGTCGAGGATGAACATGCCTGCCAGGCCCCGCCGTACGTGGTCCTCGGTCGCGCCGTGCGGATGCGGGTGGTACCAGAGCGTGGCGGCCGGCTGGTCCACCGTCCACCGCGGGCTCCAGGTGCCGCCGGCGGGGATCTCCTGGTGCGGGCCGCCGTCCATCTCCGCGGGCAGGTGCATGCCGTGCCAGTGCACGCTCGACGCCTCGTCAAGTCCGTTCCGTATGCGCACGCGGACCTTCTCGCCGCGCTCGGCGCGCAGGGTCGGGCCGAGGTAGGAGCCGTTGAAGCCCCACGTCGGGGTCTTCCGCCCCGCCTCGAACTCGGTCACGCCCCGCCTGCATACGCAGGTCGAAGACGCGCGTGCCGTCCTTGTCGACGCGCGACTTGGCGAGCGGCGGTATCGCGAGCGCGTTGTCGAACGACGCCTTGCCGACCGTACTGACCGGGGCGTCGGCCCACAGCCATGCGAACAACCCGCCGATCGTCACGGCGACTACGGTCACGACCGTGCCGAGGACGATGAGCACCCGCCTGAGACGGGACGCACGCCGAGGCGTGCCACCGGACCTGCGAAGATTCATGCTTCGAGCGTCCTCGCCGCGACCCCGTGGAACATCCGGGACGCCCCCCGCCCCACCCCGACCCGACCCTGGCCCGTCCTCCGGGAGTTTCCCCTAGGAGGCGTGCGGCGCCTGGGCCACAGGTGATTGACGGGTCGTCAGGAGCCGTACTTCTCCGCGTACTTCCGCGCCGCGTCCCACGCCTCCGGATGCAGGGCCTCGCCCGCCGCCAGCAGCCGTGGCAGCAACGCCCGCTCCGTCGTGACCGCGCGGAACTGCAGGGCCACCGTCACGTCGTGGTCCGGACGGTGAACGATCTCGATCGGGTCGCTCGCCCGGACCTCCCCCGACGCGATCACCCGCAGATACGCCCCCGGCGCGCCCCGCTCCGTGAACCGCTTGACCCAGCCCCGCTCTCCCAGATGACCCTGGAAGGTCCGGCACGGTATCCGCCCGGAGGTGACTTCCAGCACGACGTCCCGGCCGATCCGCCAGCGCTCGCCGATCAGCGCGCCGGAGACGTCGACGCCCGACGTCGTGAGGTTCTCGCCGAAGCAGCCGTTGGTCAGCGGACGCCCCAGCTCGCGTTCCCAGGCGTCGAGGTCCTCGCGCGCCATCGCGTACACGGCCTGGTCGTTCCCGCCGTGGTGCCGGGTGCTGCACACCGCGTCCCCGGCCAGCCCGCTCGCCCCGATCCCCTTCGGGCCGGGCGCCGTCACCCGAACGGCCCCTTCCGCGGGCCGCTTGTCGATCCCGGTCACGCCGTCGGGGTGGTCGGTGTAGGGAACGGCCTGGGCGCGGCCCAGGTTCACCGTCAGAAGCTTCATGGCGGCACGGTAGGCGACAAAAATCAAAGCGTCGACGCATTATTCGCCGCCGTATCCAAGGCTCGCTTATGCTTGGAGGGTGATCGAGGCCCGTCATCTGCGCGTCCTGCGTGCCGTCGCCGCCACCGGCTCCTTCTCCGCGGCGGGGCGCGAGCTGGGCTGCACCCAGCCCGCCGTCAGTCAGCAGATGAAGGCGCTGGAGGCGTCCGTGGGGACGCCCCTCCTGGTGCGCACCGGACGCGAGATGCGGCTGACGCAGGCCGGCGAGGCGCTCGTCCGGCATGCCTCAGGCATCCTCGCCGGGCTCACGGCCGCCGAGGAGGAGGTCGCCGCGATCGCCGGACTGCGCGCCGGACGGGTCCGGCTCGTGTCCTTCCCCAGCGGCAGCTCCACACTCGTACCGACCGCCCTCGCGGCCCTGCGCGCCGCGCACCCCGGCACCCGCGTCTCCCTGGAGGAGTCCGAGCCGCCCCACTCCGTCGACAAGCTGCGGGCCGGAGACTGCGATGTCGCGCTCGCCTTCCGCTACGAGGGAGCGGCGGGCGCCGAGGAGTGGGACGACCTCGTCGTACGGCCGCTGCTGACCGACCGGCTGGTGGGGCTCGTGCCCGAACGGCACCGGCTCGCGCGGTCCCAGTCCGTGGCCATCGGTGAACTCGCCGACGAACCGTGGATCGCGGGCTGCCCGCGCTGCCGGGGTCAGTTGATCGAGGTGTGCGCGGGAGCCGGTTTCACGCCCCGCATCGACTTCGCCACCGACGACTATCCGGCCGTGGTCGGCCTGGTGGGTGCCGGACTCGGCGTGGCGGTCCTGCCGCAGCTGGCGATCGAGTCCGTACGGCCCCGGGGGGTGCGGGCGGTGACCTTGGAACCGGCGGTGCGAAGGGAGATCGTCGCGCTGACGCTGCCCGATCTGGCGCAGGTGCCGGCGGTGCGGGCGACGCTGGATCAGCTGGCGTGGGCGGCGGCCAGGTAGTCACGCTCGGTAGTCCTGGGTGGTACCCCGTAGCCAAAGGCTGTAGTACCCCGTAGTTCGAAGACACCCGTGGTCAAAGACAAGGGCACGCGTGCGCATGCCCGTTGGAGAAACGTTCCTTCACGTGTTCGAGGCGGCGTTTCCGCCCGTCGTCGACGCTGACACCAGGCGGTGGCGTGCCCGCCCCATGAGCTCCTCGCGCTCGTCCTCGGTCAACCCGCCCCACACGCCGTACGGTTCGCGCACCGCCAGCGCGTGTGCCGCGCACTGTGCGCGGACCGGGCACCTCATACAGACCTCTTTGGCCGAGTTCTCGCGAGCGCTCCGGGCCGCCCCTCGCTCGCCCTCCGGATGGAAGAACAGCGAGCTGTCCACCCCGCGACAGGCAGCCAGGAGCTGCCAGTCCCACAAGTCCGCGTTCGGTCCGGGAAGGCGGGAGAAATCTGCCATTGTGTGACCCCTTGTAGCCGTTCTGAGCGGATACGGTGCCCACGACCGTACATCTACGATCTAAGGAGATGAAAATATGACTCATTGCGAATCTAGCCTCAGACACCACTAGATGGGAAGAAATGGGTCTAAATGGGGCATAGGTTGTGATGAAAGGTTGAGGGTCTGCTGTGCATGTCTGCACCGTGTGCGCACCCTCACGTAGAGTGCCGAAGACGGCACACAGCCCCGTAACTCTTTCGAGTGACCGTCGTTGAGAGTGCGGAGGCGGTTGAAAACACAAGCGCTCGGGCAGGCGTCCGAGACGGTCGACCGCACAGGTGACGATTTCGTACCAGCCTGGAGGCTCAAGGTGACGCGCATCAGCTGCGGAGGGCGGCCATGACTTCCGTCCTCGTCTGCGACGACTCCCCGCTTGCCCGAGAGGCGCTCCGCCGCGCGGTCGCGACCGTGCCCGGTGTCGAGCGCGTGACGACGGCGGCCAACGGCGAGGAAGTCCTCCGCCGCTGGGGTGCCGACCGCTCGGACCTCATTCTGATGGACGTACGCATGCCCGGACTGGGCGGCGTCGAGACGGTGCGGCGGCTGCTGTCCGCCGACCCCGGTGCGCGCATCATCATGCTCACCGTCGCCGAGGACCTCGACGGTGTGGCCCTCGCGGTCGCCGCCGGCGCCCGCGGCTACCTGCACAAGGACGCCTCCCGCGCGGAGCTGCGGGCCACCGTCACGCAGGCGCTCGCCGACCCGACCTGGCGGCTCGCCCCGCGTCGGCTGCGCTCCGCCGAGATGGGGGCCGCGCCGACGCTCACCGCGCGTGAGATCCAGGTTCTGGAGGGCATGAGCCACGGCCGCTCCAACGCCGAGATCGGTCGCGAGCTGTTCCTCTCCGAGGACACCGTCAAGACCCACGCTCGCCGCCTGTTCAAGAAGCTCGGCGCCTCGGACCGGGCGCACGCGGTGGCGCTCGGCTTCCGCTGGGGCCTGGTGCGCTGACGCTGCCGTGGTGCTGCCGCGTGTCCCGGTGAGCGGGGGCGGCGATGAGCCCCCGCTCGGGTGGGGGAGGAGGCGACACGATGGGGGTACCCCCTCCCTGCCGGGCCCGCGCCTGGCCCGGGTGCGTGGGCGGGCCGACGGGCGGCGGTGTTCCGTCCGGAGGCGTTCAGGGGCCGACGGTGGGTGATGGCGGCGCCGGGCGCGCGTGCAAGCGCAAGCCCACGTGGCGTGGCGTCTGTGTCGGGCGCGGGGATGCGCCGGTGGCCTGTTCGGTCCGTGCAGGGCGGGCGGGCGTGCTTGGGGGCTGTCCAGTCTGCGTCGGGCGTGTGGGAGGGCCCGGGGTCTGTCGGGTCTGCGTCGGGTGTGTGGGTGGGGCGGTGGCCCGTCGGGTCTGCGTCGGGCGTGTGGGTGGGGCGGCGGCCCGTCGGGTCTGCGTCGGGCGTGTGGGTGGGGCGGCGGCTCCTCGGGTCTGCGTCGGGCGTGTGGGTGGGGCGGCGGCTCCTCGGGTCTGCGTCGGGCGTGTGGGTGGGGCGGCGGCTCCTCGGGTCTGCGTCGGGTGTTTCGGTCGGGCGGTGGCTCCTCGGGTCTGCGTCGGGTGTTTCGGTGGGGCGGTTGTCCGGGTTCAGGGCCGCGTGTGCGGAGATTCCGGGGCGTGTGAGCCGGGTTACGGGCGTTTGTGCGGGCGCGGTCCCTGGAGTGCCGTCGTGCGTGGTCACAGGGGGCGTACGAGGGGCCCGGACCCGGCGGCGTACCCCGCCGTGGGGCGGGCCGGTGACGGGGGCCGGCGGATGGTCGCTGCTCGTTTCGGCGCGGATGCCGCATCCTTGAGGTGTGGAGTTCCTCGGGGACGAGTCGGTCGAGCGGAAGGGGAGGGCGCAGGGGATGACTTCCGGCGCACCTGCTCATAACGCTTCGGTGCACAACAACGGAGGCAGTGCCGCGGAGCATCCGGCCGCAGGGCACCATGGACCGATGCGTGACGACGAGGCGGCCACTGCCCAAGGGGCGATCGGTGCGCTCGTCCATCGCGCGGTCGACGGAGACGAGCAGGCCACGCACGACCTGCTCGCCCATGTCCACCCACTGGCGCTGCGCTACTGCCGCACCCGGCTGTCCCGCCTCCCGGGGGACGCGCGCCACTTCGTCGAGGACCTGGCCCAGGAGGTCTGCGTCGCCGTCCTGCTCGCGCTGCCGCGCTACCGGGACACCGGGCGCCCCTTCGAGGCCTTCGTCTTCGCCATCGCCGCCCACAAGGTCGCCGACCTCCAGCGGGCGGCCATGCGACACCCCGGCTCGACGGCGGTCCCGTCCGACGAGATGCCCGAGCGGCCGGACGACTCGCTCGGCCCCGAGGAGCGAGCGCTGCTCAGCAGTGACGCCGAGTGGGCCAAGAAACTGCTGGCCAACCTGCCCGAGAACCAGCGCGAGCTGCTCCTGCTGCGCATCGCGGTGGGCCTCACGGCGGAAGAGACCGGCCAGATGTTGGGAATGTCACCCGGCGCGGTCCGGGTGGCCCAGCACCGCGCGCTGAGCAGACTGCGGGCGCTGGCCGAACAGTAGGCGGGGTCCGGCGGATGAACAGGAACGCGCGGTGTTCCGTACGAACATACGAAGCCCTCGGCCGTTCACAACCGTGGAATGTGAGAGCCGTGCTTCCCGTTAGCATGGACATCCGCACCGAGCAAGGCCATTTGGGGAAGGTGTCATGACTGCCAACGTCGACGGAGTGCCCGGAAAATTCGCGACACTCGGGCTGACCTACGACGACGTGCTGCTGCTGCCGGGCGCATCCGAGGTGCTCCCCAACGCGGTCGACACCTCGTCCCGGATCTCCCGCAATGTCCGGGTCAACATTCCGCTCCTGTCCGCCGCCATGGACAAGGTCACCGAGTCGCGCATGGCGATCGCGATGGCCCGTCTGGGCGGCGTCGGTGTACTGCACCGCAACCTGTCCATCGAGGACCAGGTCAACCAGGTCGACCTGGTGAAGCGCTCGGAGTCGGGCATGGTCACCGACCCGATCACGGTGCACCCGGACGCCACGCTCGCCGAGGCCGACGCGCTGTGCGCCAAGTTCCGCATCAGCGGCGTCCCGGTCACCGACCCGGCCGGCAAGCTGCTCGGCATCGTCACCAACCGTGACATGGCCTTCGAGACCGACCGCGCCCGCCGGGTGCGCGAGGTCATGACGCCGATGCCGCTGGTCACCGGCAAGGTCGGCATCTCCGGCGTGGACGCCATGGAGCTGCTGCGCAAGCACAAGATCGAGAAGCTGCCGCTGGTCGACGACGAGGGCGTGCTCAAGGGCCTGATCACGGTCAAGGACTTCGTCAAGGCGGAGAAGTACCCGAACGCCGCCAAGGACGCCGAGGGCCGCCTGCTCGTCGGTGCCGCCGTGGGCGCCAGCCCCGAGGCGCTGGAGCGTGCCCAGGCGCTCGCCGCCGCCGGTGTGGACTTCCTCGTCGTCGACACCTCGCACGGCCACAACAGCAACGCCCTCAGCTGGATGTCGAAGATCAAGTCGAGCGTGAACATCGACGTGATCGGCGGCAACGTCGCCACCCGCGACGGCGCCCAGGCCCTCATCGACGCCGGTGTCGACGGCATCAAGGTCGGTGTCGGCCCCGGCTCGATCTGCACCACCCGCGTCGTGGCCGGTATCGGTGTCCCGCAGGTCACCGCCATCTACGAGGCCTCCCTCGCGGCCCGCCCCGCGGGCATCCCGCTGATCGGTGACGGCGGCCTGCAGTACTCCGGCGACATCGGCAAGGCGCTGGCCGCCGGCGCCGACACGGTGATGCTGGGCAGCCTCCTCGCCGGCTGTGAGGAGTCGCCGGGCGAGCTGCTCTTCATCAACGGCAAGCAGTTCAAGTCGTACCGCGGCATGGGCTCGCTGGGCGCCATGCAGTCCCGCGGCCAGGGCAGGTCGTACTCGAAGGACCGCTACTTCCAGGCGGAGGTCTCCTCCGACGACAAGCTCGTGCCCGAGGGCGTCGAGGGCCAGGTGCCCTACCGCGGTCCGCTGGCCAACGTGCTGCACCAGCTCGTCGGCGGTCTGCGCCAGACCATGGGGTACGTGGGTGCGGCCACCGTCGCGGAGATGGAGTCCAAGGGCCGCTTCGTCCGCATCACCTCGGCGGGCCTGAAGGAGAGCCACCCGCACGACATCCAGATGACGGTCGAGGCGCCGAACTACAGCAGCAAGTGACGCACGCGCGCGCGTGAGGCCTGCTCAGGGGCGGTCCCGGGTTCCGGGGCCGCCCTTGTCGTACCCGTCGGGGATACTGGAAGGCGCTGAAACGCATCAGGGAAAGGCCACACACGTGACTGAGATCGAGATCGGGCGCGGCAAGCGCGGCCGCCGGGCGTACGCCTTCGACGACATCGCCGTCGTCCCCAGCCGCCGTACGCGGGACCCGAAGGAGGTCTCGATCGCCTGGCAGATCGACGCCTACCGCTTCGAGCTGCCCTTCTTGGCCGCCCCCATGGACTCGGTCGTCTCGCCGGCCACGGCGATCCGCATCGGCGAGCTCGGCGGCCTGGGCGTGCTGAACCTCGAGGGGCTGTGGACGCGGTACGAGGACCCGCAGCCGCTGCTCGACGAGATCGCCGAGCTGCCGGCCGAGTCCGCCACGCGCCGGCTGCAGGAGATCTACGCGGCCCCCATCAAGGAGGAGCTGATCGGCGCGCGCATCAAGGAGGTGCGCGACTCGGGCGTGGTCACCGCGGCGGCGCTCTCGCCGCAGCGCACGGCGCAGTTCTCCAAGGCGGTGGTGGACGCGGGCGTGGACATCTTCGTCATCCGCGGTACGACGGTCTCGGCGGAGCACGTCTCGTCCTCGCACGAGCCGCTGAACCTGAAGCAGTTCATCTACGAGCTCGACGTCCCGGTGATCGTCGGCGGCTGCGCCACCTACACCGCCGCCCTGCACCTGATGCGCACCGGCGCGGCGGGCGTCCTGGTCGGCTTCGGCGGCGGCGCCGCGCACACCACGCGCAACGTACTGGGCATCCAGGTGCCGATGGCCACGGCGGTGGCGGACGTGGCGGCGGCCCGCCGGGACTACATGGACGAGTCCGGCGGCCGGTATGTGCATGTGATCGCGGACGGCGGTGTCGGCTGGTCCGGCGACCTGCCCAAGGCGATCGCCTGCGGCGCCGACGCGGTGATGATGGGCTCCCCGCTCGCGCGCGCGACGGACGGCCCCGGCAAGGGCAACCACTGGGGCATGGAGGCCGTCAACGAGGAGCTGCCGCGGGGCAAGAAGGTCGACCTCGGCACGGTCGGCACCATCGAGGAGATCCTCACCGGCCCGTCCCACACCCCGGACGGCTCGATGAACCTCTTCGGCGCCCTGCGCCGCGCCATGGCCACCACCGGCTACAGCGAGCTCAAGGAGTTCCAGCGGGTCGAGGTGACGGTGGCGGACTCGCAGCACCGCCGATAGCCGTACGACACGAAAGGGCCCGTCCACCGAGCTTCAGTTCTAGTGGTCGTTGCAACACCCCAGTTCAGGGGTGGCAATGGACTTCGAGATTCGTGGGGACCGGACGGCTCAGGGGCCTGTGAAGCTGAGCCGGGAGCGGACGGAATACTCCCGGCTCGTGCAACAGGGCTACAGCAACAAGGAAGCTTGCCGGCTGGTCGGTATCGACGAGCGGACCGGCAGAAAGTGGCGTAACGGCCGCAGCGCCGACCGTAGGCAGAAGGCGGCACCACCGATCAACGCGGTGGTGCCGCCTTCTGGTCCGTCCCGGTATCTGCGTGAGGCCGACCGGATCTACATCGCTGACCGGCTGCGGGAGAAGGCCACGCTCCGGGCGATCGCGGCCGAGCTGGGCCGTAGCCCGTCCACCGTCAGCCGCGAGATCCGCCGTAACCGGCATCCGGGCAACGGCCAGTACCGGCCGCACGCCGCCCAGGCCCGCGCCGATGCCCGCCGGCCCCGCCCCAAGCCGGGAAAGATCAGCCGGAACCGTGAGCTGCGGGACTTCATCCAGGACCACCTGCATCTACGGTGGAGTCCGGAGCAGATCTGCCAGGCTCTGCGGGCACAGTTGCCCGAGCGGCCGGAGATGCATGTGGTCCACGAGACGGTTTACCAGGCTCTCTACGTCCAAGGACGCGGAGAGTTGCGCCGTGAGCTGGCCCGCGCCCTGCGGACCGGTCGCGCCCGGCGCAAGCCGCGTCGCCAGGCCCAGCAGCGCCAGCCACGGTTTTCCACCCCCATGGTGATGATCAGCGAACGGCCCGCCGAAGCGGAAGACCGGGCCGTGCCCGGCCACTGGGAAGGCGACCTCATCATCGGCAAGGACGGTAAGTCGGCCATCGGCACCCTGGTCGAGCGCGCCACCCGCTACGTCATGCTCCTGCACCTGCCCGGCGACCACGGCGCCGAGAGCGTCCGGGACGTGCTGGTCACCACGGTCCAGACCCTGCCCTCGCACCTCACACGGTCCCTGACCTGGGACCAGGGAAGCGAGATGGGCGCCCACGGCGCGTTCACCGTCGCCACCGGCATCCCGGTCTACTTCTGCGACCCGGCCAGCCCCTGGCAGCGAGGCTCCAACGAGAACACCAACGGCCTGCTGCGGCAGTACTTCCCCAAGGGCACCGACCTCTCGGTCCACACCCGCAAGCACCTGGACGCCGTGGCCGCCGAACTCAACGGTCGCCCACGCAAAACGCTCGGCTGGGAAACCCCAGCCGAGCGCCTGCATAAACTGCTCGCGGCCTGATCAACACGACCACGTGTTGCGACGACCCCTAGAAAGCACCGAGCGGTGGACGGGCCCTTCGGCCTGCCTGCCTACGCGGCCGCCTTCTTGGCGCCGGAGAACGCGGCGAACGCGCCGATGGCGAGGAACAGGAACGTCATCGCGTCGGCGGTCTCCTGCCAGGCCTCCATCAGCAGGTCCAGGTGCTCGGTGAACATCGTGGTCGCGGAGACGCCGACGATGTCGGCGCTGAGGATCGCGGTGCCGATGAGCTGACCGAGGTAGACGGCGCCCAGGGACAGCAGGGCGCTCAGCACGGGGAGCACCGGGTTGGCCCCGCCGACCTTGCCGGCGCCGAAACCGATGAGGAAACCGACGCCGATGGCCGCGTAGCCGATCTCGTACTCGGTGGCGCCGACGACGGCGCCGTAGACACCGGCGGTGACCAGGGCCACGACGACGGCGGTGACCACACCGAGGGCGAGGTTGCCCCGCGCGGGCGCGGGGGGCGCCGGCGGGACGGGGGCCGGCTGCTGGGCGAACGGGTTGCCGTCGGCAGACTGCGGCGGAACTGACTGGGTCATGACAGGAATCCCCCCACGGGACTGATGAATGAGCGGTGTCCCCGTACGGGCGTGCGATGGGGACGCCGAAGAGTAACAGGCGCGCCGGCCCGCTCCACCAGCGAATTCCCCGCGCACCGGCGGGTCAGAGCCGGTGCGCCGCCCCGGTCGGAGTCGTGCCCCGGGTGTCGAGCAGAAGCTGCGCCTTCACCGACAGGCCTTGCAGGTCGTAGGTGCGGTGGTTCTGGAGCAGGATCGTGAGGTCGGCCTCGGCCGCCGTCTCGTACAGGGAGTCCGCGCGGGGGACCGGGCGGTCGAGGATGCTCCAGGACGGGATGTGCGGGTCGTGGTAGCTGACGGCGGCGCCGAGCTCCATCAGGCGGAACGCGATCTCCTGCGCCGGGGTGGCCTGCTGGTCGGCGAGGTCGGGCTTGTAGGTGACGCCGAGGAGCAGCACGCGCGCGCCGCGGGCCGACTTGCCGTGCTCGTTGAGGAGGGTGGCGGCGCGCTGGACGACGTACCGGGGCATGCGGCTGTTGACCTGCTGGGCAAGTTCCACCATGCGCAGGCCGCGGCCCGCGCGGCCGGTCAGGTCCTGCGGGACGGTGTGGCCGCCGACGCCGGGGCCGGGGCGGAAGGCCTGGAAGCCGAACGGCTTGGTCTCCGCGCAGCGGATGACGTCCCACACGTCGACGCCCAAGTCGTTGCACAGGACGGCCATTTCGTTGACCAGGGCGATGTTGACGTGCCGGTAGTTGGTTTCGAGGAGCTGCACGGTCTCGGCCTCACGGGTGCCACGCGCGCGTACGACCTTGTCGGAGAGGCGGCCGTAGAAGGCGGCGGCCGACTCGGTGCAGGCGGGGGTGAGGCCGCCGATCACCTTGGGCGTGTTGGCCGGGGTGAAGTCGCGGTTGCCGGGGTCGACGCGGCTGGGGGAGTAGGCGAGGTGGAAGTCGCGGCCGGCGCGCAGCCGTGAGCCCTCTTCGAGCAGCGGGCGGAGGAATTCCTCGGTCGTGCCCGGGTACACGGGGGATTCCAGGATGACCGTGGTGTGCGGGCGCAGCCGCGCGGCCAGGGTGCGGGCGGCCGCCTCCACCTGGCTCAGGTCCAGCCCGCCGTCCGCGCTTCTGGGGGTCGGGGCGCAGATGACCGCGGTGCGCACCCGGCCGAGCTCGCTCGGGCCCGCGGCGTGCCGGAAGCCCCCTGAGAGCATCCGGCGCAGTTCGGCGGGGCTGAGCGAGCCGGGCTCGGGACCGGTCTTGTAGCCGACGGTGGGGATCCCGGCGGCGACTGCGGCCTGGGCCAGCGGCAGGCCGAGCGGGCCGAGTCCGATGACGGCGAGATCTGCGGGCATGGCGTGGGCCGTCCTTCCCAGTAACCGAAGCGCGACAGGTGCGCAAGCCCTGTGGACAGGATGAGCGCGCGCAATGTCAGACTAGGGGTAAATATGACCGATTTGTGGTATCGCCCATGCTCGTGTCCGCGCCCGTGTCCGGCCGTGGCCGTCCGTGTCCGTGCAGGTTGTCCACAGGCTCGGGGGTGTGTGGTGGCTGAAGTCGGACGACACGGTCAGACTTTGAGCGTGGGGGATGTGGACCGGGCCTCGCCCGACGGGTGCGGCCGACGCGAGGCGATGACCGGGAGGCAGCGGTGAGGACAGGGACACTGGGGCCGGCGCAGCGCGCCGAGTCGCTCGCGGCGATGGCCGAGCGGGAACTGGACCTGCTGGTCGTGGGCGCCGGAGTGGTCGGCGCGGGCACCGCGCTGGACGCCGTGACCCGCGGCCTGTCGACAGGCCTGGTCGAGGCGCGTGACTGGGCGTCGGGCACATCGAGCCGGTCCAGCAAACTCATACACGGCGGCCTGCGCTACCTGGAGATGCTCGACTTCGGCCTCGTCCGCGAGGCGCTGAAGGAGCGCGGCCTGCTACTGGAGCGGCTGGCGCCGCATCTGGTGAAGCCGGTGCCCTTCCTCTACCCCTTGCAGCACAAGGGCTGGGAACGGCTGTACGCCGGTTCGGGCGTCGCGCTCTACGACGCCATGTCGATGGCCCGCGGACACGGACGAGGCCTGCCCGTACATCGGCACCTGAGCCGCCATCAGGCCCTGCGCGTGGCACCCGCACTGAAGAAGCACGCGCTGGTCGGCGCTTTGCAGTACTACGACGCCCAGATGGACGACGCCCGGTTCGTCGCCACGCTGGTGCGTACGGCGGTGTCGTACGGGGCGAAGGCGGCCAACCGGGCGCGGGTGACCGGTTTCCTGCGCGAGGGCGAGCGCGTGGTCGGGGCCCGGGTGCAGGACGTCGAGGGCGGCGGGCAGTACGAGATCCACGCCAAGCAGATCGTCAACGCCACCGGCGTGTGGACCGACGACACCCAGGCGATGGTGGGGGAGCGGGGGCAGTTCCACGTCCGGGCGTCCAAGGGCATCCACCTCGTCGTGCCCAAGGACCGCATCCACTCCACCACCGGGCTGATCCTGCGCACCGAGAAGTCCGTGCTGTTCGTCATCCCCTGGGGCCGGCACTGGATCATCGGCACCACCGACACCGACTGGGACCTCGACAAGGCGCACCCCGCCGCGTCCAGCGCCGACATCGACTATCTGCTGGAGCATGTGAACTCGGTGCTCGCGGTGCCGCTGACACGGGACGACGTCGAGGGTGTGTACGCCGGTCTGCGGCCGCTGCTCGCCGGCGAGTCGGACGCCACCAGCAAGCTGTCCCGCGAGCACACCGTCGCGCACCCGGTGCCGGGGCTGGTCGTGGTGGCGGGCGGCAAGTACACGACGTACCGGGTGATGGCCAAGGACGCGGTCGACGAGGCGGTGCACGGGCTGGATCTGCGGGTCGCCGAGTGCGTCACCGAGGACGTACCGCTGCTCGGTGCGGAGGGGTACCGGGCGCTGTGGAACGCGCGGGCGCGGATCGCCGCGCGCACCGGCCTCCATGTGGTGCGCGTCGAACACCTGCTGAACCGGTACGGGTCCATGGCCGAGGAACTGTTCGACCTCATCGCCGCGGACTCCTCGCTGGGCGAGCCGCTCACGGGCGCCGACGACTATCTGCGCGCCGAGGTCGTGTACGCGGCCTCGCACGAAGGCGCGCGGCACCTGGACGACGTCCTGACGCGGCGCACCCGGATCTCCATAGAGACCTTCGACCGGGGCACCCGCTGTGCCCGCGAGGCCGCCGAGTTGATGGCGCCCGTGCTGGGCTGGGACAAGGACCAGATCGAGCGCGAGGTCCAGCACTACGAGAAGCGGGTCGAGGCCGAGCGGGAGTCGCAGCGCCAGCCGGACGACCTCACGGCGGACGCGGCGAGGCTGGGGGCGCCGGACATCGTGCCGTTGTAGGAGCGTGGGGGCACCCTGGGCGTGAGCCACTTGTCGGGTGAGGGACAATGGAGGCTCTGTCAGGGCGGGTTGCATGAGGGGACGCATGTCGGAGGCGGAGCGGGCGGGGACATCCCGTCAGGACACTCGTCAGGACAAGAACGAGCAGCGTCTTCTCGCCGGGCGGTACCGGCTGGGAGACGTGCTGGGCCGCGGCGGCATGGGCACGGTGTGGCGCGCCGAGGACGAGACCCTCGGCCGGACGGTCGCCGTCAAGGAGCTGCGGTTCCCGACCAACATCGACGAGGACGAGAAGCGCCGGCTCATCACGCGCACCCTGCGCGAGGCCAAGGCCATCGCGCGGATCCGCAACACCAGCGCGGTGACGGTCTTCGACGTGGTCGACGAGGACGACCGGCCATGGATCGTGATGGAACTCGTCGAGGGCAAGTCCCTCGCCGAAGTCATCCGCGAGGACGGCCTGCTTCAGCCCCGGCGCGCCGCCGAGGTCGGCCTCGCCGTCCTCGACGTACTGCGCTCGGCGCACCGCGAGGGCATCCTGCACCGCGACGTGAAGCCGTCGAACGTGCTGATCGCCGACGACGGCCGGGTCGTGCTCACCGACTTCGGCATCGCCCAGGTCGAGGGCGACCCGTCCATCACCTCCACCGGCATGCTCGTCGGCGCGCCCTCCTACATCTCCCCCGAGCGCGCCCGCGGCCACAAGCCCGGCCCGGCCGCCGACCTGTGGTCGCTCGGCGGTCTGCTGTACGCGGCGGTCGAGGGTGTCCCGCCGTACGACAAGGGCTCCGCGATCGCCACGCTCACCGCGGTGATGACCGAGCCGCTGGAGGAGCCGAAGAACGCCGGCCCGCTCAAGGACGTCATCTACGGGCTGCTCACCAAGGACCCCGAGAAGCGCCTCGACGACGCCGGCGCCCGGGCCCTGCTCAACGGCGTGATCAACGCGCCCGACCCGAAGACGGCCGAGCCGGCGGACGCGACCAAGGTCGTGCCGCTGCCCCCACAGCCGGACGCGCCCGCGAAGAAGAGGAGTTCGGCGGGCGGCGAGAGCCGCGAAGGGGGTGACCGGCTGCGCGGGGCGTTGCCGTCGGCCCGCAAGGCCGCGGTGGCCACGGGCGCGGCGGCGGCAGCTCGTACGACGTCCGGGAGCGGGGATACATCGGGCGGGGACGCGGGGCGTACGACCGCTGTGTCCGCGCCGGAGTCCGGTACGAAGAGCGCGTCTGGCGGCCGGAGTTCCGGATGGCCCGTGATGACGCCGCCGGACCTGCCGCCGCGGCCGGTGCCGAGGGCGCCGCTCACCGACGTGGTGCCCCGGCGGACGCTGGTGGTCATCGCGGTGGTCGTGGTGCTCGCCGTGCTCGGTGTCGTGCTGGCCGTGGCGCTCAACTCGGGCGACGACGGGTCCAACCAGTCCCGGGGCGGCGACAAGACGGCCGCCGGGGCGAGCGAGAGCGCCGACACCAGGTCCGACGACGGCGGCGCCCACACCGACGGTGCGGCGTCGGCGTCGGCATCGGCGGGGTCCACGCCGGGCAACACGCCCAGCGCCAGTGGCGGGGCGGCGGCCGGGGACGGCGACCAGGAGTCGGACGGCTCGTCGGACAACTCCTCGGACGCCGGGGACTCCTCGGACGGCTCCGCCGCGGAGAAGACGTACCAGGGCGGCCAGGGCTACTCCATAGGACTGCCCAAGGGCTGGAAGTACGGTTCGTCGGACGCGGCAGGTGACCGGTTCACCGGGCCCAACGGGCAGAAACTGCTCATCGCCTGGACCGCCACGCCCAAGGACGACCCCGTGCAGGACTGGAAGAACCAGGAGCGCTACATGACGCGCTCGCAGTACGACCGGATCCGAATAGAGGAGGTGGACTACCGCGGTTGGAACACGGCCGACTGGGAGTTCACCTATGTCGACGGAGGTACGAAGTACCGGACGATCGACCGGGGGTTCGTCGTCAACGACCATCAGGGCTATGCGTTGATGTACACGGCGAAGGCCGCGGCGTGGGACGGCGAACTGCGCAAGTCCACGTGGCGGACGCTGACCAGCACCTTCAAACCGAAGGCGTGACCGGGCCGGGGCGCTGGCCCCGCGCAGGGCGTCCCATGGGATCTCGTGAGATCTCCCCATCCCTCCGTGCGGGTTGCCTCCGGCACGTATCGTGAGTGGTTGCGAACCGTACGCATCGGGAACGCATCCGGAACGGGGCGCCACACGAACGGAATTGACCACCGGGCGGCCGGGGGAGGCAACGTGGACGACTATGCGGGGCGGGTACTCGCCGACCGCTACCGCCTGCCGCTGCCGCCCTCCGACGAGTACGAACTCACGGAGACCCGGGCCTTCGACACCTACAGCGGGCAGGAAGTCCTGGTCCGGCAGGTGCCGTTGCCGGAGGTCGTCGAGGCGGAGGTGCTCGACGCGGAGGGGCTGCCCGAGGGGTTCACGGCGCGTGAGCGTGCGGCGCGGCGGCCGTCGACCGGGCGCGCGGGGGCGGTTCGGCGGCCCACGGATCCGGCGGTACGGCGTGCGGTGGAGGCCGCCCAGGCCGCTGCCGCGATCCCTGACCATCCGCGGCTCGACCAGGTCTTCGACGTGTTCGCCGAGGGCGGGTCGCTGTGGGTGGTGAGCGAGTTGGTGGCGGCGCGACCGCTGGCCGCGCTGCTCGCCGAGCAGCCGCTGACGCCGTATCGGGCGGCCGAGGTCGCCTCCGACGTGCTGACGGCGCTGCGGGTGCTGCACGCGCACGGCTGGGTGCACCGGAACATCACCGCGCGGACAGTGCTGGTCTGCGACGACGGGCGGGTCATGCTGACCGGCCTGGCGGTGGGGGCGGCGGAGGAAGCGTTGTGCGGGTACGACCCGGTGCCGGCGCCGCTGTACGACGACGGTGGCGGCGACGACGGCGGGGCTGCCGGGGGCCTGGGAGCGGCCAGGGGGACGTTCGGAGCGGGCGGCTCTGCCGAGGGTCATGGTCCGAACGGGCTCAGTGGCGGCGATCCCGAGGCTGCCCGGCGGGCGGCCATCGAGGCGCGGGCGGCCGGAGGGCTGGCGGTGCCGGGTGCGGACGCGACGGGCGGCGTGGGAGGTTCGGCCGCGCTGGCGCGCCGGGCGCAGGAGTCCGGCGGGGACATCCGGGCGGCACGGGCCGGGGCGATCGCCGCGTACCGGGCAGGGGCGCGGGCCGCGGCCCGGGTCCAGGAGGCCCAGCAGAGCGGCGGCGCTGCCCTGCCCGGCGCCCGCCCCGCATCCGAGGGCGGCAGGGAGCAGCCGTCGTACACGGGCGGGCCCCAGGGCGGCCCGCCGGGCCAGATAGCCGACCCGTACGGCGTACGCGCCACGCCCTGGCATGGCGCGGAGCCGCGCAACACCGGGGTCGGGAACAACGGGCAGTCCCAGAGCGGCGGCCCGGCGCGGCAGGGCGTACCGCACCAGGGCAACGGCCTCACGCAGCCTGCGCTGCCGCCCCACGGCGACGGCCTGGTCCAGCCGAGTGGACGGCTCCAGACCAACGGCCTGGCCCAGCCTGGCGTGCCGCCCCACGGCGACAGTCTCAGGCAGCACGGCCTGCCACCCCACGGCGACAGTCTCAGGCAGCACGGCCTGCCGCCCCACGGCGACAGTCTCAGGCAGCACGGCCTGCCACCCCACGGCGACGGCCTCACCCAGCAGCCTGGCGTGCCGCCCCACAGCAACGGCCTCGCCCGGCCGGGCATCGAGCCCGCCGCCCGCAATAACGGCCTCGTTCACCCCGCCGTACCCGCCCCTGCTCAGGAAGCGGCACTCCAAGGCCGTAGCGGCACCCGCTGGGACGACCTCGTAGCCGGAACCCCCGCGGCCCCCCGCGGCCCCGCCACCGCGCTGGCGGCGGAGCGGGCGCGGCAGGCGCGGATGGCTGTGGTGGGACCCGTGACCGAGCGGTGGGCGCCGGAGCAGGCCGGGCCGGTGCACGAGAACTGGCAGCTCGCGCCGCCCATCGGTCCCGCCACCGACCTGTGGGCGCTGGGGGCGCTGCTCTTCAGGGCCGTACAGGGGCATGCGCCCTACCCGGAGGAGTCGACGGCCGAGCTGGTGCAGCTGGTGTGCGCCGAGCCGCCCGCCTTCGCCGAGGAGTGCGGGCCGCTGCGGCCGGTCGTGGAGTCGCTGCTGCGCCAGGACCCCACCGAGCGGCTGGACTTCGAGGAACTGCGCGGCTGGCTGCGTTCGCTGGTGCGGTCCGCGCCCGAGCCGGAGGCCGGCGTGCATGTCGTCGCCGCGCCGCCGCCCGACGCGAGCCGGCTGCCGATCGTGCGCCGCAAGGGCGAGCTGGTGCGCAGGCGGCGCGCCGGTCTGCCCGCCCGGCACGGGCGGCACAAGCGGGGGAAGGAGAAGACGCGTTCCCCCCGCAGCCTCGGCCGCACCCTGCTCCTGCTGATACTGCTCGCGCTGGCCGGCGCGATCGCGTACGCCGTGCTGTTCATGCCGAAGGCCGACGAGAGCGGCGACAGCGGCGACAGCGGCGCGGCCCCCGACCGGACCGGGGCCGCCGGTCAGGTCAGCCAGGCGCCCGACCCGACGCCGGAGGCGAGCAGCGAGCC
Source organism: Streptomyces spinoverrucosus (assembly GCF_015712165.1). NCBI lineage: Bacteria > Bacillati > Actinomycetota > Actinomycetes > Kitasatosporales > Streptomycetaceae > Streptomyces > Streptomyces spinoverrucosus. The sequence goes on along the minus strand of NZ_JADPZX010000001.1, from coordinate 3,343,009 downwards.
GCGCCCCGACCAGAACTCGCCGGACGACGAGCCGACCGGAACGCGGGCCGAGGTCGCCGAGGGCTTCACCCTGCACGACGACCCGGAGGGCTTCCGTGTCGCCGTTGCCGAGGGCTGGCAGCGCGCGCCGAAGAACGGCAGCGGGCAGGTCGTCTACTCCCAGGGCGACTTCGAGCTGATCGTCGTACCGGGACGGGACGGCGCGGACGAGTACGGCAGCGATCCGATGGCGTACCAGCGGGAGCGGGAGCCCGAACTGCGGCCGTACCGGGAGTCGAGCTGGGCGACCTCCACCGGTCTGAAGACCATAGAGGTGGGCGGGCGGACCATGGCCGAGGGGCAGTTCACGTGGAGTGACGACAGCGGCCGCGACCTGTTCGTGCGCAATCTCGCGATGCTCCTCGACGGGCGCTACCACGTGCTCCAGGTGCGCGGACCGGAGGCCGAGCGGGACCAGGTGACCCGGCTGTACGAGCAGGCGGCGGCGACCTACCGGGCCACCGGCTGACCCCGTCGGGGGCAGTTGGCCCCATGGTTGCTTCCGGTCACCGAAAGCGACAACCGTCACAGTGCGGTCTCCTTGGCGCCCCCGTGGTTCCCCGTTCGAGGACGGGTCCCTACCCTGACTCTGTCAAGAGCATTGCGGGGAAACGTGAATCAGATGCAGGGCGCGCTCATCGGGGGCCGCTACCGGCTCACCGACGCCATCGGCAGCGGTGGCATGGGTCGGGTATGGCGTGCCCATGACGAGGTGTTGCACCGGGCCGTCGCGATCAAGGAGTTGACCGCCGCGCTCTACGTCTCCGAGAGCGACCAGGCCGTCCTGCTGGCCCGCACCCGTGCGGAGGCGCGCGCTGCCGCGCGGATCAACCACTCGGCCGTGGTCACCGTCCACGACGTACTCGAACACGACGGCCGGCCGTGGATCGTGATGGAGCTGGTCGAGGGCCGTTCGCTCGCCGACGCGGTCAAGCAGCGGGGCCGGGTCGAGTCCGCCGAGGCCGCCCGGATCGGCATGTGGGTGCTGCGCGCCCTGCGGGCCGCGCACACCGCCGGCGTGCTGCACCGGGACGTCAAGCCCGGCAACGTGCTGCTCGCCGACGACGGCCGCGTCCTGCTCACCGACTTCGGCATCGCGCAGATCGACGGCGACACGACGATCACCCGCACCGGAGAGGTCGTCGGCTCGGTGGACTACCTCGCCCCCGAGCGGATCCGCGGGCACGACCCGGGACCGGCGTCCGACCTGTGGGCGCTCGGCGCGACGCTGTACACGGCGGTGGAGGGCACCTCGCCGTTCCGCCGCACCTCGCCGCTGTCCACCATGCAGGCCGTCGTCGAGGAGCATCCCACCGAGCCCCGGAACGCCGGCCCGCTCGGACCCGTGATCAACGCGCTGCTCCGCAAGGAACCGGCCGCGCGGCCCGCCTCCGACGAGGCGGAGCGGCTGCTCGCCGAGGTGGCGGACGGGGGCCGGCCGCAGGTGACCGAGGTGTACGTGCCGCCCGCACGGCAGCCGGAGCCGGGCCCGGCGCGGCAGGAGACGCGGGAGCACTCCCGGCCGCACCACGTCGCTCCCGCCCCGGTGGCCGTGCCGGCCCCACGGCGGCGTCGGCTGCGCACCCTGGCCCTCGTCGTGGCCATGGCGGCGGTCGTCGGCGGGGCCGGTGCGGTGCTGGTGCAGCAGTGGGACGAGAGCCGCTCCCGGGACGGCGGGTCGGCCACGTCGTCCGTCACCCCCTCCGCCTCGACCTCACCGAGCCCGCAGGAGTCAGTCCCGGCCACCTGGGTGCGCAAGGACGACCCGGCCGGTTTCAGCCTCTCGCTGCCCAGCGATCGCTGGAAGCGGTCGGTGTACGGCGTCCAGGGCGACCTCACGCAGATCGACTACTCGCCCGACGGCGGTATCCACCTCGTCCGCATCGCCGTCGACACCTCACCGGACTTCGACGACCCCTACGAGCACCAGCTGGACCTGGAGGAGCAGCTCCAGCGGCTGGCGCAGTACCAGCGCGTGACCATGGAGAAGAACAACTACCGGGACCGCGAGGGTTCCCTGTGGGAGTACACATGGGTCGCGCTGGAGAGTGACCCGGGCGTCTACGCGGGGCCGCGCCGGGCGATCGAGGAGATGTACATCGCCCGGGACGGCGTCGAGTACGCGATCTACATGTCGGCTCCCGCGGCGGACTGGGAGACGACGCGGAAGCAGTTCGACACCCTGCTGCAAGGGTGGCGGCCCAAGTCGTCCTGACCGTGGGCATGGGCGTTTGTCGGCCACGCCACCCGTTCGGCCCGGAGGGTCCCGCTCCGGCTGGGGCATGATGTGCTCATGGGGAGCGAGGGGTCCGACGAGCGGGTCATCGCGGGCCGTTACCGGCTTCAGGCGGCGCTCGGGCGGGGCGGCATGGGCGTCGTCTGGCGGGCCACCGACGAGCTGCTCGGCCGCCAGGTGGCCGTCAAGGAACTGGTCCCGGACGACTCGCCGTCGGCGGCCCGCGTCCGTTCCTCACGCGATCGCACGCTGCGTGAGGCCCGTGCGCTGGCCCAGTTGCGGCACCCGCACATCAGCGTCGTCCACGACGTCGTCGAGCACGACGAACGCCTCTACATCGTCATGGAGTTGATCGACGGCGGCTCCCTCGCCGACCGGATCGCCGCGCACGGCCCGGTCGACGTCCGCGAGGCCGCCCGGATCGGCATCGCCCTGCTCGGCGCGCTGCGCGCGGCGCACGAGGACGGCGTCCTGCACCGCGACCTCAAGCCGGCGAACGTGCTCATCGAGTCGGGCACCGGCCGTGTCGTCCTCACCGACTTCGGCGTCGCCCAGGTCGAGGGCGCCACCACGCTCACCGAGTCGGGGACGTTCGTCGGCTCGCCCGAGTACACCGCGCCCGAGCGGATGTCGGGGTCCGGCACCGGCCCGGCCTCCGACCTGTGGTCGCTCGGCGTGCTGCTGTGCACGGCGGTCAGCGGCGAATCGCCGTTCCACCGCGACTCGTTGGGCGGTCTCCTGCACGCCGTGGTGGCCGCGCCGATCCGGCCGCCCGCGCAGGTCGGGCCGCTGCTGCCCGTCGTACTCGGGCTGCTGGAGCGCGACCCGGAGCGGCGGTTGGACGCGGCGCAGGCGGAGCGGATGCTGGGGGAGTTCCTGGAGACGGGCCGTACGCCGGAGCCGACCCGCCCGCAACGCATCCCGCGGGACCGGCTGGTGATCGCCCTGCTGGTCGCCGCGATGGTGGCGGCCGGGGTGTCGGCGGCGGCGCTGTTCATGAACGGCGGTGCCGGGGAGGGCGGGGGTACGCCGGTGAGTCCGACGCCGAGCACGTCCTTGAGCACGTCCGCGTCGCCGTCCGCCGACGCCTCCAACAGCCCACCTAAATAGGAGATAAGCGACGGCCCGAGTCACGGGTCTGTGACCGGTGAGCCTTCGCGGTGGATGCCGAAGCGCCTGCCGCGATATGCATGGACGCATGAGCAACAACGGGGGAGCCCGCTACGGGTCCGACGAGCCAACGAGTTTTGGTCTGCAACCGCCGGTTCAGCCCGCCGCAGTACCGCATCCGAACAACCCGTACGCATCGCCCACCCAGGTCGTGCCGGAGCAGCAGCCCGCGCACCACGCCCAACCGACGCCGCAGCAGCAACCGTCCCACCACAATCCGCAGCAACAACCCGCGCACCCGGCGCCTCAGCAGCCCGCGCCCCACACCCCGCAGCAGCCCGCGCCCCACACCCCGCAGCAGCCCGCCCACCAGCCTCCGCAGGACCCCGGTGCCGGTCGGCTCGTCGCGGGCCGCTACCGGCTGCTCGCCAAGCTCGGGCACGGCGGCATGGGCACGGTGTGGCGCGCCAAGGACGAGACGGTGGACCGGGAGGTCGCGGTCAAGGAACCCCGCGTCCCGGATCACCTTCCCGAGCGCGAACGCGACAACGCCTTCGAGCGGATGCGCCGCGAGGCCCGCGCCGCGGCCCGGCTCGACCACCCGGCGGTGGTGAACGTCCATGACGTCGCCGTGGTGGACGGCCGGCCGTGGATCGTGATGGAGCTCGTGCAGGGACGTTCCCTCGGCGACGCGCTCCAGGAGGGCACCCTCTCCGCCCGCGACGCGGCCAGGATCGGCCTGGAGGTGCTCGGCGCGCTGGAGGCCGCGCACGCGGCCGGCATCCTGCACCGGGACGTCAAACCGGACAACGTCCTGCTGGGCCGTCACGACCGCGTCGTCCTCACCGACTTCGGCATCGCCCAGATCGAGGGCGAGACGAACCTGACCGACACCGGCGGCTTCGTCGGCTCGCCCGAGTACATCGCCCCGGAGCGGGTCCTCGGCCAGCGCCCCGGCCCGGCGTCGGACCTGTGGTCGCTGGGCGTCGTGCTCTACGCGGCCACCGAGGGAGTCTCGCCGTTCCGCCGCAGCAACACCCCGGCCACCCTCCAGTCCGTCCTCAACGCCACGCCCGCGCCGCCCGCCTCGGCGTCCGGTCCACTCGCCGAGGTCATCAACGGCCTGCTCCAGAAGGACCCGGCGCGCCGTCCCAACGCCGCCCAGGTCCGCTCCCTGCTGGAAGCGGCCGCCAATCCGCCGACGCCCGCGCCGGCGCCCACGCAGGTCGTGACCGTCGCCGGAACCAACGGGGGCGGGATCCGGCTGGGCCGCAAGACGCTGCTCGGGCTGGGCGCGGCGGTCGTCGCTGCGGCGGTGGCGGCGTACCTGGTCGTCGCCGACCCGTTCGCGGGCCCGCTGCCCGAGGGCTGGAAGACGAAGGCCGAGAGGGACGTCGCCGCGACCGTCGCGTTTCCCGACGGCTACACGCGGGCCGTGCCCGAGGACACCGACGACGACCACTGGGTGACGTACACCGACCTGAGCGGCAGCATCTGGGTCGGCCTGCGCCTGGACAAGAAGGCCGAGGACACGGGCAACTCCATCAAGGAGTCCGCGGCCGCCGAGATGTACGAGGACAACGGCGTCTTCGAGCAGAGCGGCAGCTACGACTTCGCGATGCCGGAGAACCCGGCGACCAAGCCGGACGACGAGACCAAGTACAAGGGCAAGGACGCCGCGCGGAACACCATCGCGTACAAGACGACCGACAGCCAGAATCCGCTCCCCCGCGAAGTGCAGATCTTCTACTACCGGACCTCCGGCGGGGACATGTACAAGCTCACCGTCAGCTACCCCGGCGCGGGCGACTTCACGGAACGGGGCCGAGAGGTGGCCCGGATCGCGATCGCGAACCTGGACATCGACAAGCTCTGACCCCGCGTCGACAAAGACGTGTCCCGCAGGGTAGGGATGGGACATGAGTGACGGCGGCGAACACCAGCGCGACGGTCGTCTGGTCGGCGGGCGCTACCGGTTGATCGAACGTATCGGCTCCGGTGGCATGGGCACGGTCTGGCGGGCGCGTGACGAACTCGTCGCGCGGGAAGTCGCCGTCAAGCAGCCCCGGTTGCCGGGTCATCCGGAGGACGAGTCCCACCGCCGGGCCGGCCACCGCCTGTACCGCGAGGCCCGGGCCGCCGCCCGCGTCGACCATTCGTCCGCCGTCACCATCCACGACGTCGTCGAGGAGGACGGAATCCCCTGGATCGTCATGGAGTTGATCCGGGGAGAATCCCTTCACGAGCTGCTGCGGCGCGGCCCGCTCCCACCCGCCGAGTCCGCCCGTATCGGCCTCGCCGTCCTCGGCGCGCTGCGTGCCGCGCACGCGGTCGGCATCGTGCACCGGGACGTCAAACCCGCCAATGTGCTGCTCGGCCCCCACGGCCGCGTCGTCCTCACCGACTTCGGCATCGCCCACGTCCAAGGCGAGGAATCCCTCACCGCCAGTGGGGAGTTCGTCGGCTCCCTGGAGTTCATCGCCCCCGAACGCATGTCCGGCCGCAGCGCGGGCCCCGCCTCCGACCTGTGGTCACTGGGGGTTCTCCTGTACGCCGCCGTCGAGGGCTGGTCCCCGTTCCGCCGTACGACGCTGGAGTCGACGCTCGCCGCGATCCTCGCCGCGGATCTGCCCGAGCCGAAGCAGGCCGGCCCGCTGGGGCCGCTGCTCGTCCAGCTCCTGGCGAAGGATCCGGAGCAGCGGCCGGGGCCGGAGGAGGTCGCCGCGGGGTTGGGGGCGGTGGCGGAGGACTGGCCGAAGGTGCCGGACGATGCGGCGGCGGTCGCTCAGGAGGCGTCGGACCTGGAGGGCTTCGCGGACGACGCCGGGACGGTACGGCTGCGGGGGGAGGCCGCGGCGGTACCGCAGCCGCGGACGACCCCACCGGACGCCCCTGAACAGCGCACGGCGCCGGACGCCTCCGAGCAGGGCACGGCGCCGAACGCCTCCGGGCAGCCGTCGGCCCCGTATCCCGCCGAGCAGCCGTCGGCGCCGAATGCCACCGGGCAGCCGTCGGAGCCGGACCCCTCCGGGCGGCGCACGGCGCCGGACGCCTCCGGGCAGCCGTCGGAGTCGGACGTCACCGAGCAGTCCACGGCCCGGGCCGCCCCCGAGCAGGGCACGGCGCCGAATGCCACCGGGCAGCCGTCGGAGCCGGACCCCTCCGGGCGGCGCACGGCGCCGGACGCCTCCGGGCGGCCGTCGGAGTCGGACGTCACCGAGCAGCCCACGGCCCGGGCCGCCCCCGAGCAGGGCACGGCCCCGGACGCCCCCGAGCAGCCGTCGGAGCCGGACGCCGCCGAACAGCGCACGGCACTGGACCCCTCCGGGCGGCGCACGGCACCGGACCCCTCCGGGCGGCCGTCGGAGTCGGACGTCACCGAGCAGCCCACGGCCCGGGCCGCCCCCGAGCAGGGCACGGCCCCGGACGCCCCCGAGCAGCCGTCGGAGCCGGACGCCGCCGAACAGCGCACGGCACCGGACCCCTCCGGGCGGCGCACGGCACCGAACGCCACCGGGCAGCCGTCGGCCCCGGATCCCGCCGAGCAGCCGTCGGAGCCGGACGCCCCCGAGCGGCGCACGGCGCCGGACCCCTCCGAGCAGCCCACGGCCCCGGATCCCACCCAACGGCCCACGAAAGCCGCCGCACGTCACCCCCTCCGCCACCCCGTCCCCGCCGTCCTGCTCGGCATCCTCCTCACCGGCGGCGTCTGGTTCGCCACGTCCTCCTTCCGCCCCGACCCCGACCCCGACGAGGCGTCCGTCACGGAGCGCACCGCCACCCACAGTTCGGCCCCCGGCGTCGTCGAGTCCGCCCGCCCCACCTGGATCGAGCACCGCGAGAAGGACCTGGCCGCCGTCCTCGCCCTCCCCGGCGACTACGCGGAAGCCGCCCGCGAGGGCAGTGCCGAGGATCCGCCCCGCCTGGTCGTCTACGCCCTCGGCAACACCATCCAGGTCCGCCTCACCCAGTGGGACAAGGCACCCGGCTCCCCGATGACCCGGGCCCGCGAGGCGCACGCCACCTGGGACAGCTACAACGGCGACGCCCGCACGCAGTACACCCGCACCAGCTTCGACGGCCAGGAAGCCGTCCTCGCCGACACCACCTACAACACGGCGGAGGACCCGACCCGCGTCATGCAACTGGTGATCCTCACCGACGACAGCCGTATGTACGAGTTGCGCGTAGACATGCCCAAGGGCACGCCCGACGAGAAGAAGGGCACCGCCGTGTTCAAGGGCGCCCGCGACCGACTCCAGATCGAAGCCGACCGGGCCTCACCAACGCCCTGATCAGCAGGTTCGTTGCCAGTGATCACTGGCGGGATGTGTGCACTCGGTGAATCCCGATTACCGACGGGTACACAAAGCCTTCGGCGCGGCATACCCTGCGGCTCATGACGGACTCGCAGGCCCTGGAGCAGGCCACGCACAGCACCGGCACCAACCCCCTCGCCCCCGCCCCCGAGGGCGCCCGCACCGCCGCGGACGTGGTCACCCCCGAGCTGATCGCCCAGCTCACCCGGGGCGTGGCCGGTTCCGGCCGGACCGCCAACCACACGCCGTTCACCGGCGAGAAGCTGGCCGACCTGCCCGAGTCCACGCCGGAGGACGTACAGAAGGCGTTCGCGGCGGCCCGCAGCGCACAGGCCGTGTGGGCGCAGACGCCGATCCGGCAGCGCGCAGCCGTGCTGCTCCGCTTCCACGACCTGGTCCTCGAGCGCCAGGCCGAGGTCCTCGACCTGATCCAGCTGGAGACCGGCAAGGCCCGGCTGCACGCCCACGAGGAGGTGCAGGCCGTCTCCGTCGCGGCCCGGCACTACGGCCGTAGGGCCGCCGCCTATCTGAAGCCCAAGCGGCACACCGGCGCCATCCCGACCCTCACCAAGGTCACCGAACTGCGCCACCCCCGTGGCGTGGTCGGCCAGATCGCCCCCTGGAACTACCCGCTGGAGCTGTCGGTGGGCGACGCGCTCCCGGCCTTCGTCGCGGGCAACGCCGTCGTGATGAAGCCGGACACGGAGACTTGCCTCACCGCGCTGTGGGCGCGCGACCTGCTGATCGAGGCCGGGCTGCCCGCGGAGGTCTTCCAGGTCGTCCTCGGCGAGGGCCCGGTCGTCGGCCCCGAGGTCGTCAAGCACGCCGACTACGTCTCCTTCACCGGCTCCACCCGCACCGGCCGCGAGGTCGCGCAGGGCGCCGCCGCCCGACTCGTCGGCGTCTCCCTCGAACTGGGCGGCAAGAACGCCATGCTGGTCCTGGCGGACGCCGACGTCGAGAAGGCCGCCGCCGGCGCCGTCCGCGCCTGCTTCTCCTCCGCGGGCCAACTCTGCATCTCCATCGAGCGGTTGTACGTCCACGAGTCGATCGCCGACGCCTTCGTGGACCGCTTCGCCGCCCGCACGAAGGCCATGCGACTCGGCAAGTCCCTCGCGTACGGCGCCGACATGGGCTCACTGGTGGGCGAACGCCAGCTGGAGACCGTGAAGCGGCATGTGGAGGAGGCGGTGGCCAAGGGCGCGACGCTCGTCGCGGGCGGGGTCGCCCGCCCGGACATCGGCCCGTACTTCTACGAGCCGACCATCCTCGACGGCGTCGAGACCCCCATGGCCGTCTGCACGGAGGAGACCTTCGGCCCGGTCGTCTCCGTCTACCGCTTCAAGACCGACGACGAGGCGATCGAGCACGCCAACTCCACGCCGTACGGCCTGAACTCCTCGGTCTGGACGAAGGACGCCCGCCGCGGCCGCGAGGTCGCCGCCCGCCTGCGCACCGGCACCGTCAACATCAACGAGGGCTACGCGCCGGCGTACGGCAGCGTCCAGTCCCCCATGGGCGGCATGAAGGACTCCGGCCTGGGCCGCCGCCACGGCTCCGAGGGCATCCTCAAGTACACGGAGGCCCAGACGATCGCCCACCAGCGCCTGCTGCCGATGGCGCCCTCGCTGGGCATGGACGACGAGAAGTACGCGCAATTCATGAGCAGGAGCCTGCGGCTCATGAAGGCCTTCCGGTTCCGCTGACGCCCTGTCTTCAAGGGGCGCGGGGAACTGCGCGCGACCAGCCACTCACAACCCGCACGGACACTCAACGAGGAGCACACGTGCCCCAGGACACCTACGACTACGACGTCATAGTTGTCGGCTCCGGCTTCGGCGGCTCGGTCACCGCCCTGCGCCTCACCGAAAAGGGATACAAAGTCGGCGTTCTGGAGGCGGGCCGCCGCTTCACCCGAACCACCCTCCCCAAGAACTCCTGGGACCTCAAGAACTACCTCTGGGCCCCCAAGCTCGGCATGTACGGCCTCCAGCGCATCCACCTGCTCGGCAACGTCATGGTCCTGGCCGGCGCAGGCGTCGGCGGCGGCTCGCTCAACTACGCCAACACCCTCTACGTACCGCCGAAGCCCTTCTTCGAGGACCCCCAGTGGGGCCACATCACCGACTGGCAGGAGGAGCTGGCGCCGTACTACGACCAGGCCCAGCGCATGCTCGGCGTGCGGCTGAACCCGACGATGACCCCCTCCGACGTCCACCTGAAGGCCGCCGCGCAGCGGATGGGCGTCGGCGACACCTTCCACATGGCGCCGGTCGGGGTCTTCTTCGGCGACGGCGAGGACGCCGACGGCAAGGTCAGGGCGCGCCCCGGCGAGGAGGCGGCCGACCCCTACTTCGGCGGCGCCGGCCCGGCCCGGCGGGCCTGTGCCGAGTGCGGCGAGTGCATGACCGGCTGCCGGCACGGGGCCAAGAACACCCTCAACGAGAACTACCTCTATCTCGCCGAGAAGGCCGGCGCGGTCGTCCACCCCATGACCACGGTCGTCGCCGTCACCGACGACTCACAGGGCGGGTACGCCGTCACCACCCTGCCCACCGACAAGGGCAAGAAGGGCGGCGGCCGAACCTTCCGCGCCCAGCGTGTCGTCCTGGCGGCCGGCACCTACGGCACCCAGACCCTGCTGCACCGCATGAAGGCCACCGGCCGGCTGCCGTACCTCTCCGACCGCCTCGGTGAACTCACCCGTACCAACTCCGAGGCCCTGGTCGGCGCCCAGACCACCAACCGCCGCTACCGCAAGGTCACCGGCGAGCAGAAGGTCGACTTCACACGCGGCGTCGCCATCACGTCCTCCATCCACCCGGACGCCAACACCCACATCGAGCCGGTCCGGTACGGCAAGGGCTCCAACTCGATGGGCGGTCTGGCGATCATGCAGATCCCGTACGCGGAGGGCTCCTCCCGCCTGCTGGCCTTCCTGCGCAACGCCGCCCGGCACCCCCTCATCATGCTCCGCTCCCTCAACAACCACCGCTGGTCGGAGCGGACCATCATCGGCCTGGTGATGCAGTCGCTGGACAACTCACTGACGACGTATCTGAAGCCGGACGGCGTCGGCAAGGGTCTGCTGACCGCCAGGCAGGGCCACGGCGCCCCCAACCCCAAGCAGATCAAGGCCGCTTCGGAGGGCGCGTCGGCGATCGCCGAGGAGATCAACGGCTTCCCCGGCAGCAACATCGGCGAACTGATGGGCACCCCGCTCACCGCGCACTTCCTCGGCGGCTGCCCGATCGGTGACTCCCGGGAGACCGGCGTGATCGACCCGTACCACCGGCTGTACGGCCACCCGGGCATCTCCGTCGTCGACGGCGCGGCCGTCACCGCCAACCTGGGCGTCAACCCGTCCCTCACCATCACGGCACAGGCCGAGCGGGCGATGTCGTACTGGCCGAACAAGGGCGAGGCCGACCCGCGCCCGCAGCAGGGCGTGGCGTACGAACGCCTGAAGCCGGTCGAGCCGACGTCCCCGGCGGTCCCGGCGGACGCGTTCGGCGCGCTGAGGCTGCCGTTCCTGGGGATGCCGACGGTGCCGCCCAAGAAGTAACCGCAGGAACAGGAAAATCAAGAGAGAGGGACCTGCGCCCCCCTCCGAGCGCAGCTCCCTCTCTCTTTGTCTCTGGCTCAGGCGTGCTTACGCCTCCGCACCGGCCTTCTTGCGCCGGACGACGAACACCGCACCCGCACCGGCGACGACGGCGACACCGCCGACCAGGCCGATCATGGGCAGCGCGGAGCTGGAACCGGTGTCGGCGAGGTTGCCGGTGGGCAGGGCGGAGACGTCACCCTGCGGCTTCTTCACCGAGTCCTTGTCGTCGTTGTCGCTCGGCTCGGCGGTACCCGGCGCGGGGTTCTCGGAGCCGGCCTTCAGGACCTCGAAGTCGTACTGGGCCCAGCCCTCGGCGATGCAGTCCTGGCCGTCGATGTTGTCGAGGTAGGCGCCGGAGCCGAAGGAGTAGGCGTCGCCGGCCGGGGCCTTGGCGTCGATGCTGACGCGCAGGTCGATCGTCTCGCTCGCCTTGGACTTCAGCTTCTCCACGTAGAAGAAGTAGTCACCGGCGTAGCCGAACTCGTCCCGGATCTCGTCCCAGGACCCCGTCTGGGGGTTCTTGAACTCCAGCTCGACGTACGGGCTGAGGAACTTCGACTCGTCGAGCTCGTAGTTCTCCACCTCGGCGTAGAAGGCGACACCCTCGACGTCGGTGTCCGACTCGTTGGTCACGACCAGCTGGAAGGCGTGGAAGCCGTCACCCGCGACAACCTTGCCCGGCAGGCCCTTGATGTCGGCGGACACCTTGGCGTTGGCGAAGTTCTCGTCCAGGTCCTCGCAGTACGGGACCTCCGGGTCCGTCGGCTCCGAGGTCGGCTCGGACGTCTGGGTCGGCTCGGACGTCTGCGGCGGCGTCGAGCTCGGCGCCTGGCTCGTCGGCGTGTTGGTGGGCGTGCCCGTTTCGGTCGGCGTGGCGGTGGCCGTGCCGGTCGGGGTCCCCGTCTCCGTGCTGGTCGGGCTGGCGGTCGTCGACGAGCTGGCCGTGCCGGTCGGCGTCGCCGTCTGTGTGTCATCCGCGAACGCGGCGGGCGCCGACAGCAGCGCGAGCGGCGCTATGACCGCGGTCGCGGCCGCGGTTGCCATGGCACGGCGAATCTTCATGAAGACCTCGAGGAGTCTGGTGCGCTGCGGCAGCGAAGGCCGCGGCGCGGGTGGGCGAGGCCTTTCTCGGAGATACGAGAGTGGCCTGTTGATTCGGTAGGTGTGACCGGTGAGGCCCACAAGGAGTTGCCCTCAACTCACATAGACTTTATGTGGGCTGCATCACATCTCTGGTCGCGTGGAACTCGGCCGCCCGCGTCACTCCGCGGCGTCCGTGTCGCTCGGCAGCAGGTCTCCGACCTCGATGCCGCACTCCTTCTCGATCACGTCGATCGAGGACTTGCGGGCGGTGTCGTCCACCGGGGCGGAGCCGCCGGAACGGAGCGACGTCGCGTACGTGCGCAGCGGCGCGCCGTCGTCCGAGGCCATGTCGGCGAGGTCCGTGAGGATGGGGGCGAGTTCGTCCGGTGTGTGACGGCTCCCCTCGGAAACCGCGAGCGGTGACGCCACGGAGCAGAAGGTGTCCGCCGGCTCGGCCACGCCCGCGACCTTCTGGTACCGGGCGATCGGATCGAGGTCGAAGTGCTGTGCCGCCGTGGGGTCCGGAGTCGCCTTGCGCAGAATGCCCCGGACCGCGGAGGCGGGCTTCCCGGCGGCACGGTACGCCAGCGGCTCCTCGCTGCCTGGGACCAGCTGCCGCCGCAGCGCCGAACGGTAGGCGTCGACGGTGACGGAGTCCCCTTCGAATTCCCCTTCGCCGACCCGGCCGTCGTCATAGGGCAGAACGCCGCCCGACCCCAGCGGTGCCCAGGCGCCGTCGGTGAAGCGGGCGAACGAGATCACGTAGTCGTGCCCGATCTCCAGCCGTGAAGCGTCAGGAGTCCCCACGCGGACCCGGCTGTCGCCCTTGACCTGCCAGCCGTCGACGGTGACCGACAGGCTGTCGGGGAGGGCCGGTGCGCCGGACCGTGACCAGACGCGCTCATCCACCCGCAGGTCTACCGTCCTCGGCAGATACTCCTCGCCTCCCTCGGCGGCCCCGCCCGTGTCGCGCCGCTCCTGCTCGGCCGTGACCCGCACGACGGCGACCTGATCCCCGTAGGAGACCCAGTCGGTCGCGGTGCTGGAAGGCAGCGCCTCCTTCGAGTCGGTGGCGATGACGTCCTGGCCGCCGGCGCGTTCCTGGCTGCCGTTCCCGCACGAGACGAGAGCGAGCGAACCGGCGAGCGCCGCGCCCAGCACAGCGGTCTTGACCTTCGTGCGCATGGTGATGGCCAACGGGACTTCCCTTGGTCGAGTGCCGTAGGCGGGACTCATCTGCGGTCCGCCGCCACTACGACGCGGCAGGGGCCGTGATCGTTCATGAGTGGCGGCGGGGTCCGGAGACAAGGCCGTGGCCCGATCGCTCGGGCCACGGCTCAGGGAGGACCGAGTGGTCGGATCACTCCGCGTCGGCGGTGTCGTTCGGCAGCAGTGACCCCACCTCGATGCCGCACTCACTCTCGATCCGGGCGATCGAGGTCAGGCGGACCTTGCTCTCGTTCCAGGTGGTGGTGTCCGTGCTGGAGCGGAGCTGCGCGGAGTAGGCCCGCAGGATCGCGGCGTTCAGCGGGGTGTCCGCCATTCCGGCGAGGTCTCCGACGATGTCCGAGAGCTCGTCGGAGGTGTACTTGCTGCCCTCGTCGGTCGCGAGCGGCGCCGCCACCCGGCAGAAGGTGTCCGCCGCTGCCGCGGCCGCCTGCGCGGCCTTGGCCACCAGTCGTGCCCGGGCCACGGCGTCCAGGTTGTAGTTCTGCGCCGCGGTGGCGTTCGGGGTCGCGCTCGTCAGGAAGGTCTTGACGTCGGCCGCGGACTTGCCGACGGACCGGTACGCCAGCGGCTGCTCATTGCCGGTGACCAGCCGCGCCTGCAGCGTCGAGCGGTACGCGGTGGCGGTGACCGTCTCGCCCTCGAACTCACCCTGGCCCACCTGACTGTCGTCGTAGGGGAGGATGCCGCCGGTGCCCAGCGTCGACCACTCGCCGTCGGAGAAGCCGGCGAGCGAGACGAGGTAGTCGTGCCCGACCTCAAGGCGCGAAGCGTCGTGCGACCCGACGCGGGATTTGGTGTCCCCCTTGAACTCCCAGCCGTCGGCGACGATCGTCAGCGTGGTCGGCAGCGCCGCGGCCCCGGACCGCGACCACACGCGCTCCTTGACCTGCAGATCGACCGTCCGCGACAGATAGCCTTCGCCGGCTGCGACCTCCTCGCTGTCCGCGGAACCTTCGTGCTCGGCCGTCACACGGACGACCGCGGCATGGTCGCCGTACGAGATCCAGTCGGTCGCGGTGGTGGACGGGACGGCGTCCTTCGACTCGGCCAGGACGACCTCGCCGGGCCGGCCGGCGTTGTCCGCCCCCGTGTCGGCCGTGAACGGGACGAGCGCGGCCGAACCCGCCAGAGCCGCGCCCAGCGCGACCCCGGTGATCTTTGTTCTGGTGGTCATTGCCACGAGATTCCCCCTGGTCAGCTCTCAGTACGTGGAGTTGATGTTCTCTTTGTTGTTCGCGCCCAGGCCGTAGATGTCGTCGTAGGACATGCAGCCGAGCCGGTTGTCGTGCAGGCCCTTGGCGGGGCTGGCGTTGGGGCCGTGCGTCAGGCCGACCGCGTGCCCGGTCTCGTGGCAGGCGTCCGCCTTGTTGATGGGGCCGATCGCGCTGTGGTTCTTGTTGAAGGCGATGTAGTGCTGGTCGCACTTCCGGGACGTGACGGCGTCGTCGCACCAGGCGATGCCGATCTTGGTCCTGGCCAGCGTCTTCGACTTGTAGATGATGTCCGTCTCGGCTCCGCCGCTGTAGACACCCGAGGACTGGATCTTCACGACGAGGTCGGTCGGCCCGAAGTAGTCCTTCAGCGCGCGCGAGACGGTGCTCTTCTCCGCCGAGCTCAGGCTGCCTTCCCGGTAGGCCGTCAGCGTCCGGTTGTCGGTCTGGCAGAACGTGTCGCCCATCTCGCCGTCCCGGCACGTCGGGCTGTAGTTCGCGGTCGGGTACATGTTGTCCGTGTAAGCCGCGTGGACGACGGTGGTGGCTGCGCCCAGGGCCGCGGCCGCCACGCCCACGACGAAGGTCGTCCTCCGTCTGATCGCCATTCGTCGAGCTCCCCTCTGTCCGTCACCTGCGCATTCATCGGAGGCCCCGGTGATCGCGGACGGACGAGGTGATCTAAATCGATCAAGCACTGCCCAACGGTTGAGCGGATCAAGTTTGGCTTGAAATGGCCATGATGAGGCTGAATGTGGTCATTTGGTGAAGGTTTTGAAAATCAGTGGATGAGAGGTGGGGGTTTGGTGTAGCGGCCTGTCGGCCGGTCGACGTCGGGGCATGAAGAAGGGCCCCGCGGGGCGGAGCCGCGGGGCCCTTCTTTCGTCAGCACCGGCGTCAGGGCAGCGCCGGTGCCTGGGAAGCGGCGCCGGGGGGTTGCGCCGCTTGTCTCCGGATGGTCTCGGCCTCTGGCGGTGCGTCGTCGCGCCACCGGGTTGCGCCGTACCGCACCACAATGCGGTTGTCTGCGGCGGGACTTGGGCTGCCTTGGACATTCCCGCCGGTCGGCCCCGGGCGTCCCCGGAGCCGACCGTTCTCTTGGGTGACCGGGCTGCTGTCCCCTGCCGTCCGGTCACTTCCCCGGAGCGAGGTCCCACGACGCACGGCACGATCCGTACGTCTCATCGCTCCAGCGAGCCACGCGTGGTTCTTTCGGGCCCGCCCCTGGCTGGCACGGACATCGGGACCAACGAAGAGCGGCGGGCGGCGGTCACGGGCCGTACGGGTGAGAGGGGGTGCGAACTCAGATGCGACCCCTGCACAGTTCGAGAAGCGTCATGGCGAGGGCGGTGCCCGGCTTGCCGAGCTCCTGCCGGTAGCGGCCGAGCACCTCCATCTCCCGGGAGAGGTTCACACGCCGCCCGCCGGAGGTGATGCGGGCCTCCTGGATCACGGCCGACACGGCCATCCGTTCCTGGATCAGGCCGATGATCCGGTCGTCGAGCGCGTCGATGCGGTCACGCGCACCGGCGATCAGCTCGGCGGCCTCGTCGGTGCGGGCGCCGGTCTTGTCGGTGGAGGGGGAGGGGGAGGGGGCGGTGGCCGCGGTTGCGGTGGTCGCGGCGGCGGTGGTCGCGGCGGCGGCCACGGCTGCGCTCGGGGTCTGCGCGTGCTCGGCTGCGATGGCGGCCGGAGCGGCCGTCCGCGTGTTCTCGGCTGTGGTGGTCATGATCGGGGGCTCCTCGTCGGACGCGGCCCCGGAGCGACAAGAGCCGGAGAACGCCAGACGCCCCGGACCTTGTCGGCCCGGGGCGCCTGGGAAGTCGCTTGTCAGTTGCTCAAGCAGCACGACCATGGCAGCCGGCGGGCCGGTTGCCATAGGTAAAGACGAAGGTCGGGTGCGTGAGCATGTGGTCAGTATGCCGTGGCTTTCGGTGACGGCCAATCCGGTTCGCATCCTGAGACGGCGGTCACCCGCGCCAGCCCCGTTAGAATTGGTGGTACAGCCCCTCATCAAGCCGCCGGAAGGCAACCCGTGTCATCAGCGACCCCCGCCGCCCCCGACACCGTCCTGGTCGTCGACTTCGGTGCGCAGTACGCCCAGCTCATCGCCCGACGCGTCCGCGAGGCCCGGGTCTACAGCGAGATCGTGCCGAGCACGATGCCGGTCCAGGAGATGCTCGCCAAGAATCCGGCGGCGATCATCCTGTCCGGCGGCCCCTCGTCGGTGTACGAGGAGGGCGCGCCCCGTCTGGACCGCGAGATCTTCGAGGCCGGCGTCCCCGTCTTCGGCATGTGCTACGGCTTCCAGCTGATGGCGCAGGCCCTCGGCGGCACGGTGGACAACACGGGCGCCCGCGAGTACGGCCGTACGGACCTGCATGTGTCCAAGTCGTCCTCCACCCTCTTCGAGGGCACCCCGGAGGAGCAGGCCGTGTGGATGTCGCACGGCGACGCGTGCTCCGCCGCCCCCGAGGGCTTCCGCGTCACGGCCTCCACGGACGTCGTCCCGGTCGCCGCGTTCGAGAACGACGACAAGAAGCTGTACGGCGTCCAGTACCACCCCGAGGTCATGCAC
Organism: Streptomyces spinoverrucosus; assembly: GCF_015712165.1. Classification (NCBI taxonomy): domain Bacteria; kingdom Bacillati; phylum Actinomycetota; class Actinomycetes; order Kitasatosporales; family Streptomycetaceae; genus Streptomyces; species Streptomyces spinoverrucosus. Next base: position 3,325,596 of record NZ_JADPZX010000001.1, on the reverse strand, counting down.
TCCACGCACGGCCAGCAGGTGCTGGAGCACTTCCTGTACCGGGGCGCGGGCCTCAGCCCGTCCTGGACCACCGGCAACGTCATCGAGGAGCAGGTCGAGGCGATCCGCGCCCAGGTCGGCGACAAGCGCGCGATCTGCGGTCTGTCCGGCGGCGTGGACTCCGCCGTCGCCGCCGCCCTCGTCCAGAAGGCCATCGGCCCCCAGCTGACCTGCGTGTACGTCGACCACGGCCTGATGCGCAAGGGCGAGACCGAGCAGGTCGAGAAGGACTTCGTGGCCGCCACCGGCGTGCAGCTGAAGGTCGTCGACGCCGAGGAGCGGTTCCTCAAGGCGCTGGCCGGGGTCTCCGACCCCGAGGAGAAGCGGAAGATCATCGGCCGCGAGTTCATCCGGGTCTTCGAGCAGGCGCAGGCCGAGATCATCGCGGACGAGGGTCCGGCCGTGGAGTTCCTGGTCCAGGGCACGCTGTACCCGGACGTGGTGGAGTCCGGCGGCGGCACCGGCACCGCCAACATCAAGTCCCACCACAACGTCGGCGGCCTCCCCGAGGACCTCGAGTTCAAGCTGATCGAGCCGCTGCGCAAGCTGTTCAAGGACGAGGTCCGGATGGTCGGCCAGGAGCTCGGCCTGCCCGAGGAGATCGTCCAGCGCCAGCCGTTCCCGGGACCGGGACTGGGCATCCGTATCGTCGGCGAGGTCACCAAGGAGCGGCTCGACCTGCTTCGCGAGGCCGATGCCATCGCCCGCGAGGAGCTGACGGCGGCCGGCCTCGACCGTGACATCTGGCAGTGCCCGGTGGTGCTGCTCGCGGACGTCCGGTCCGTCGGTGTCCAGGGCGACGGCCGGACCTACGGCCACCCGATCGTGCTCCGCCCGGTGTCCTCCGAGGACGCCATGACGGCCGACTGGTCGCGACTGCCGTACGACGTCCTCGCCCGGATCTCCACCCGGATCACCAACGAGGTGCGGGACGTCAACCGGGTCGTCCTCGACGTGACGTCGAAGCCGCCGGGGACGATCGAGTGGGAGTGAGCCCTGCGGCGTTCGATCAGGTGCGCTTGATCGTGCGCAGGGGCTCGCCGGGCTTCCAGACCTGCAGGACGAGGTAGGTGTCGTCCTCGACGTAGGTCCGTACGACCTCGGTCAGCTCGGTGCGGAAGAGGTGGAACGGCTCCGGCGGTTCCACCTCTTCGCCGTACCTGGCCTTGGTCTCCGCGTCCTCGACCTCGATCGCCCGCCCGGCGATCCGTACGTCACCGCCGCCCATCGACGTACCCTCCCCGGGGTTCGCCTGGAGCGCGAAGCGCGGGTCGCGGCGCAGGTCCAGCGCCTTGCGCGAGTCCGGCATCATGCCGAGCCACAGCTCGCCGTTGAGGAACCGCACCTCGATCCCCGTGGTGCGCGGCGAGCCGTCCTTGCGCAGGGTCGCGAGGATGTGGTGAGTGTGGGCGCCGAAGCGTTCCTCGACGGTCTTCGCGAGATCGGGTTCGGCGGTGACGAAGGATGCCCAGTTCGCTGCCATACGACGAGTGTGCCGCCGAAACCGGACATCCTCCGTCGGGTATGTGCTGCGGCGGAGTGTCGCGCATGTCACCGAAGCCCTGTTCTCCTGCGCTGACCGGGGGTAACTTCCGCTCCGTACCGGAACCCAGCGCTGGAGGACCCATGCCCGCGCCCACCCCGCCCCAGCCCCTGCCCACCGACCGGCTGCAGTTCGCGATGCCGCCGATGTACGAATCGGTCGACGACGAGCGCCGGCACCGCAAGGAACGGCTCGCGGGCGCGCTGCGGGTCTTCGGGCGGTACGGCTTCGAGGACGGCGTCTCCGGGCACATCACCGCCCGCGACCCCGAGTACACGAACTGCTTCTGGGTCAATCCGTTCGGCATGCCGTTCCGGCACGTCACCGTCAGCGACCTCGTCCTGACCAACCAGGACGGGCAGGTCGTCGAGGGCCGCTACCACGTCAACCAGGCCGCCTTCACCGTGCACGCCCAGGTGCACGCCGCCCGCCCCGACGTCGTCGCCGTCGCCCACTGCCACTCCGTGCACGGCCGCGCCCTGTCCGCGCTCGGTGACCTGCTCGACCCGATCACCCAGGAGAGCTGCGCCTTCTACGAGGACCACGCGCTGTACGACGCCTACACCGGCGTCTCCGTCAACGCCGAGGAGGGCCGCCGTATCGCCGCCGCGCTCGGCTCCCACAAGGCACTCGTGCTGCGCAACCACGGCCTGCTGACCGTCGGCGACTCGGTGGACGCGGCGGCCTGGTGGTTCATGTCCATGGAGCGTTCCTGCCAGGTGCAGCTGACCGCGAAGGCGGCGGGCCGCCCGATCCTGATCGACCACAAGCAAGCGGTCGCGACGCGGGAACAGCTGGGCGGCGATCTGGTCGCGTGGATCAACTACCAGCCGCTGTGGCAGGACATCACACGCAGGGAGCCGGATCTGCTGTCGTAGCGAGCAGGATCTGCTGTCGTACAGAGGGATCCGGTGTCCAGCGGGCGTCCTCAGAACCCCCGCAGCACCGCCGCCTTCGTCATCGCGAACTCCTCGTCCGTGAGTACCCCGTCCCGGTGAAGTTCGCCCAACTCCCGCAGGCGGCGCAGGAGTACGTCGTGATGGTCGGCCGGCGGCGCAACGGTGGGACTCGGGCGCGGTGGGCGGTCGGTGGGTTCGCCGGGGCTGGTGTGCGAGTGGGTGGACGGGTGCGGCAGCCGGGCGGTGACGGCGGTGGCGAGCAGGGCGGTGAGCAGATCGCGGCGGGTGCTGCCCCACAGGTCCAGGGCGTACGGGTCCTTCTCGGGCGGCAGTTTGGAGTGTGCCGTCTCGTGGGTGACGAAGCGCAGGAAGCCGTCCTCGGAGCCTGAGTTGGGCAGCCACTCGACCCTGACGAGGTCGCCGAGGGCGATGATCCGCGGGCCGGTCGCGCGTTTGACGCGGTCCGAGATGTCGCTCCAGTCGATCCTGACCTGCGTACCGTCGAAGGAGACCGTCCCGTCGGAGGACCGCACCGAGACCGGGACCGGCGGCCCGGGCAGCAGATACGCGTGGGTCGGCTCCTTGGGGATCTGCTCCAGCATCAGGGCCTGCCGGATCTCCTCGGCCACGTACTCGGCGACCCCGGAACGGTCCAGGTCCACCGTGAGCTGGTAGGGATCGGCCGCGTCGGGCAGCCGGCCGGCGGTCGCCTGGAGCAGCGGATCCGCGCCCTCGCGCAGCCGCAGCCGGAGCCGCCCGCGCTTGCGGTCGGGCTCGTACACCACACCCGCGACGGCCTCAAGCGGCACGACGACCTGCCCGTACGTCTGCCGGAACAGCGGCACGGAGCGGTGCAGCCCCGGCGTGATGCGCACCGTGCTGCCGTCGAAGGCCCAGGTCCCGTCCCGCTGGATGATCTCGGCCATACGGAAATTCTCGCAGCCAGGTCAACACGGCGACCGTGCGTTCACCCACGCCGACAGAGCTGCCCGGACCTGCCGGACGCGTACCGGGTGTCGTAGGGCACAATTCGCTGACATCGCGGGGGAGTTGTACGGCGTTGCGGCGGCTCCCGGACAAGTGGGCGGCCGAATGGGGGCAGCCGAATGGGCACGGGGATGCGCGGAAGGCGGGCGTCGGGCGTGGCGGTGCAGGAGGCGAGGCAGAGCCTGGAGGCGCGCACGGGCGCGTTCGGGAGCGCTCATGGCGGTGGCTGCACCTGCGGGGACTGTCCGCACGGGGCGCGCGCGGGGCATCGGCGGGCGGTGGCCGAATTCCTGCTGATGCGGGACGAGTTCGCGGCCGGGCAGGGCCTTCCCGCGGCCGTGGCCCACTCCGCGTCGGCCTCTCGCCAGTGGGTCTCCGACGAACTGACCCAGTCCGCGGCGGCGGTCGCCGAACGCGCCCGCGCCGAGGGCGAGGCCTGGCTGTCCCGCCTGTGGCGCCGCACGGCGATCGCGGTGTGGGCGCTGGTCCTGCTGTTGCTGCTGGTGCAGTCGCTGACGGCGATCGGCACCGGCTGGACGACGGCCCGTACCGCCGGGCTGCTCGCGGCGCTGCTGGTGGCGGTGGCCCTGACGGCGGCCTCCTTCTTCCACCGAGCGCGCGGTGGCGTGCTGGCCCCCGTCATCGGCGAGGACAACCGCCTGTCGACGTCCCGTGCCGTCGCGGCGATGTGGGTGCTGTTCGTCGCCTACTCCGTGCTGGTGCTGGCGGGGCAGCTGGCCGCCGCCTCCTCGCCCGGCGCCCGCGACGAGCTGATCGCCGGCCTCGAACTCGCCCGTGGCGCCGGGGTGGTGACCGTCCTCGCCGTGGCCTGCGGGATCGCCGTGCTGGTACGGCGGGTGGTCGGGCTGCGCGTCCTCGGGCAACGGCTGCAGAAGGTCCGCGCGGACCGGCCGAGGGCGGCCGATCTGCTGACGGACGATTCGGGGCGGGGCACCTTCGCCGACATCCAGTACGTCGTGATCAGCGCCGTCGCCCTGGTGTTCGCGGCGGTGCGGCTGGCGCGCCGACCCGAACAACTGCCCGACCTGCCGTGGGGGCTGGCGGTGGTGGTCCTGGTGTCGGCGGCCACCTACCTCGCCGGCAAGTACGCCGAGGGCGGCCGCCCCGTCGTCCTCTCCGTCGTCCGCGCCCGCGAGGCCGGTGACCTGGACGCGCCCATCCGCACCGGCGAGGACATCGAGATCCGCGGCGCGGGCTTCGTCCCGCCGGGTGCCGGTACCGCCGACCGCCTCTCCCGCATGGTCGTCCAGATCGGCCCCGTCCATGTCCACGTCCCCCTCGTCCCGATCACCGGCGGCTTCAGCAACCCGACGGACACCCTGCTGACCGTGCCCGTACCGGCCGAGGTGGAACCCGGGCGGGTGGCGGTGCGGGTGGTCACGACGGCTGGGGTGGAGACCAACGCGTATGTGATCGAGGTGACGGAGTGAGGGCCTGCTGGGCTGATTGGGTGTCATCGGCCAGACGGGTTGGGTGTCGTCGACCAGTCCGGCTGGGCTTGGCCTGACCTCGACTTGTGCAGGCGGACTCGGGCGGACTGCCGACCTTTGCCAAATCCGGCCGGTATGTGAATGAGCGGGTCCTTCCTTTCGTACGTATGGTCTTGTAAGGGCGACGGCACGGCGTGCGAGAGGCGGCTATGCAGCGATGACTCACGGTGTTCGTACAGAGACGCACAGCTCCCACTACGACGGCGGCCACGCCGACTGGCGTGACACCGCCACCCGCTACGCCCTCCTTCCCCTCCGGATCTTCCTCGGCGTCACGTTCATCTACGCCGGTCTCGACAAACTCACCGACAGCGCGTTCATGCAGGAAGCCGGTTCCGGCTCCATCGGCGACACGATGCGCACCGTCCGGGACTCCTCGGCCATCCCCGCCCTCGTCGACCTGGCCCTGGAGAACCCGGTCGCCTTCGGCTACGCCATGGCCTTCGGTGAACTCGCCGTCGGCATCGGCATCCTCCTCGGCCTCCTCGCCCGCCTCGCCGCCCTCGGCGGCGCGCTGATCTCCCTGAGCCTCTGGCTCACCGTCAGCTGGGCCTCCGACCCGTACTACTACGGCAACGACCTCGCCTATCTGATGGCCTGGCTCCCCCTCGTCCTCGCCGGCGCCCCCATGCTCTCCCTGGACGCGGCCCTTCGCTCACGACGGCGACGGCGGGCGGGCGGGTATCGCTAGCGTGGGGTGAGGGGCTGCTTCCTATTTGGCTGGCTGGCATCGGCGGGTCGGCATCGGTTGGCTGGCATTGGCTGGTCGGAATCGGCTGGTCGGAATCGGCTGGCTGGCGTCGGCGGGTTGGCGTTGGCGGGCTGGCTGGCATCGGCGGGTTGGCTGGCACTGGCGGGTTGGTGTTGGCTGGTTGGCACGGGTGGGTTGGCATGGATTGGATGGCCTTGCTGGGGCCTTGGCCAGCTGGCCTTGCTGGTCGGCCGACTTGCTGACTGGGCGGCGGCGTTTGGGCCATCCGCGGGGTTGGCGGGCCTTGGGCGGCTGGGTGCCGGCCTACCCGGGCGGCTGGATGCTGGCTTCCCCGGGCGGTCAGCCAGTTGGGCAGCTGGAACCCAATGGCGGTAGCTGCTGGAGCCTGGGCAAATGCGCGGGGCGATTGTGTGGCGGGCCACTTGGGTGGCCGACGTTCGCCGGTCAGGGCGTGTAGGCGGCTGGCGGCTGAGCCACGCAGGTGGGGCGGCAGTCGAGCCGCGCGGGTGGGCGGGGCGCGGTCGAGTCGTGCGGTCCCCGATTCGGTGCCCACCCGCGAGACGTCGGCGTCGCGCGTTTCCCTAGCCCTCGCCCCGGGCGGCCTCGCGGCGTGCCCCACGGCGGCGTATGCCCCGGCTCAGTATCCCGGCCACGGCGGCCAGACACAGTCCGCCCACCATCATGGGGAACGCCGCGAACCACGGTGTCTCCCATGCGCCACCCGCGTCCCCGGCGTACAGGACACCAGCCGCGGTGACGACGGCCCCGGCCACCAGCCTTCCCGGCTGGAACTCATGACGCAGCACGGCTCACCTCCACCTGACCGACGCCCACCCTGAGGTCGAGATCGACCGTGCCGGCGCCCTTCACACCCGACGCCGGAGTCAGCGTCACCTCCCGGTACTTGCCCGGCTCCACATCCACGTCCTGCTTCTGCTCGCCCGGCAGCTGGATGTCACCCACCCCCACGTCGATGTTCGCCTTCACGGTCACGTCCGGCGGCACGATCACCCGCAGCCGGCCCACGCCCACCTCGGCGTCCGTGGACACCGTCTGGCCCTTCGCCGGGTTCAGCCGGGTCAGATCCAGCGTGCCGACGCCGGTGCCGAGGTCGTACTTCCGCTCCACGTCGGCCACCGCGGCGGGACGCCACGTCGTGCGTATCCACTCCGTGCCGATGTTCTTGGGCATCGCCGCCGCCCCGGCGAGCAACCCCGCCGTGATGATCGCCAGGAAGATCGACCCCGCTCCCGTGCGGCCCAGGAACGCGCTGACCGCGATGCCCAGCCCGATGACGGCGAGCGCGCAGGCCAGGCCGGTCTGCAGGCTGGTGCCCAGCGGCTGCTCCTGCCACGTCACGCGTGTGCCGACCGCACCCGCCAGGAGTGCGAGCAGGAAGACCCAGCCGCCGATCCAGCGCGGGCCGCGCGGCTTGGGCGGCGCGGTGCGCTGGGTGAGGGAGGCCTGAGGGCCGGTTTCCGCACCGAGGCTGACGTTGACGGCCGCCGCGATGTCCCGGTCGCGGGAATCGCGCGGACCCCACAGATAGCCGGTACCGCCGACATGCGTGCCGTCCTTGACGATCGGGTCCCGCCACCAGGAGGGGTACGCGGCGGGGACCGGCGGCGCCTGGGCCTCCGGTGGGGCGTCGGCGACCGCCTGCGCCGCCAGCGGGTCGGGGTCCGGGGCGCCCCGGCGATGCGACCAGTAACCGGCGCCCGCGAGGAGGAGGGAGAGGACGACGGCGAAGGTCAGCACCCCGCCGTTGTTCAGCAATGTCAGGAAGACACCGCAGCCGACCAGCGCGAACAGCACGGCGGTGAGGGCCTGTCCGTCGACCCGGCCGGTCAGGAGCTTGCGGACCTCGTTCTCGTCCTCGTCGTCGTACGGGACGAAGAGCCAGGCGAAGCCGTAGAAGATGAGTCCGATACCGCCGGTCGCGGAGAGCACGGCGAGGGTGATCCGGAAGATCACCGGATCCATGTCGCATTGCCGCCCCAGCCCGGCACACACCCCGGCGAACATCTTGTGCCGCCGATCCCGCCGGAACTTGTGCGGAGGCTCCAGCGTCCTGGGCCCCCCGGGATCACCCTGCTCGCCGGGATCACCGGGCCCGCCGAAATCACTGGGCACGCCGGGGTCACCGGTCCCGCGGGCCGCGCTCCCGGCGCTCGTGTTGCTCTTGCCGCCGCTCGTGTTGCTCTTGCCGCGCGCGCCCTCGTGCGCGCGCGGTTCCTCACCTGCGGTGGTCGCGGCCGCAGCGTCGGACGCGGTGCCCGCGTCGGGCACGGCATCCGCGGCGTGCTGGTGATCAGTCATGAGTCCATGGTGACGGGCGAGCCGCCGCCGCGGGAGTCGGAATGACCCTGGTCGGACCCTGATATCGCCCCTGAGCCGGGGCGGGGGAGGCGTTCGACGGACGGGCCCGGCGAAGATCAGGGTGGTCTAAGGGGTCGACCCTGATGCTCCGGCCCGCCGAGCGTGTGACCATCAATGGCATGCCGGAAGCCGCAACCGCAGCAGCGCCACTCGACGAACCGCGGCCGCCGCGCAAGCTCTACCGCAGCAGTGACGGACGCTGGCTCGGTGGCGTCGCGCGGGGGCTCGCCGGGCATCTCGGCCTGCCCGTGATCTGGGTGCGCCTGGTGTTCGTCGGCCTGTTCATGGCCGACGGCCTCGGAGCGCTGCTCTACGCCGCCTTCTGGTTCTTCGTGCCGCTCGGCGTCGGCGGCGTCGAGGCACAGAAGCCGCCGTCCCTGGTCACCACCGAGACCTCGTCCGACGGCCGCAAGAGACTCGTGGCCCGCAAGCCGGACAAGGGCCAGATCGTCGCCCTGCTGCTCATGGTCGTCGTGGCCATGGTCTTCGTGGGCAATGTGAACCTGGGCGGCGGCGCCCAGGCCTACCTCCTGCCGACCGTGCTGGTCGGCGCCGGTGTCGCCCTGGTCTGGCGCCAGGCGGACAACGCCCGCCGGGCCCGCTGGGTCGAGGTCGGCCGCCGCAAGCGCACCCTCACCCTGCTGCGCGCGGTGGCCGGGGTCCTGCTGGTCACGGCCGGCGTCACCGGCGTCTTCGTGCTCCAGGGCTCCGCCGCCCACCTCGGCTCGGTCCTGCAGGCGGCCCTCGCGGTGCTCGTCGGCATAACGCTCCTCGCCGGTCCGTACCTGGTCCGTATGACCCAGGACCTGTCCGAGGAGCGGCTGATGCGTATCCGCGCCCAGGAGCGCGCGGAGGTCGCCGCCCACGTCCACGACTCGGTGCTGCACACCCTGACGCTGATACAGCGCAACGCGGACAACGCGGGCGAGGTGCGCCGCCTCGCCCGCGCCCAGGAGCGCGACCTGCGCACCTGGCTCTACAAGCCGGAGGGCACCGGCAAGGACGAGGCCGACGAGCCGACCACCCTCGCCGACGCGGTACGGCGCAACGCCGCGGAGGTGGAGGACAAGCACGGCGTCCCCATAGAGGTCGTCGTGGTCGGCGACTGCCCGCTCGACGAGAGGATCGGCGCACAGATGCAGGCCGCGCGCGAGGCGATGGTGAACGCCGCCAAGTACGGTGGCGAAGGCGGCGCCGTGCAGGTCTACGCCGAGGTCGAGGGAAAGACGGTCTTCGTGTCCGTCCGGGACCGTGGTCCCGGCTTCGACCTCGACTCGATACCGGCCGACCGCATGGGCGTCAGAGAATCGATCATCGGCCGCATGGAGCGCAACGGCGGCACGGCCCGGCTGCGGGCGGTGCCCGACGGCGGCACGGAGGTCGAGCTGGAGATGGAGAGGGCGGAGAAGACGTCATGAGCGACCCGACCGAGGCGAACGGGACGGCGGGAGCGGAAGAGGCGGCCGAGCCCGCACCGACAGCGGGCGGCGGCGCGGGACAGCGGCACGTGCGCGTGGTGCTCGTCGACGACCACCGCATGTTCCGTACGGGCGTACAGGCCGAGATCGGACAGACCGAGCAGACCGGCGTCGAGGTCGTCGGCGAGGCCGCGGACGTCGACCAGGCGGTCACGGTCATCACCGCGACCCGGCCCGAGGTGGTCCTGCTCGATGTGCACCTCCCGGGTGGCGGCGGGGTCGAAGTGCTGCGCCGCTGCGCCGCGTTGATGGCCGACGCCGAGCAGCCGGTCCGTTTCCTCGCCCTGTCCGTCTCGGACGCGGCGGAGGACGTGATCGGCGTGATCCGCGGCGGCGCGCGGGGCTACGTCACGAAGACGATCACCGGCACGGACCTGGTCGACTCGATATTCCGGGTCCAGGAGGGCGACGCGGTCTTCTCACCGCGTCTGGCCGGCTTCGTCCTCGACGCCTTCGCCTCCACCGACGCCCCGCCGGTCGACGAGGACCTGGATCGTCTCACCCAGCGCGAGCGGGAGGTCCTGCGGCTCATCGCCCGCGGCTACGCGTACAAGGAGATCGCCAAGCAGCTGTACATCTCGGTGAAGACGGTCGAGTCCCATGTCTCGGCGGTCCTGAGGAAGCTCCAGCTCTCCAACCGGCACGAGCTGACGCGGTGGGCGACGGCTCGACGGCTGGTGTGACCGTCCGGTAGGCACGCCTACGATCACACGGATACGCTGTGGCCGACGGAAGGAGGGCCTTATGCTGCTGCGTTTCCGTACGGCGAACGTGCGGTCACTGCGTGACGAGCAGGAGCTGTCCTTCGTCGTTGCGCCCGAGGAGGAGTCCGACGCGGCGCGAACGGTCCGGCTCTCCGACGGCAAGGAGCTGGCGGTCTATCCGGTCGTCGGAGTCTTCGGCGCCAACGCCTCGGGCAAGTCCAACGTCATCACCGCGCTCAAGAAGATGAGAAGCGCGGTCCTGGACTCCTACGGTTTGTGGACCTCTTACATCGGTGTCCCTGAACGCGAGCCTTTCGCCCTTGACGCCGAGTCGCCGGAGGCGAGCACTTTCTACGAGGTCGACTTCGTCCTGGAGGACGGAGTGCGCTGGACCTACGGCTTCGAGCTGGGCGACCGGCGGGTGGAGTCCGAGTGGCTCCACGCCTATCCGAAGGGCCGCCGACAGGTCTGGCTCGACCGGGACGCCTCGCGTGAGAATGTCTACGACTTTCCGGGCGACCGTGTCCAAGATCGGGCGCGCCTGGCACGCTCCACGCGTCCCAACGCACTGCTCCTCAGCCGCGCCGCGAGTGACAACCACCCCCAACTGTCTCGGATCTACGACTGGTTCCGGTCGAACCTGTGGGACATCACCCCCGAGACGGAGTTGAGGGACCGCGAGACCTACACCGCCCAGCAGCTCCTCGACGACAGGCACCGGGAACGCGTCCGGGACCTGCTGAGAGTGGCCGATCTGGGTATCCAGGGCGCCGAAGTGGAACGCCAACCAGGAGGCAGTGCCCCTACGGTCAGGCTGCTGCACGGCAGTGACCCTGACACCGCGGTGGCCCTGGACTGGGCGAAGGAATCGTTCGGCACCCGCTCCTGGTTCGCTCTCATCGGCCCGCTTCTGCTGGCTCTCGACAGCGGCGCCGTGCTGCTCATCGACGAGCTGGACGCGAGTTTGCATCCAAGGTTCGCATCCGAAGTAGTCAGACTGTTCCAGGCAACCTGGTCCAACAAGACGGCTGCTCAGCTGCTCTTCACCTCGCACGACGCGTCCCTGCTGAAGAGCCCCAGAGGCGGCCGGCCGCTTGAGCCGGGGCAGATCTGGCTGACGGAGAAGGACAAGCGCGGTGCCACGGAGCTGTATCCGCTGAGCGACTTCGACCCCAAGCCCGAAGAGGATCTTGAGGACTCGTACCTGGCAGGTGCTTACGGCGGCGTGCCGAACGTCGACCAGGGCCAGATCGGACGCACGGTGCTCACGGCACTGGCAGGGGAGGCAGAGCGTTCCTGATGGCGAGGGACAAGGGGCGGGACAATCCGGCACGCGTCAAGAAGCGGAAGAAGCTGCGCCGGGAGGTGTACGTCTTCACCGAGGGCGCGGTCACGGAACCGGGTTTCGTCACTTTCGTGACGGAGCACGGCACCCGCAAGGACCCCCGTCACGAGATCGTCTGCAAGGTCGAGAACCGCAGCGCGCCCAGCAAGCGCCGCAAGCCGCTCCCGCTGGTGGAAGACGCCATCACCAAGTGGCACGAGGTTCGCCGCGCCGCCAAGAAGGCAGGGATCAGTCCCGACGACTGGAACTGGCCGCAGGTGTGGTGCCTGTTCGACCGCGACCAGCACGAGGACATCCCCACAGCCTTCGCCAAGGCCAAGCGGGAGGAACTTCACATCGCCTACTCCCACCCGTGCTTCGAACTGTGGCGGCTGCTGCACTACCAGAACTACACGAGCACCTTCGGCGGAGTCTGCGACAGCGCGGCGAATCGGCTCAAGCAACAGTCCGGCTTCGCGCAGACCTACGGCCCCGCCATCCGATCGGTTTCCGAGGAGCAGGCCAAGCACGTCATGCGGGGGCAGTTCAGCGGCCGGTACAAGACGGCACAGCGCTATGCGGAAGACCTCGTCAGCCGTCACGCCGGCCGTGCGGACCAGAACGGCTGGGACCCGTACACGGACGTGTGGAAGTTCGTCGAAGAAGGCCTGGACGTATCCGACTACTGAGCGGGCACTTAAAGGCACTCACAGTCACTGTCGCGCGCGGTGGCGATGGCCCTCTCGGAAGACCGTAGGCTTCCGGTTGCACGCTCGCATTGCAATGCCATGTTGCAACCGGAAGCCGAACAGTCACCAGGGGAGTGCCGTACGTGGCCAAGCTCACGCTCGCGCAGTTGGAACGCCATCTCTTCGCGGCGGCCGACATCCTGCGCGGCACGATGGACGCCGCCGAGTACCGCGACTTCATCTTCGTCCTGCTCTTCCTCAAGCGGGTCAACGACGAGTTCGAGGCCGCGCGCGAAGCGATCATCAAGGAACGCCTGGCTGAGGGTGACACTCAGGAGGAGGCCGAGGACGAGGCGGAGTCGTACGAGTGGTACGACGCCCACGGCGCGATCTTCGTCCCGAAGGCCGCTCGCTGGGACCGGCTGGCCGGGGCGGTAGACAACGTCGCATCCGACTATCTCCAGCCCGCCCTGGACGAACTCGAACGACAGCCGGGCAACAGCGAGCTGCGCGGCCTGTTCGCCCACGTCAACTTCAACCGCATCGGAGGCGGCGGCAACGCGCGCAAGTCGGCCGCCGAACTCGCCGACAAGCGCCTCGCCTCTCTCATCGACCACTTCGGCGGCATCCGGCTGCGCGGTGAGGACTTCGAGTTCCCCGACATGATCGGTGCTGCCTACGAGTACCTGATCAAGGACTTCGCAGACACGGCCGGCAGCAAGGGCGGTGAGTTCTACACCCCGCGTGCCGTCGTCCGCATGATGGTGGAACTGGCCCGTCCGCACGGCGACATGAGGGTGTACGACCCCTGTGTGGGCTCGGGCGGCATGCTCATCCACGCCATGGAGTACGTCGACGAGCACGGCGGCGACTCCCGCAACCTCGGCCTCGCAGGCCAGGACGCCAACAGCGGCTCCTGGGTGATGGCCACGATGAACATGCTCTTCCACGGGGCCAAGAAGTTCTCCCTGCGCACGGGCGACACCCTCACCAACCCGCTCCACCCCGAAGCCGACTTCGACCTCGTCCTCAGCAACCCGCCCTTCTCGATGGACTACAAGAAGGACGAGGTTCCGCGCCTGAAGCAGCGCATGCCACACGGCGAGACGTCCGAGCGCGGCAAGGCGGACCTGATGTTCCTCCAGCACATGCTGGACATGGTGAAGCGCCGGTCGGGCGCGGTGTTCACGGTCATGCCGCACGGCGTGCTCTTCCGCGGCGGCGAGGAACAGAAGATCCGCGCGAAGCTCCTCATGGAGCATGACCTGATCGAGGCCGTGATCGGCCTCGCCCCCAACCTCTTCTACGGCACGGGAATCCCGGCCTGTGTCCTGGTCCTGCGCCCGCCGAGCCGCCGCCGCCCCGACCGCCGGGGCAAGGTCCTCTTCATCAACGCGGACCGCGAGTTCCACGCCGAGCGGGCGCAGAACATCCTGCTCCCCGAGCACATCGAGAAGATCGTCTCGACGTTCCACGCCTGGCAGGACGACGAGGTCTTCGAGGACGTACCCGGCTTCGCACGCGCGGTGACGCGGGAGGAACTGGCGGACAACGACTTCAACTTCAACATCCGTCGCTACGTCGACAACACGCCGCCGCCGGAGCCGCAGGATGTGCGGGCGCACCTGGTCGGCGGCGTACCGGTGACGGAGGTCGAGGCGAAGAAGGACCTCTTGGACGCCTACGACATCAAGGTGTCCGACCTGTTCGACGTACGCGCCGACGACCCGGACTACGTCGACTTCCCCGAGCCGGAACGCCGCCCGGACGCGGCGCGTCTGGCGGAGCTGGCGAGCGGACGGGAGCAGATGCTCTGGGACGCCTTCGCGGAGTGGTGGACGGCGGAAGCGGACCAGATCGCGGCCCTGGAGCCCGTGGCCGGGGACGACCGCACCGACCAGGAGCGCAAGGCCCAGCTCGCGCGACTGCGGAAGGACCTGATCGGTTCCTTCCAGAACCGGCTCCTGTCGGTCGGTCTCCTCGACCGGTACGCGCTCGCGGGCGCGGTGGCAGGCTGGTGGCACGATGCGAAGAACGAGCTGAAGGCGTTGTCGGTGACCGGTTTTGCGGGAGTCGTCGACGGCTGGGGGGAGACGGTCCACACCATGCTCGCCCCCGAGCCGGACCCGCGCACGGGCGGCCGGCGGGAGCGTACGGCGGCGGAGCGGAGGCAGGCGTACGACCACAAGGTGGTCGCGGCGATCGCCCCGAAGTTCCTGGAGGACCTGGCATCGGCGGAGCGTACCCACGCCGAACTGGACGCCAAGGCGAAGGCGGCGCAGGAGGCAGAGGCGGCGTTGGCGGAGGCGCGGCAGGCGGCGCTGGACGGTGACGACGACGCGGATGCCGAGTCGGGCGCCGGGAGTGGCATCGACCCGGCATTGGCAGAGGCCGTCCTGAGCAAGGCCGAGATGCGGGACCTGACGAAGCGGCGGGCGGAGGCCAAGCGGGCGATCGAGGACCTGGAGGACGCGTTCTGGCCGGTGGCCTCGATCCGCACCAAGCGGGAGGCGGAGCGCGAGAGGGCTGCGAAGAAGGGGGCTTCGGTTTCCGGCAAGGGCAAGCGCAAGGCGGTTCCGGCGGCGGAGGAGGCGGCTGGGCAGGGTGCGTTGTTGGAGCTGCCGGTGGCCGCGAGGCCCGAGGCTGCGGCAGAGCCGCCCGAGGCGGGCCTGACCAAGGCTCGCCGCGAGCTGGCCGAGAGGGCGGGTGAACGGGAGGTGGTCCTCAGCATCCTCCGCGCCGACCTCGAGACGAAGCTCGAAGGGCACGTGGTGCGACGTCGGCGGGAGTTGGCGGAGACGTATCGGGTGTGGGAGCAGAAGTACGGGGTTTCGCTGCGGGAGATCGAGGGGCGGCGGGAAGCGGCTGCGGAGGCGTTGGAGGGGTTCTTGAAGGAGCTTAGGTATGAGGGCTGAAGCGTGGCCAACTACTGAGCTCCGTGAGGTCCTAGCGGAGCCCATTCAGAACGGATATTCCCCGCGGGAAAGTCAAGCGTGGACAGGCATGCAAATGCTAGGGCTAGGCTGTCTTTCTGTGGACGGCTTCAAGCCGCTTCAGCTCAAGAATGCGCCATGGGGGATCTCTCCTGGGCATAAAGCGTTGTTGGCTGATGGTGACCTGCTTGTCAGTCGTGCTAATACGCGCCAACTGGTCGGGCTGGCTGGCGTTTATCGAGACATTGGCGTTCCTTGTCTTTTTCCAGACCTTATGATGAGGATCCGGGTTAAGAAGTCCTACTCGACTTCATTTTTGGAACTTGTGCTTCGTCATCATGACACGCGCCGTCGTATCATGGCGATGGCTCAAGGTACGTCGGAAAGCATGGTCAAACTATCCAAGCGTGAGTTTGAAACGCTAAGGATTCCGGACATACCGCTGGCGAGGCAGCTAAGTATCCTGGAAGTTATTCAAGCCGTAGATGATCAGGTGCAGGGCATCGAGGCAGCCGTCGTCAAGTTGGAGTCTTTTGAGGAAGGGCTGCTGCAGGACACTTTCGGATCAAAGGACCCCGCAGGCGTCGTATCGGAACTCGGTACGGTCGTAACCGGCGCTACCCCTCCACCTGATTGGGATTCCAGCACCCTAGAGGGTGGAATCCCGCTCTTCACGCCGTCTCAAGTGCGTGATGCTGAAGGTGCGCTCTCTGACCCTGAAAGAAGCATTGCCAGCTCTCGCGCAAGAGATCTCCGGATCATTCCCGCTGGATCTACGCTGGCGGTCTGTATCGGATTTGGTGCTGGAAAAGTTGCCCTGTCCGGCGTTGAAAGCTGTACCAATCAGCAGATCAATGCTGTGATCCCACATCAAGGATTTGATCACCGCTTTGTTTACCTGGCGGTGCGGTCTGCGATGCGTCGGGCTAAGTCCCTGCTCAACCTTCAAGTCACGCCGATCATTAACAAGAGCGATTTCTCGCAACTGCCCGTCTGCGTTCCCTCAGAGGGGGATCGCAAGCAATTGGTTGAGCAGATCTGGGCAGTGCGCATGAAGAGGGCTTCGCTAATCGCCGAGAAGGCGAAGTTGGGAAACTTGAAAGCAGCTCTCTCCAGTGATCTTCTAACTGTGGCTTGACGGCTTCGTGACGAGTTCGAACCACACCTCCTTGCCGATGCCGCACTCTCTTCTCTGCGTATCCCAGTTGTCCGCCAGTGCAGCCACCAGCGCGAGGCCCCGGCCTGACTCGTCGTCCAAACAAGCCGTGGCCAGCGTCGGGAGCGTGTCGCTGGCGTCCGTCACCGTGATGCGGAGGCGGTCGTCCGTGAGGGCGCAGCGGGCCCAGATCTCGCGGCCGGCTGGGACCCGGGCGTGGCGGTATGCGTTCGTCATCAGTTCGCTCAGGAGGAGTTCCGCCGTGTCTGTCACGTCCTGCGGCAGCTCCCAGGATGCCGCCTGTTCGCGGAACAGGGTGCGCGCCCGGCCGACGCTGCGTGCGTGACGCGGTAGCCGCCACTCGATGTCCTTCGGAGTCGTCGTCGGCAGCGGCGGCCACGGGGTCTGCATGCGCTGTTCATCCCTTGCGTCGATGTTTCGCGGTTGGCGAGATCACCGTCCCGGCTCGCGCGTAGCCTCACGAGTAACGGCGCGGGTACGGCGGGTGGTTGTACCCGGTGTGGACCCGGCGGAGGTGTGTGTGGCGACCGAGGTGAACTCGCAGCCGCCGATCGCGTGGCGGTACTGCGGCAGCCAGATCAAGATGTGGCGTGCGGAGGCCGGTATCGGCCGTGAGGCGCTGGCCAAAGAGGCCGGTTACGACTACGAGTACGTCAAGTCGATGGAGAACGGCCGCCGTCGGCCTACGCTGCGGTTGTTGCAGGTCGCGGATCAGGTGTGCGGGGCGGGCGGGAAGCTTGTCGCGGCTCAGGAGTATCTGAAGCCGGAACCTTTCCCGGCACGGTCGCAGGAGTACATGACCCTTGAGGCCGAGGCGATCGCCGTCTCGTGGTATGAGCCGCTACTCATCCCTGGACTGCTGCAAACAGAGGCCTACGCCCGAGCGCTGATTGGCGCCAGCTCGCCTCCCCTGGATGATGAGACGGTCAACGAGCGCGTGGCGGCTCGTCTCCGGAGGGCTGATGCGCTGCGGCGCAGGGCGGGCGTGATGTACGGCTTCGTCGTCTACGAAGCCGCGCTCCGTACCCGTGTCGGAGGGAGGCATGTGATGGGAGAGCAGCTTCAGCACCTGATGGAGGTCGGTGCCCTGCGTAACGTGTCGGTTCAGGTGCTTCCTTTCGGCCGCTGTAGCGGTGTTGCCCTAAACGGCAGCATCGTTCTCTTGGAGACGCCGGAGCATGACCACTACGGATACGTCGAAGCGCCGGAGGTCAGCGTCCTGCATGCCAGTCCGGACAAGGTGAGTGCACTCACACAGACCCATGCGATGATCCGCATGCACTGCCTCGGCGTGGAGGAGTCGGCCACGTTCATCAGAAAGGTGGCAGAGGAGAGATGAGCGAACGCCTTACCTGGTACAAGTCCAGCTATAGCGACAGCCAGGGCGGCGCCTGCCTAGAAGCCGCCCTCGACTGGCGCAAGTCCACCCACAGCGACTTCGAGGACGCCGCCTGCGTGGAAGTCGCCCCCTGCCCCCACACCATCCACGTCCGAGACTCGAAGCTCGGCCCCCAAAGCCCCCGGTTCGCAGTCGCCGGAGCCGCTTGGGCCGCCTTCGTCGCGTACGCCCGTACCGGCGCTTGAGCTTCGAGGGGCGAGGTCCGGGACCCGAGCGCCGTTTGCAAGGAATGGGTGGTGGGGTTCAACCCGCCACCCACCCTCCCAGCAACTCGCCTTCCTGCCAGTCGACATGACTTTTCGTGATCGGCTTGCGACGCGCCGTCGTCGCCCTCTAGCGTTCGCAGCAACAAACAACCCCGGTCGGGTGCTACCAACACCCGCCGGGGTCTCACCTCAAGATCGGAAAAGGCGATCTCGTGGCTTACGAAGACTCTAACGCTGCCCTGCCTGCACCCGCAGCTCATCCCATGGCCAATCCCGGCTACGGCAAGCGCACCGCCCCGGGCGAGCCCGGCGTCGCTTCCCGCCCCGCTGACTTCACGCACCTCCCCGTCCGCGAGGCCTACATCGCGGCCTACGTGGACCGGCTCCCCGAGGGCGCTGCTATGGACGTGAAGAGCCTCGCCAAGACGCTTCCCCTCTACGGGCAGCAGGCCGTCCGTAGCGCGCTCAACTTCCTCTCCCGCGCCGGGCATCTCCACCGCGTCCGCGGCCTCGCCACCACCAGCGACTCCGGCACGCGCTGGGTCTTCCGTACGTTCTGGTCCAGCACCGCACGCGACAGCGCCTGGTGGGCTCGCTTCCTGGACGGCGACGAAGCCGTGCACATCGCGGGGCCGGTCGGCGATTCGGACGAGGTCACCCCATCCAGTGACCCCGCCCCGGAACCTGCACCCACCACCCCCGAATCCCACCGCGCCACCGCCTACCGAACCCTCGCCCGGCTCGGCCGCATCGACTCCCGCCTCGCCCTCTCCGACGCCGACTGCAGCGCCCTCACCGACCTGGTCGTCCCCTGGCTGGAACGGGGCGCAACTCCCGTTTCCCTCTTGCAGGCCGTCACCTCGGGCCTGCCCGACGCCGTCCACGCACCGAGGGGGTTCGTCGCTCGCCGACTGCGGGACAAACTGCCGCCCAGCCCCACACCCTCGACCGCCCCAGAACCGGCGCCCGAAGCCGGCGAACCGCGCCCCCTCCGCCGTCTCATGCCGGAGTGCACGGAGTGCGGCGTGCCCGGGCGTCCCGCCGCCTTCGTCGGCGGCCTGTGCCGGGGCTGTCGTAGCACCGCACCCGCCGAGAGCGGCGCCCCCTCAGCCACCACACTCTGCTCCACCCGACAGGACACCGCCGCCCTCGTCCGCCAAGCCGCCCTGACCGCCCGTGACCGGCGACAATCGGCCAAATCCCGTCCGGTCGCAGCCCTGCGGCCATAACGACCACCCATACGTGTGTCACCCACGCCACATCCGTCGCAGAATAGGCGGACGGTCGACGACGGCGAGGACGGTCACCGACCGGCAGCAGGGGCGGGGCGGAGGGGCGCACAGTTCATGGCACGGGGCACGGCCGAACGGGACGAGACCGAACAGCCGATCATCGACCAGTTGAAGGCGATGGGGTGGCGGCACGTGCACGGGCCCGACCTCAGCCGGCCGGAACCCGAGGGCGACGAGCGGGCGTACAGCGAACTGCTCCTGCTGAAGCGGCTGCGCGCCGCCGTGCGGCGGGTCAACCGGCTGCCCGACGGGGGCGGTTCCTGGATGACGGAGGCCGATGCCGATGCCGCGATCGATGATCTGCGGCGCACCGCCCGGAACGTCGCGACCAACTCGCTCGTCACCGTCAACGGTGAACTGACCAGCCGGTTGATCAAGGGCACACAGGTCACCGGTGACGAGGAGCACCATCACGGCGGGACGGTCAACGCGCAGTTCATCGACTGGGATCTGGAAGGGCTGGACGACGGCGAGATCCTCAAGAGGAACGATTTCCTCGTCGCCGACCAGCTGCGTGTCAGGACGTTCGACGGAGCCGAGATCATCCTCGACCTCGTGCTCTTCGTGAACGGCATTCCGCTTGTCGTCGTCGAATGCAAGAGCCCGGACGTCAAGGACGCGATCGGTGAGGCCATCCGCGACCTGCGCGGCTACGCGGGCGTACCGCTCGACGAAGACCACGGACGCGACCGACGCGACGCCCGCTCGCAGGTGCCGGAGTTCTTCGCGCCCGTGCAACTGCTCGTCGCCGCAGCCGGTGAGCACGCGGCCCTCGGCACCATCACGTCCGACGAGAACCACTTCGCGCCCTGGCGCAGCGTGACCCCGGACTACAAGGACGACAAAGAGCTGGGGCGCGCATTGCAGGAGGTGCGGCGGGACGACAAGGCGCGGTTGCTGGAGCCGGGGGCGACGCCCACCGACCTGCACCGCCTCGTCGCCATCGTGCTCAAGCCCCGCAACCTGCTGAACATCGTGCGGCACTACGTCTTCGAGATGCCCGTGAAGGGCAAGCCGGGAGAACCCTCGGTCACGGTCAAGGCCGTCTGCCGTCACCAGCAGTACCGTGCCGTCGAGAAGATCGTCCGGAAACTGCGTACCGGGCGGACCGTGGACGATCCGGCCGCCGGTCAGGACGAACGCGGCGGCGTCATCTGGCACACCCAGGGCTCCGGCAAGAGCCTCACCATGGCCTTTCTCGCCCGTAGGCTGCACACCAGTCGCGACCCTCAGCTCAACCGCTTCACGCTGCTCGTCGTCACCGACCGCAGGCAGCTGGAGCAGCAGCTGGCTGCCGCGGTCCGGGTCAGTGGGTCCGACGTCCGAGTCGCGGGGTCCCGCTCGGATGTGGAGGGCATGCTGGAGCGCGCGGGGAAGCGCGGCGGACGTGCCGTCATCTTCACGATGATCCAGAAGTATCTGGGACGCATTCCCGGTGTCCTCGGCACCGGCGAGGGCGAGACCGCCGACGACCGTGACCCCGTGGCCGAGTTCGAGGCCGCGCAGGAACGCCTCGCCCAGGGGGCATCGGCCGAGGAGGCGTCCGATCCGACGCCCGGAGAGGCGGCTGTCGAGGAGGTCCGCCGGCGGTTCACCGAGTGCAGCGACGAACCGTACGTCCTCGTACTCGTCGACGAGGCGCACCGGTCGCACACCTCCGTCCTGCACGCCTGTCTGCGCGACTCCGTCCCGAAGGCCGCCCGGGTCGGCTTCACCGGTACACCGATCATGAAGGGACGGCTGACGGACACCGGACGCATCTTCGGGCTGGAGCCGGACGGAGCGTTCCTCGACTCGTACCTCATGGACGAGGCCGAGCGGGACAAGGTCGTCGTGCCCGTGCGTTACGAGGGGCGAACGGGGCCGGCCGGGGTCCGGGACAGCGACGAACTGAACGCGAAGTTCGAGAACCTGATCGCCGGGTTGCGGGCCGGTCAGCAGAGGAAGATGCGCGAGCGGCTCAAACCGACGAGTCGCACCGTCGCCGAGTCGCTGCCGGTGATCCGGGCCAAGGCCGTCGACATGCTGGAGCACTACGTCACCGGGCCGCTGACCGGTGGCTTCAAGGCACAGGTCGCCGCGGTGAGCCGCAGCGCCGCCGTGCTGTACCGGCACATGCTGAACGACGCCCGGGCCGAACTCCTCGCCAGGGTGAGGGACTTCGAGCCGGAGTCCCTGCGGCACAAGGATCTCGCGGACTACACCTGGGACGACCTGGTGCTGCTGCGTGCCTGGCAGTACCAGGAGATCCTGCGTCGGATGGACTTCGTGCCCGTCATCTCCGCCGGGAGTGAGAAGAAGCGCGGGCAGTGGCGCGAGTGGACCGACCCGGTGGCCCAGCAGGAGTACGTCGAGCGCTTCCTGGAGCCGTTTCCGCAGCTTCCGCCGGACAATCCGTGGGTCACGCACCATATCCCCGAGAACGATCCTGCACCGGCCGGCAGCGTTGCCCGGAACCCCTGGAGCGGGCTGGCCACCCCGCACGTCGAGGAGCCCCGGCCCGTCGCGTTCCTCATCGTGAAGTCCATGCTGCTGACCGGGTTCGACGCGCCCATCGAGCAGGCGCTGTACCTGGACCGTCCCATCCAGGACGCCGAACTGCTCCAGGCCATCGCCCGCGTGAACCGGCCACGCCGTGGCAAGTACGAGGGCCGCGTCGTGGACTACTACGGCGTGCTCAGCGACCTGGCAGTCACCCTTCCGGCGTACAAGGGCGACGGGTCCACGCTCCGGACGGTCCGCAGCCTCGACAAGGTCGAGGTTCCGGAAATGCAGGAGGCCGCGGACGAGCTGCGGGACTTCCTCACGGACCTGGGTATCACCGGCCTCGACACCCCCGGCGGCATCGCCCACGGCACGCTCACGCTCGGTGACGAGAACGCGCGATCCGAGTTCGACGCCCGTATGAGCCGCTTCACCTCCGCGCTGGAGCGCGTCCTTCCACACGGGGCGGCTCTGAAGCTGGTCCCCGAGGCGCGGAAATGGACGCTGTTGCAGAAGCGGGTACGGCGGCACTACCGGGACGCCGAGGGCGGGACCTTCTCCGTCAGGGCGTACGGGCGCAAGGTGCGTGCCATGGTCGCGGACCACCTTGAACTTCCCGAGATCCAACAGGTCATCGCGCCGGTCTCCATCCTCGCCCCCGACTTCGACGAGGTGGTGGACCGCATTCCCGACGTGCGGGAATCGGCGGCCGAGCAGGTGCAGGCACTGCGCTACCACCTGGAGGAACGGCGTAAGGCGGACGACCGGCCCGTGCTGCGCACGCTGTCCCAGGAGCTGGAGGCGATCCTGGAGGAGTTCGCGGGGCGCTGGGAAGAGATCAAGGTGCGCATCGGCCCCTTGATCGACCGGGCGCGGCAGGCCGAGGAGGTCGACCCCGAGGTCGCCGACCTCACCCCGGCCGAGCAGCAGCTGTACACAAAGCTCTCCGACCGGATGACCGAGGACCCGGCCTTTGACCTGCCCGACACAGCCGTCCTGAGGAGCGTCACCGTCGACCTGGCTGCCGTCATCGAGCGGCATGTGTCGAGTGCTGCCTGGTCGGACAACGAGGCCAGCCTCGACTCTCTGCAGAGCGAGCTCTGGCGCGAACTACGCAGGGCCGGTGTCAAGCCGCGAGACCGTGCCAAGGAGCCTCTGCGCAACCTCTCCCAAGCTTTGACCGGGCACGCTCAGCGGCACGCCGCGGCGTTCCGGGCCGCTGCCCGGGGACAATAGGCGGCGTGCAAGAGACCGCCAAGCCGCAAGACCCGTGCCGAACCGTGCTGGAGGACGGCCAGGTGATCATTGTGGGGGACAGGGAGTTCCGTGTGGTGGTCAGCGCCCGCCGCCGACGCCTGGCACTCACGGTGGAACGCGACGGTGCTCTTCTCCTGCGGGTTCCGCAGGGGTGCGATGCAGAACGAGCGGAGGACTTTCTGCGCGAGGGGGAGGCGTGGCTGGCTGACAAACTGCGCCTGCGGGCCGAGCACCCGCCCGCCCACCCCGTGCGTGCCTTCCGGGACGGTGAGACGTTCAGCTACCTCGGGCGTGCGTACCGCCTCCGAGTTACGGACGACGGGAATCCCGGCGTTCGGCTGGTTGCCGGGCGGCTGGTGATAGCCGAGCGCGTCGCGCGGGAGCCCGCGGCTGCCAGGCGTGCGCTTATCAGCTGGTACCGGACGAGGGGGCAACTCTGGGCGAAAGGGAGGCTTCAGCCATGGGCCGCTCGCATGGAGGTCCGGGAGCCGGAAATCGCCGTACGTGATGTTGGCAGCCGGTGGGGCACCTACCGGCCGGGCGACGGCGCCCAGGGGACCATGGCGCTGCACTGGGCGCTGTTCCAGCTGCCCGCTCACCTTGTCGACTACGTCATCGCCCACGAACTCGCCCACATCAGGGTCTCCGGACACGGAGCGGACTACTGGGCCTTGCTCCGGCAGGCCATCCCCGAGTGCGAGGAACGCAAGGAGGAGCTGGACGACCTCGGGCGCCGACTGTGGCTCGGAACGATCCGCTGAAACGTCCTGACGCCAGCCGGACGCAGCGGCTCCCGCGCCGACCTCAATGAACTCTCACACCACCCGCGTAGCCCCCGCGAACGGCATCTCGTCGATCGGGGCCACGCGGACCGGAGCCGAGGGGTTGGGGGCGTGGATCATCTGGCCGTTGCCGACGTAGAGGCCGACGTGGCTGATGCCGGAGTAGAAGAAGACCAGGTCCCCGGGGAGCAGTTCGGAGCGTGAGACGCGGCGGCCGGCGTCGATCTGGGCGTAGGTCGTGCGGGGCAGGGAGACCCCGGCGGAGCGGTACGCGGCCTGGATCAGGCCCGAGCAGTCGAAGGCGTTGGGACCCGTGGCGCCCCAGACGTAGGGGCTGCCGAGCTTCTGGTAGGCGTACGAGACGGCCGCCGCGGCACGGGAGTTGGGTGCCGTCGTCGTGGCGGAGCCGGGGGCCTGGAGGGCGTCGCGGCCGGTCGTCGAGGCGCGCGAGGCGCGGTCGGTGCCGCCCTGGGCGAGCCGCGCCCGCTCCTCGGCCGTCAGCCGGGACAGCAACTGCCGCGCCTCGCCCAGCTTGCCGGTGACGGTCTTCTTGTGCCGGTTCAGTTCGGCCTGTCGTGACTGCAGGGAGGCCAGTTCGACGCGGGCGGCGCCGCGCAGTTGCTCGATCTCCCGCAGCTGTCGGCGTACGCGTGCGACAGCGGCCGTCTGCCGGTCGCCGACGCGTTCGGCGAACGCGGCGCCGTCGAGGTACTGGTCGGGGTCGTCGGAGAGGGCGAGTCGCAGCGCGGGGTCGAGGCCGCCCTCCCGGTACTGGGCAGCGGCGTACGAACCGAGCGCGTCCCGGGCGGAGTTGAGCCGGTCCTCCTTGCGGGCCGCCTCGTCCTGCAGCGTGCCCAGCCGTTGCTGCGCCGCTCTCGCCTGCTCCTTCGCGCCGTTGTACTTCTCGGTGGCGACCTCCGCCTCCTGGTACAGCTGGTCCACCTTGGCCTTGACCTGCCCCGGCGTCAGCTGAGGCTCGGCGTGGCCGGTCCCGTCGAGGCCCGTGGCGGTTGCCGCGCCCGCGAGGGCGATCGTCGCCGCCGTGCGGGCCTTGGTGCCGTGGGCCGAGCGTTGTCGGGGCTTGCGGTGCGCTGCCACGTGGACTGCACGTCCTTTCGTACGACTCGGGCGACCGCCGTGTCCGTACGGCCACCGGGCGGACGTACGACCGCCCGGGGCGGCTTACGCGTCCGGCGGCGTCCCGCACAGGGGATGCGGGGCGCCGCCGGACCTTCTCGGCGGTGGTGCTCGGCTGCCGCCCCGGGCCGGAGCGGCGGTGGGGAGCCGGTCACCTGGTGGAGGACGCTAAACCCGGGCGTGTCGGCGTGGTGACGCCTTGTGCGGAAGTGACGACAGGGGAACGCTGGGTGACCGTATGTGATCGTGATCCCGGTTCGGGGCCGTCGTCTTCACGCAGTGCGATGACCGATGCGGCGATTCCGGGGCGGGTGTGAGGGCAGAGGTGCTATGGCGCATATATGCAGTCGCCGTGCGCTCAGGGGCAGGCCCGGTGTCAGGCAGCCCGGAACCCCCTGATTAGGCTCCGGCCCCATGGACGCACTCATCCACCTCTTCGTCGGCCTGCACATCATCGGCATCGCTTCCCTGCTGGGCGGTTTCCTCACCCAGATGAAGGCGATGGGCCAGGGCACCGCACGATTCGTCCCCGCGATGCTGCACGGCGCGCTGACCATGCTGGTCACCGGCGTCATCCTGGTCGGCCTGAACCAGGCCGACGATCAGCCCGTCAACAACATCAAGATCGGCGTGAAGCTGGCCCTGCTGATCGTCATCCTCGGCCTCGTCTATGTGAAACGGGACGACGAGAAGGTGGACAAGGGCATGTTCGGGCTGGTGGGCCTGCTGACCACGGCCAACATCTTCGTCGCCGTGCTCTGGACCTGACGTCCCGCCCCACGCGCGCGTGCCGCTCGAAACAGCCGCACGCGCGCGTGCCCATCGGTCGCCTCGCGGCGCCGGGTGTCAGGCCGGGCGGACGACGCTGTGGATGGAGGACTCGCCGTCGTAGTAGACCGACTCCTCGCGGACGTAGGTGCCCGGCTTCGGCGCGTGGATCATCATGCCGTTGCCGATGTAGAGGCCGACGTGGGTGACGTCGTCGTAGAAGAAGATCAGGTCGCCCGGCCGGGCGGCGGCGATGGAGACCGTCGTGCCGGCGTTGACCTGGTCGTAGGTGGTGCGGGGCAGGCTGACGCCGGCGGCCTTCCACGCGGCCTGGGTCAGGCCCGAGCAGTCGTAGGATTCGGGGCCGGTGGCGCCCCAGACGTACGGCTTGCCGATCTGCGCGCGGGCGAAGGCGAGCGCCTTCTCGGCCTTCGGGGCGTACGAGGAGTCCGACACGGAGGTGTCGGAGCCGGACTCGTTGCCCGCGCCGGCTGAGGATCCGCCGCCGGCCGACTCCTGCTCCTGCTGGGCCGCCTCCTGGCGTCGCTGCTCCTCCGCCTGCTGCTGGGCGAGCTCGGCGGCCTTGCGCTCGGCCTCCTCCTGCTTCTTCTTCTCGATCGCCGCGAGGCGGGCCTTCTCCTCGGCGGTCAGCTCCGACAGCAGTTCACGCGCGTCGGCGAGCTTCTTCTGGACGGTGGTCTTGGCCGTCTGCAGGTCGCTCTGCGACTCGGTGAGCGTCGCCAGGCTCTCGGTGGCCTCCTGGCGCTTCTGCATCGTCGCAGACTGCTCGGTGAAGTACTCGTCGACCGCGTCCTTCTGACGGTTGGTCAGACGACCCATCAGCTGGGTCTGGTCGAAGTAGTCCTGCGGGGAGTCGGCGAGCAGGAAGGTGGCGGTGTCGGGGACGGACGCGCCCGTGCGGTACTGGGCGGCGGCGTAGGTCCCCAGCTCCTCACGGGCCTCGTTGAGCTTCTGCGTGCGCTGGGCGACGTCGTCCAGGAGGGTGTCGACGCGCTTGCGCTGCTTCGCGGTCTTCTCCTTGGCCGCGTTGTACTTCTCGGTCGCGGACTCCGCCTGGCGGTAGAGGTCGTCGACCTTCTTCTCGACCTCTTCGAGACTGGGCTTGTCGTCGGTCGAGGGGGCGGCGTTGGCCGTCTGGGAGAGCAGGGCCACGGAGGTCAGGGCAGCGGTGGCGAGGGCGGGGGTCCGTATGCCTGCTACCCGCGCGCCCGTGGGGCGCGACTTGCGGTGCGACGCCAAAGGAGGCGACTCCTTCCATGTGCCGCCTACCGGGTTAGCTGTCGGGTTCGGGCGGGTGGTTCGGAAGGTTTGCCCTACGATCCGCTCCCGGGAAGGGAGTTGGACCGATTCACCCCAAGTTCGGTTGGGTCCCCGGCTCCGGCTGCCTCAAGGCGCACCGGACTCGGCGGAGGCCGCGCGGCCCGGCGAGGTTCGCCGGTTAGGGTCGTGCGGCCTGATCGGCACGGTAGCCAACTCGTGTGGCCCGTGTGAAGGTTGGTGGGTGATATGCCCGATACATTTTCGTGACCTTTAGTCAGCCATTACGGCACGCGTGAGATCGTGTTCGGACGGTGAGCGCCCGACCGGTGCGGCTGCGGGGTGTCTTGGTCCGTGCGGTCGAGGCCGGGGACGCGCGGGGTTGCCTCGGCCCGCGCGGTCGGGGGCGCCTCGGCCCGGGCGGTCGGGGGCTCTCGGTCCGGGCGGTCGGGGGCGTCTCGGTTCGGGCGGGCTGGTGGTCCGCCGGGGGGCGCGATGTGGGCAGTGGGCCAGTGGATTCCGTAGATTGTCCGCACGTGACTCCCGCCTCTCTCCGCAAGATCGTCGGCCTCCCGGGCGGCGATGTTCTCGGGGTGGCCGCGGGTTGTCAGTGGGGCGCCCTAGACTCGGAGAGCGATGAGCAGCCTCTTTGACGACAGCTTCCTGGCGGACCTCCAGGCCCCGCGGGCCCACGAGGAACCTCCGCCGCCGCCCGAGGACGATCACGCTCCGGAGTCGATTCCGGACGATCTGTTCGGCGGGAAGTTCGACGTGCCCCCGGACCGGGACGCCTACTACCGCGACGGCGCCCCGCGCCCCGCCATGGACTCGGCCGCGCTCCTGGAAGGGCTGAACGAAAACCAGCGCGCCGCCGTCGTCCACTCCGGCTCCCCCCTGCTCATCGTGGCCGGTGCCGGCTCCGGCAAGACGCGCGTCCTCACCCACCGCATCGCCCACCTCCTCGCCGAGCGCGGGGTGCATCCGGGCCAGATCCTCGCGATCACCTTCACCAACAAGGCAGCGGGCGAGATGAAGGAGCGCGTCGAGCAGCTCGTCGGCCCGCGCGCGAACGCGATGTGGGTGATGACCTTCCACAGCGCCTGCGTACGCATCCTGCGCCGGGAGTCCAAGAAGCTCGGCTTCACCTCGTCCTTCTCGATCTACGACGCCGCCGACAGCAAGCGCCTGATGTCCCTGGTCTGCCGCGATCTGGACCTCGACCCCAAGCGCTTCCCGCCCAAGTCCTTCAGCGCCAAGATCAGCAACCTCAAGAACGAGCTGATCGACGAGGAGGACTTCGCCACCCAGGCCGCCGACGGCTTCGAGAAGACCCTCGCCCAGGCATACGCGCTGTACCAGTCACGCCTGCGCGAGGCGAACGCCCTCGACTTCGACGACCTGATCATGACGACGGTCAACCTGCTCCGCGCCTTCCCGGACGTCGCCGAGCACTACCGCCGCCGCTTCCGGCACGTCCTGGTCGACGAGTACCAGGACACCAACCACGCCCAGTACGCCCTCGTCCGCGAGCTCGTCGGCACCGGCGAGCACGACGAAGATGTACCGCCCAGCGAGGGCGACCTCAAGCCCGCCGAGCTGTGCGTGGTGGGTGACGCCGACCAGTCGATCTACGCCTTCCGCGGCGCGACCATCCGCAACATCCTCCAGTTCGAGGAGGACTACCCGGACGCGACGACGATCCTGCTGGAGCAGAACTACCGCTCCACCCAGACGATCCTCACCGCGGCCAACGCGGTCATCGAGCGCAACGAGTCCCGCCGCCCCAAGAACCTGTGGACCAACGCGGGCGCGGGCGCGCGCATCACCGGCTATGTCGCCGACACCGAGCACGACGAGGCGCAGTTCGTCGCCGACGAGATAGACCGCCTCACGGACGCGGGCGAGGCGAAGGCCGGCGACGTCGCCGTCTTCTACCGCACGAACGCCCAGTCCCGCGTCTTCGAAGAGATCTTCATCCGGGTCGGCCTGCCCTACAAGGTCGTCGGCGGCGTCCGCTTCTACGAGCGCAAGGAGGTCCGGGACGTCCTGGCCTACCTGCGGGTGCTGGCCAACCCGGAGGACTCGGTCCCGCTGCGCCGGATCCTCAATGTCCCCAAGCGGGGCATCGGCGACCGCGCGGAGGCGATGATCGACGCGCTCTCCCAGCGCGAGAAGATCAGCTTCCCGCAGGCGCTGAAGCGGGTCGACGAGGCGTACGGCATGGCCGCGCGGTCGACGAACGCCGTCAAGCGGTTCAACACGCTGATGGAGGACCTCCGTACGATCGTCGAGTCCGGGGCCGGCCCGGCGACGATCCTGGAGGCCGTGCTCGAACGCACCGGCTACCTGGCCGAGTTGCAGGCCTCCACCGACCCGCAGGACGAGACCCGGATCGAGAACCTTCAGGAACTCGCCGCCGTCGCCCTGGAGTTCGAACAGGAGCGCGGCGAAGGGGAGGCGGGCACGCTGGCCGACTTCCTGGAGCAGGTCGCGCTGGTCGCCGACTCCGACCAAATCCCCGACGAGGAGGAGGGCGACGGCGTCATCACGCTGATGACCCTGCACACCGCCAAGGGCCTCGAATTCCCGGTCGTCTTCCTCACCGGCATGGAGGACGGCGTCTTCCCGCACATGCGTGCTCTCGGCCAGACCAAGGAGCTGGAGGAGGAGCGCCGCCTGGCGTACGTCGGCATCACACGCGCGCGGGAGCGGCTGTACCTCACGCGGTCGGTGATGCGCAGCGCCTGGGGGCAGCCGCAGTACAATCCGCCGTCCCGTTTCCTGGAGGAGATCCCCGCGGCGCACGTGGACTGGAAGCGGACGGGCGCCTCCGCGGCCCCCGCGGGCCCGGTCTCGGGCGTGGCGGCTTCCCTGTCCTCGTCCCGCTCGCGTTCCTCGGCGTCGGGAGCGTCCGGGTTCGCCACTCGGCGGACGGCCGAGCAGCCGGTGGTCGGGCTGGCGGTGGGGGACCGGGTGACGCACGACCAGTTCGGGCTCGGCACCGTCGTCGGGGTGAAGGGCACGGGCGCCAACGCCGAGGCGACGATCGACTTCGGGGACGCGAAGCCGAAGCGGCTGCTGCTGCGGTATGCGCCGGTGGAGAAGCTGTAGCGGTACGGAAGGGTCCGGGGGCTTCGGGGGTTTCGCGGGTGGGCCCCCGACTGCCGTGTGGGCGGGTTACGACGGGTCGAGCCCGTGGCTGCGCAGCCAGGACAGCGGGTCGACCGCCGCACCGCCGCCGGGGCGCACCTCGAAGTGCAGGTGCGGGCCGGTCGAGTTGCCGGAGTTGCCGGAGTACGCGATCGGGTCGCCGGCCTTGACGGTCGTACCGGAGGCCACCTGGTAGCTGGAGAGGTGGCAGTACCAGGTCTCCGTGCCGTCCATCGCCGTTACGATCATCATGTTGCCGTACGCGCTGTTCCACTCCGTGCGGACCGTGCCGTCGGTCGCGGCCATCACCGTCGTGCCGTACGAGACGGGGAAGTCGATGCCGGTGTGCACGGACATCCAGTTGATGCCGGCCTGGCCGTAGTAGGCGCTGAGTCCGTGCTGCGCGACTGGAAGCGCGAACTTCGGCCGCAGCCGCTCCTTGCGGGCCGCCTCCTCCGCCGCCCGCTTCTTCTCGGCCGCCTGCTGCGCCTTGAGGTCGATGCGCTCCTGCGTACGGCTGACCCGGTCGCCGAAGTCCTGGGCCTCCGCGGTGAGGCTTTCGAGCTGGGTGTTCAGCTGCTGGTTGGCGGCGGATGGTTTCACCGCCGGCGCGTCCGCGGCCGTCGTCGAGGTGTCCTGGTCGTCTCCGGACAAGGTGCCGACGGAGGCGGCCGCGATACCGGCCACGCCCATCACGCACGCCGAGGGCACGGCGACGGTCAGCAGCGCGGAGCGCTTGGCGGGCGTACGGCGACGGGAGCGGGCGGCGCTGCGGGTGGCCGCGCGGCCGGTCGGGGCGGGGGTGACCTCCTCCTGGTCGTCGAGGAGGAAGGGGGCCGCGGCGGCAGTCTCGCCAGTGGTGTCCGGCTCGCCGTCGCCGTGAGTGGCTTCGCCGAGGTCGACCTGCTCGAACGTCGCGGTCGCCTGCTGGTCGAAGGGCTCGGCGTGCTGCGCGAAGTCGCCGGTGTGCGGGTCGAATTCTCCGGTGTGCTGGTCGAACGCCCCGGCCTGCTGGGGGAAGGACTCGGCCTGCTGGTGGAAGGCTTCGGTGTGCTGCTTGTACTCGTCGGGGCTCTGGGCGGTGCCCTGGCCGCCGTCGGAGTTCCACTGCGTGGCGTCGTACGCGCCGGTGTCGAAGGCCTGCGTGCCCCATTCCCACTGCTGGGTCTGGTCGGCCGGGCCGCCCTGCTCGGGCTGGAGCCAGGCACTGGCGTCCCACTGGCCGGTCGCGTCCACCGCGCCGGCCTGCGGCGGGATGAGAGGCAGCTGCTGGTGGTCGGCGGTCCAGGTGGTCGTGTCGTAGGCGCCGGTGTCGTAGGCGGTGTGGGGCTGGGCCGCGTACGGGTCGTAGTTGACGGTTTGATGGCTGCCGGTGGACCACTGGGAGGCGTCGTACGCGCCCGTGCCGTGACCGGTCTGCGAGAGGTCGCCGAAGAGGGGATCGATCTCGAAGGTCGTGGTGGCGCTCGGGGCGGTCGTCGTGGCGTGGCCGCCGGTGTCAAAACCGTTGGCGGGGTAGCCGGCGTATGTGGTGAAGTCGCCGTACGGGGCTTCCTGGGTGCCGTACGACGCATAATGCGCCGAGGCGGCTTCGGAAGCCGGAGCCGGGGTGGTCATGGCCCCCGACGGGTGACGGTCGTTCACCAACTTCTCTTTCGCCTCGACAACAGGGGCTGGCAGAGCAGTGCGGCGACTGTACCCGGCGGTACGCGGGCACGACAATCTTCTGCAGGTTTCGCGCGCGCAGGAAACGGGCATTCGGCCGTGTTTCGGGGGACTGCGGGCACGGGTTTGGGTTTGTGTTCGAAGTTTGTTCGATGTCTACGGCTGCTCCAGGGCGGTGAGTTGGCTGTGTGGCCCCGGTGTGGGCAGGTGGCCAGGGGGTGGCCGGCCGGGGTTGTTGGGTGACGCCCAGGTGGCTGGATGGGGGCCGACGGGGAATGGTCAGGCCACGGTGAGGCCGCCGTTGTGCGTGGCGGACTGGGCACCCTCCGTGGTGCTGTGGTAAGCGCCCTCGAGGGCCTGGTGTATGCCGGACGCCACGGCGGGGTGCACC
Source organism: Streptomyces spinoverrucosus (assembly GCF_015712165.1). Classification (NCBI taxonomy): domain Bacteria; kingdom Bacillati; phylum Actinomycetota; class Actinomycetes; order Kitasatosporales; family Streptomycetaceae; genus Streptomyces; species Streptomyces spinoverrucosus. The sequence goes on along the minus strand of NZ_JADPZX010000001.1, from coordinate 3,293,412 downwards.
GGGAGGGCGAGGTGGCCGATGCCGCTGACCCGGACGTTCTGCGCCAGCAGGTCGGGGTGCTCCAGACAGGCTGTCTCCAGCGGGTCCATCAGGTGGTCGAGATCGCTCCAGAAGCTCACGAACCGCGTACGGCAGCCGGGCGCGGGCAGCGCCAGCTCCTCGATGACGGCGGAGCCGGGGCGCATCTGGCGCACTATGGGGTGCGCGTTGGCCAGCGGCGCGACCCGGGTGCCGGAATGGGGCGTACCGAGCGTGACGAGCGTCCGTACGCGGGTGTCGCCGGCGAGTCGCTGCACGTAGTAGCGCGCGATGAGGCCGCCGAGGCTGTGGCCCACGATGTCGACCTGATCGCTGTCCGTGCGTTCGCAGATCTCCTCTATGTGCCGTCCGAGTAGCTTGGCGGCCGTACGGATGTCGCAGGTCAGCGGGGAGTAGTTCAGTGACACGACCTGGTGCCTGCCGTGCTGGGCCAGGGAGCGGCGCAGGAGCAGGAAGACCGAGCGGTTGTCGATGAAGCCGTGCAGCAGGACGACTGGGGGCTTGGTCTCCGTGGGGAGCTGGGCGGCGCCCTCCTGGGCGGGAATCCGGGGCGCCGGCGCACGGCGCTCCTGGATGATGCCGGACGGGTAAAGGATCAGGTGGCCGGCCAGGATCGCGATCTCCAGGGCGGTGGCTTTCAGGAGGGCCAGCGAGAGTCCCGCGAGGTTGCCCGGGATGGGGAGCAGATGCCGGTAGAGCGGGTGAAAGGGCAGTAGCGCCCTGGTGACCTGCGTGACCTTCATGGCCGACCTCCCGTCGGCACACGGTGGACGGCTCTGTCCCGTGTGCGCCCGTGGGAGTCGCGGTGGAGGGTTTACGGGGCGCGAAGGGTGGGGCGTGGCGCTTGGGTGGTGCGGGACGTGCGCTGTGTTTCGAGTGCTTGCGTTTCTTGGTGCTGTGGGGTGCTGCGGGGTGCTGGCAGCGCGCTGCTTATTGGTGCTGAGTGGTGCCGAGTGGTGCGTGGGGTGCAGTTTGTGGCGCGGGTCGCGCGGTGTGGGGGCTCGGTCGCCTGTCTGGTGTTGTGCGGGGTTGCGCCAACGTGTGACGTCTCATGCGCGCTGTGAGGCTGATGTGGTGTTGGTGACGGAATGTGTGTCCTGCGCTACGTGCCGTTGATGCCCTTCGTGCCTGCGTCGATGCGCCTCACCACCCACGGCGCGCGGCCTGCGGCGCGGGGGTGGGGCCACCTCGTTGCGGCTCCCGTTGCGCGGGTTCCATGGAACTCCGCGCGTTCGAATGTGTCCCACTATGTGATTTCCCCCTCGGTCCACAGCGTAAAACTGCCGGTTGCGGCCTGCTGGCGATAACGTTCGTTCACTTCCCCGGTGGGGGTGCGGCCCGGCGAGTGCGCGGTGGCCGTGGGTGCGGGTGGCGCGCCGCGCGTACGGGCATGAGGGATCTGTGCGGTACTTGTCGGTACGGATGGATGAAATCGCTTCATGGAGGCAGTGATGGGTGTGGCAGCCGGTCCGATCCGCGTGGTGGTGGCCAAGCCGGGGCTCGACGGCCACGATCGCGGGGCCAAGGTGATCGCACGGGCGCTGCGGGATGCCGGTATGGAGGTCATCTACACGGGGCTCCACCAGACGCCCGAGCAGATCGTCGACACCGCGATCCAGGAGGACGCCGACGCCATCGGGCTGTCGATCCTTTCCGGGGCGCACAACACGCTCTTCGCCGCCGTGATCGACCTCCTCAAGGAGCGTGACGCGGAGGACATCCTGGTCTTCGGCGGCGGCATCATTCCCGAGGGGGACATCGCGCCGCTGAAGGAGAAGGGTGTCGCCGAGATCTTCACGCCCGGGGCGACGACCGCGTCGATCGTGGAGTGGGTACGGGCGAACGTGCGGCAGCCGGCGGAGGCGTGAGCCTCTGAGGCGGCGCTGCGTTTTCGAGGCGGGGCCACGCGTCGTGGGGTGGTGCTCTGCTGCCGTGACGGGGTGTGGCGCCTGTTTCCGCGGTGGGACAGGCGAGGCCGGGTGTCGTGGTCCACTTCGTCAAGGGTTCAGCTCCTCGGCCATCGCCGCTCGTAGGCGCAAGGTCGTGACCAGGCGCTGGAAGGCCTCGGCCCAGTAGCCGCCAGCTCCTGGTGATGCGTTCTCCGGTTCCTCGGGTACCGCCAGCAGGCCGTCGAGGCGGTTGGCCTCGGACGGGTCTAGGCAGCGTTCGGCCAGGCCCATCACTCCACTGAAACTCCATGGATAACTTCCCGCGTCCCGCGCGATGTTGAGCGCGTCGACGACCGCTCGTCCGAGGGGCGGGGACCACGGCACCGCACACACCCCCAGCAGCTGGAACGCCTCGGACAGGCCGTGCGTGGCGATGAATCCGGCGACCCACTCGGCTCGCTCCTCGGCGCCGAGGGTGTCCAGCAGCTTGGCCCGCTCGGCCAGCGACACCGCGCCGGGGCCGCCGGCCTCCGGGGCCGAGGGCGTGCCGAGCAGGGCGCGGGCCCAGTCGGCGTTCCGCTGTCTGACGGCCGCCCGGCACCACGCGGCGTGCAGTTCGGCCTGCCAGTCGTCGGCCACCGGGAGTGCCACGATCTCCTGCGGCGTACGCCCGCCCAGTCGCGCCTGCCAGGTCGTGAGGGGCGCCGCCTCCACCAACTGGCCGAACCACCAGGAGCGTTCGCCGCGCCCGGCGGGGGCCTTGGCGACCACGCCGTCCCGCTCCATGCTCGCGTCGCATTCATGGGGCGCCTCGACGGAGAGTGTGGGCGTGTCCCCGGTGTGGTCCACGGCCACGCACGCTCCGGCCCGGACCGCCATCCGGGCGGCCAGTGCCGAGCCGGGCAGTGCCGAGAGCAGCTCGGCCGCCGTGGCCCGTACGTTGCGGCTTCGGTCGGCCAGGGCCTGTTCCAGGAACGGCTCGTCGTCGGCGGTGAGGTTCGTACGGAGGGAGTCGAGGAACATCAGGCGGTCCTCGGCCCGTTCAGTGCTCCAGGTCGATGCGAGCAGGTCGCGTGCGCCGATGGGTGCCTGGGCGCGGAATGCGGCCAGGAGGGACACCCGCTCGGCGAACAGGCCCTCGTCCCAGAGCTGCCGCACCTTCTCCGTGTCTTCGAGATGCGGCAGCGTCGTGCCTCCGCCCGGCGTCGCACGCAGGGCGAAGCGCCAGTCCGGGTTGAGGCGGGCCAGCCACAGAGCGCGCGGGCCTGCGAAGGTCAGGACGGCGGGGCGGAGGTCCGTACGACCGCGGGCCGCGTCGAGGAGGGCGGGCAGCGCCTCCGGGGGCGCCGCGTAGTGGTGGGCGTTGGCCAGGGCGAGCCACTGCGGGAGCAGCTCCATGAGGTCGGGTGCCGTGCCTCTGCGGCCGCCGCCGGACGCGCCTGGGCGGTCGGCCAGCAGCAGGGCGAGTCTGCGGGCCGCGGCGGCGGGCAGGGGCGGGCGCGCGTCCTCGGGGGCCGGGTCCGGGCGGGGCGCCGGGCGTGCGGGGCGGAGGCCGGCCCGGCGTCGTACGGTCTCCGCGGCCGCTGCGTCCAGCAGGGCCATCGGTGCTTCCCTGCCCGGTGCGGCGGGCGAGGGCGGCGGCGTGCGCCGGTCCGTGCCGAGCAGGGCGGTGGTGACCAGGTCCTCCCACGCGGTGGCGCCCGCGTGACCGTGGGCGGCGAGGGCGCCCGGTGCGGGCGGGCCCACAGGAGTCGCTGTCCTGTTCACGAGAGTCCTACCTTTCAAGTCGTGGGTCTGATCTGGTCATTCGTAAGATCGGAGGGCCCAGGGGTTCTGGGTATGGCTGTCACGGGAGAGACCGCTCGATGGCTCAAAGGACTTGGCCGCCCGGAGCCCCGCGACGACTCGACCGCCAATTGGGAGACGCGACTTGATCGCTGCTGTAGGACAACGTCGGCGAGGTCGTCTGCGGGATGGACGTGACGGCGAGCTGGCGGAGGGAACGTGCCCGAGATCTGGGCCGGGGTGGACATCGGCAAGGAACACCACCACTGCGTGGTGATCGACGCGGACGGTCAGCGGCTGCTGTCCCGCCGGGTCCTGAACGACGAGACCGAGCTGCTCCAGCTCATCGGCGACGTGTTGGAGATATCCACCGACGTGCTGTGGGCCGTCGACCTCAACCACGGTGGCGCCGCCCTGCTCATCGGCCTGTTGCTCAGCCATGGCCAGCCCATGGCCTACCTCACCGGCCTGGCGGTCCACCGCGCCTCGGCGACCTACAAGGGCGAAGGCAAGACGGATGCCAGGGACGCGTTCGTCATCGCCGACCAGGCCCGTGTCCGCCGCGACCTCGGCCTCCTGCGGCCGGGCGACGAGATCGCCGTCGACCTGCGCACCCTGACCACCCGCCGCTTGGACGTGGTGTTCGACCGCACCCGGCAGATCAACCGCCTGCGGGCTCAGCTGCTGGAGATCTTCCCCGCGTTGGAGCGGTCGCTGGACCTGGTCAACAAGGGCCCGGTGATGCTGCTGACCGGCTACCAGACCCCGGCCGCGATCCGCCGCGCGGGCGCCAAGAGGATCGAGAGCTGGCTGAAGAACCGCAAGGTGCGCGGCGCCGCCACACTCGCGAGGACGGCCGTGGAGGCCGCCCAGGCCCAGCAGACCGCGCTGCCGGGCGAGAAGCTGGCTGCCGCCATGGTGGCCCGCCTGGCGAAGGGGGTGATGGCCCTCGATGAGGAAATCGCCGAGCTCGACGCTCTGATCGAGGCCAAGTTTCGCGAGCACCCGCACGCCGAGGTGATCCGCAGTATGCCCGGCATGGGCACCAAGCTCGGCGCCGAGTTCATCGCCGCGACCGGCGGTGACATGGACGCCTTCGGCAGTGCGGACCGGCTGGCCGGCTTCGCCGGCCTGGCCCCCAGACCCCGTGACTCCGGCCGCGTGAGCGGCAACCTGCGCAGGCCCAGGCGCTATCACCGCGGCCTGCTGCGGAGCATGTACCTCTCGGCGATGGTCAGCATCACAACCTGCCCCGCCTCCAAGGCGTACTACCAGCGCAAGAGGAGTGAGGGGAAGGGGCACAAGCAGGCTCTGCTCGCGCTCGCCCGCCGCAGGCTCAACGTGCTGTGGGCGATGATCCGTGACGGACAGTGCTATCAAGGTTCACCTCCCATCACGGCTGCGGCTTGACATCACGATTGGGAAGTCCTTTCGGCGCGCTGGTCCGCGGTCGGCCGCGATGTAATGGCGGTGACGGCCGAGGCTTGCAGCGGTGGCGGTGATGGCCGGGGCGAATCGCGGTGACGGCCGGGGTTTGCGGCTCTGACGGGCCGGGACGAATCGCATGACGGCCGGGGTTCGCGGCGGTGACGTCTGGGACGAACCGCGGTGATGTCCGGGATGTACGTCGGTCATGGGCGGGGTCAGCACAGCGGTACCGCTGGGGCCGCTCCCTGCGGCCAGGCCGTCAGCGGGGTGAAGCCCTGGTGGCCGCACTCGCCGAAGACCTTGACGGGCGTGCCGCCCGAGAGGGCGACGAGGCGCCAGAGGCCGGGGCGGGAGCGGGCGGCCGGGGTGAGGGGCAGCGCCGCGTCCTCGTCGGCGTCCGCCAGCTGCCAGGAGTCGCCGTCCGGGGTCGGTATGACCCGGTCCAGGGTCACCGGGACCGAGTCGAGCCACGGGTCGGCGCGGAGCGCCTCGCCGTAGTGGGCGGCGGCTTGGGTCGTCGTCATGCCCGGAGGCCGTATCGGCGTCGGTGCGGGCGGCGCGAACTGTTCGCCGAGGGCCGCGCGCGCCTGGCCCGCGCCCGGGTAGGCCGACACCTCTGCCTCCAGGGTCAGGCCGACCGGCAGGGCGAGCTCGGGGGCTCGGCCGGCCGCGCCATAGGAAAGAAGGAGAGCGGTGCGGTCGGAGTCGGCGCCGTACAGCCAGATGCGGCGCGTCGTCAGTCGGGTGTCCGCCGTGTCGTACTGGGCCATGACCAGCCAGCGGTCGCGCACCGGCGGGCCGTCCGCCGAGGCGGGCAGGCCGATACGGGAGCGGACCGTCGCCGCCAGGCTCTCCGGCAGCCGGTCACGGTGCAGCCAGCCCTGGTCGAGGAGGTGGAGCAGAGCGCACTCCTCCAGCAGCCGCACTGGCCACCCCGGACCGGACGCCGGGATCGCACCCAACTCCCTTACCCGCGCTGCCAGTCCGGGCGCCTGGGCGTCGACCATGCGGGCCGCCGTCTCCTCCCACAGCCCGTACCCCGCCTGCTCGGCCGCGGCCAGGCCGCCCCGCAGCAGGTCCGCCAGGCGCTGCTCCAACTCGGTCGCGCCCGCAGTGACCCGCTCGGCGCGGCGCTCTGCCCTGCGCCGCGCCGCCTCCGGATCAGCGGCGGCGGCCGGCGAACCCGCCGTGCCCGGCGTCCGTTTCTCCGCGGCGCGCTGCCGTCGGCCCGCAGTCCACTGCTCGGCCCAGTCCGGCGCCTGACCCGGCGGCACCGCCGCGTCGTCACCCGACCAGAGCAGCAGCAGCCCGAGCGCGTGTTTGCACGGGAACTTGCGGCTCGGACAACTGCATTTGTACGCGGGGCCGGACGCGTCCGCGATGTCGATGACCGTCTGATACGGCTTGCTGCCACTGCCCTTGCACAGTCCCCATACCGTCCCCTCGTCGGAACTCCCCGTCTCGGACCACGGCCCGGCCGCTCCGAGTTTGCTTCCCGCCTTGCGTGACGCGGCGTCAGGCGCCAGTGCCAGCACCTGTTCCGCAGTCCAGCGCACCCCCTGCTGAGTCATGCCATCGAAGGTAGATCCCACCACTGACAATCGCCTCCGCGAGAGTGTTTTCGCAGGTCAGCGAACCAGCGCACCTTTGGTGCGCGCCGGGGGCGTGGTAAATCCCGTGGCGTGCGCCGAAGGTGCTTCCGTCTGCCCTGACGTGGGGTGATGCCGGTCCGGGACGCTGGAGGGGTTCGTTCCGGCCGAAGCCGATGTCTCTGTGATGCCGGTGAGCTCGCAGGTCAGCGTGGCACTGAGGGCCGTCCACGGGAACCGTGGAGTGTTGCTGTGAGCACGTGCGTCAGAATTCCTGTTTCGCCCTGGCCCTCCCGGAACGGTGTACCGGTTGCCGGCTGGGAGGGAGCAGAGCTGTGGACGTGCTGCACGAACGCTGCGCTGGTGTGGACATCAGCAAGAAGGACGCCAAGGTGTGCGTTCGCACGCCGACTGCGAAACGGCGGGGGTCGTTCACCACCGAGACCACGACGTGGGGTTCGACGACGAACGCGGTCCTTGCGCTGCGGGATCACCTGCTCGCCGCCGAGGTCACCCTGGTGGTGATCGAGGCAACCAGCGACTACTGGAAGCCGTTCTACTACCTGCTGTCCGAGGACTTGGCCGTGATCCTGGTCAACGCCCGGCAGGTCAAGAACCTGCCCGGCCGCAAGACCGACGTCTCCGATGCGGCCTGGCTGGCCCAGCTCGGCGCCCACGGCCTGGTCAGGCCGTCGTTCGTGCCCGACCAGCCCGTGCGTGAACTGCGGGACCTGACCCGCGCCCGCACCCAGCTCACCCGCGAGCGCGGCCAGATCGTCCAGCGCCTGGAGAAGCTGCTGGAGGACACCGGGATCAAACTTGCCGCGGTTGCCTCCGACATCATGGGCGTCTCCGGCCGGGCCATGCTGGAGGCTCTCGTCTCGGGCGAACGCGAACCACAGACCCTCGCGGAGCTGGCCAAACGCAAGCTCCGCAACAAGATTCCCGAACTCACCGAGGCCCTGACCGGCCGCTCCCGCGACCATCATGCCTTCCTGGTCCGGCTGCACCTGGACCACTACGACCAGCTCACGGATGCGGTCGGGCAGCTGGATGCGCGGATCGAGGAGGCGATGGCCCCCTTTCGAGGCGCCCTCGACCTGCTCGACACCATCCCCGGGATCAACCGCGCGGTCGCCGAGGTGATCATCGCGGAGACCGGCGGCGACATGGCCCGCTTCGCCTCCGCCCGGCACCTCGCCTCCTGGGCCGGGGTCTGCCCCGGCCACCACGAGTCCGCCGGCCGCACCAAGAACACCAAGGTCCGCCCCGGCAATCCCTACCTGAAGGGAGCACTCGGGCTCGCGGCGTTCGGCGCGGTGAGAACCAAAGACACCTACCTGCAAGCCCGTTACAAGCGGCTCACCGCCCGCCGCGGCCCGCTCAGGGCCCTGGTCGCCGTCGAGCACTCGATCATCACCGCGATCTGGCACATGCTCACCGACCACGTCACCTACCGCGAGCTCGGCGGCGCCTACTTCACCCAGCGCGACCCCGAACGCGCCACCCGCCGCGCGATCAACGCCCTCAACCAGCTCGGCTACACCGTCACCCTCAACCCGCTGGGAACCACAGCCTGACCACCCCACGACCGCCCGGCAGCCCCGGCAGCCCCTGCGGCCACCGGACGCTCAGCCCTGCCCAAACAACCCCTGACCTGGACCTATTTACGCGTCAGAGCGCATTGTCAGTGGCGTGGTGCAACGTGGATGCCAGATCCGAACCGGCCGAGCTGGAGGGGGACTCAGCCATGCCTGTGTCCGTGGAACCGACGTCCGTCGATCAGACCGAGAACACGTCCGCGCAAGAAGAAGCGGAGGCGCTGCGGCCGCACGCCGAGGACGCCTTCGCGGATGAACTCGCCGCGCTGGCGGTGCAGGACGACCGGCCGCGCCCGGCCCGCTGGAAGCTGTCGCCGTGGGCCGTGACCACCTACCTGCTCGGTGGGACGCTGCCCGACGGCACAGTGATCACACCTAAGTACGTGGGCCCGCGCCGCATCATCGAGGTCGCCGTCACCACGCTGGCCACCGACCGCGCCCTGCTCCTGCTCGGTGTGCCCGGCACCGCGAAGACATGGGTGTCCGAGCACCTGGCCGCGGCGGTCAGCGGCGACTCGACGCTGCTGGTGCAGGGCACCGCCGGCACACCGGAGGAGGCGATCCGGTACGGGTGGAACTACGCACAGCTGCTCGCCCACGGTCCCAGCCGGGACGCACTCGTGCCCAGTCCCGTGATGCGGGCCATGGCAGAGGGGATGACCGCGCGGGTCGAGGAACTGACCCGGATCCCGGCCGATGTACAGGACACCCTCATCACGATCCTGTCGGAGAAGACCCTGCCGATACCGGAGTTGGGGCAGGAGGTGCAGGCCGTCCGCGGCTTCAATCTGATCGCCACGGCCAACGACCGTGACCGCGGGGTCAACGACCTGTCCAGCGCGCTGCGCCGCCGCTTCAACACGGTGGTGCTGCCGCTGCCGGACAGCGTGGAGGCCGAGGTCGACATCGTCTCGCGCCGCGTCGACCAGATCGGCCGCTCTCTCGACCTGCCGGCCGTGCCCGACGGCGTCGACGAGATCCGGCGCGTGGTGACCGTCTTCCGCGAGCTGCGGGACGGGATCACGGCCGACGGCCGTACAAAGGTCAAGTCGCCCAGCGGCACGCTGTCCACCGCCGAGGCGATCTCCGTTGTCACCAACGGCCTCGCGCTGGCCGCCCATTTCGGCGACGGGGTGCTGCGGCCGAGCGATGTCGCCGCGGGCATTCTCGGCGCGGTCGTACGGGATCCGGCGGCGGACCGGGTCGTCTGGCAGGAGTACCTGGAGGCGGTCGTGCGGGAGCGGGACGGCTGGAAGGACTTCTACCGGGCCTGCCGGGAGGTGAGCGCATGAGCGTCAACGGGTGGGAGGCAGCGGTCGTGGTGTGCGTCGGCGCGAAGGATGACGACGATCTGGGGTGGCCTCGTAGGCGAGGGGGACGGTGTGACGGGCGTTGAGAACGCCGGGAGCAGCGGATGGACCGGCACCGAGCCGCTGCTGCTCGGCGTACGGCATCACGGGCCGGGGTCGGCTCGGGCCGTGCGGGCCGCGTTGGACGCGGCCCGGCCGCGGGTGGTGTTGATCGAGGGCCCGTCCGAGGCCGACGCGCTGATTCCGCTGGCCGGGGACGAGGACATGCGGCCGCCGGTCGCCCTGCTCGCGCATGCCGTGGACGAGCCCGGGCGTTCGGCGTTCTGGCCGCTGGCCGAGTTCTCGCCGGAGTGGGTGGCGATCCGATGGGCCCTGGAGCAGGGGGTCCCGGCCCGCTTCATCGACCTGCCGGCCACGCACACGCTGGTGTGGGGGAGCGGGCCGGAGGAGAAGTCGGCTGTGGATGGCGGGGCTGGCGGGGATGGCGGGGATGGTGGGGTCGGTGAAGCCGGTCCCGACGCCCACACCAGCACCGATGCCCAGGTCGACGCCGACACCGATGTCCCGGTCGATGCCGACACCGAGGGCCCGGCCGACGCCGACGCCGATGCCGACACCGGCGCTGATGCCGACGTCACCGCCGACCGCGACGCCGGCGCAACCGCCACCGCCGACCGTGACGCCGATGCCACCGCCAGGGCCGACACCGAAGGCCCGGCCGACGCCGACGCCAATGCCGACACTGGCGCTGATGCCGACGCGACCGCCGACCGGGACACCGGTGCTGGCGGCGTCCCGCAGCCCGATGTGCGAGTCGATCCGCTCGGTGTGCTCGCCGAGGCCGCCGGTTATGACGACGCCGAGCGCTGGTGGGAGGACGTCGTCGAGCATCGAGGGCTCGGTGAGGGGGACGTGTTCGCTCCGTTCGCCGTGGTCGAGGAGGCGATGGGCGCGCTGCGGGAGGTGTACGGGAGCGGGGGACATGACCGGGACCTCGTGCGGGAGGCGTATATGCGGCTCCAAGTCAGGGCGGCGCAGCGGGAGTTCGGTGGCGGCGTGGCCGTGGTGTGCGGGGCGTGGCATGTGCCGGCGCTGCGGCAGAAGGTAACGGTCGCGGCGGACCGCGCGCTGGTGAAGGGGCTGCCCAAGGTCAAGATCGACATGACATGGGTGCCGTGGACGAATCGCCGCCTGGCGCGGGCGAGCGGGTACGGCGCGGGGATCGACTCGCCAGGGTGGTACGGGCACCTTTTCTCGGCGCCGGACCGGCCCGTCGAGCGATGGATGACCAAGGTGGCGGGGCTGCTGCGGGCCGAGGACCGGACCGTCTCCTCCGCGCACGTCATCGAGGCGGTGCGGCTGGCGGAGACACTCGCCGCGATGCGCGGGCGTCCACTGGCCGGGCTCGGTGAGACGACCGACGCCGTGCGGGCGGTGATGTGCGAGGGGTCGGACGTGCCGCTGGCGCTGGTCCACGACCGGCTGGTGGTGGGGGACGTCCTGGGGGAGGTGCCGGAAGCGGCGCCGGCGGTGCCGTTGCAGCGGGACCTCGCCCGGCTGCAGCGGCGGCTGCGGCTGAAGCCGGAGGCGCTGGAGCGGGAGCTGGAGCTCGATCTGCGCAAGGAGACCGATGCCGGGCGCAGCAGGTTGCTGCATCGGCTGCGGTTGCTGGGCGTGGCGTGGGGCGAGCCGATGATGTCGCGAGGCAGCACGGGGACGTTTCGGGAGACCTGGCGGCTGCGCTGGGAGCCGGAGCTTTCGGTGCGGGTCGCCGAGGCGGGGGTGTGGGGCACGACCGTGCTCGCCGCCGCGACATCCAGGGCGGAGGCCGACGCCACGGCGGCGCAGGGCCTCGCCGAGGTCACCGGACTCGCCGAGCGCTGCCTGCTGGCCGAACTGCCGGACGCGCTTCCGGCGGTGATGCGGATCCTCGCCGACCGGGCGGCCCTCGACGCCGACGTCGGCCACCTCGCCCAGGCGCTCCCGGCCCTGGTCCGCTCGCTGCGCTACGGGGACGTGCGGGGCACGGACACCGGCGCCCTCGCGGAGGTCGCCGCAGGTCTGGCCGAGCGGATCTTCGTCGGACTGCCGCCCGCGTGTGCCGCGCTCGACACGGACGCGGCCGAGGAGATGCGGCGTCATGTGGACGCGGTGCACACGGCGGTGGGGCTCCTCGGTGAGGCGCCGGCAGCGGGACACGGTGACTTGCGGGGCCGATGGCACGCGGTGCTCCGGGTGCTCTGCGCGCGGGACACTGTGCCGGGCGTGATCCGCGGCCGTGCGGTGCGGCTGCTGTTGGACGACGGGGAGATGGCGCGGGACGAGGCGGCGCGGTTGATGGGGCTGGTGCTCTCGCCCGGGACGCCCCCGGGGGACGCGGCCGCGTGGATCGAGGGGTTCGTCGGCGGGGGCGGCGGCGGGATGCTGCTCGTGCACGACGAACGGCTGCTGGGGCTGGTCGACGGTTGGCTGACCGGGGTGCCGGCGGAGGCGTTCACGGACGTGCTGCCGCTGCTGCGGCGCACCTTCTCGGCGTTCGAGCCGGGGGTCCGCAGGACGCTGGGGGAGCTGGTGCGGCGGGGGCCCGGGCAGCGGGGTAGCGCGGAGGCCGTGGGCTCGGGGATACCGGGCTTCGGGGCGGGGCTCGACGTCGAGCGCGCCGATGCCGTGCTGCCGGTGGTGCGGATGCTGCTGGGGCTGGACGGGGCGGAGAAAGAGGGCAGCGCAGAGCTGGTGGGGGTGGCGTGACGAGCGGGAGCGGGACTCATCGGCTGCGTGGGGAGGAGGACGTATGACTGCGGAAGCCATGGGCGTGGCTGAGCTGGATGACGCCGGGCGGGAGCGGCTGCGGCGGTGGCGGCTGGTGCTGGGGGGTGAGGCGGCGGACGGCACCGGGTGTGCGCTCGGTGGACGGGACGCCGCGATGGACGGGGCGCTGTCCGCGCTCTACGGGAAGGGGGACAAGCCGCAGGCGGGTAGGGAGCGTTCGGCGGGGCTGGGGGCTTCGGCGCCGTCCGTGGCGCGCTGGCTCGGGGACATCCGGACATACTTCCCGTCGTCCGTAGTGCAGGTCATGCAGCGGGACGCCATCGACCGGCTCGGGCTGTCCGCGCTGTTGCTGGAGCCGGAGATGCTCCAGGCCGTGGAGGCCGACGTGCATCTCGTCGGCACGCTGCTGTCGCTGAACAAGGCGATGCCGGAAACGACGAAGGAGACGGCACGGGCCGTCGTACGCAAGGTCGTCGAGGACCTCGAGAAGCGGCTCGCCACCCGTACCCGGGCCACCCTCAGCGGGGCCCTCGACCGCAGCGCGCGCATCAACCGGCCGCGCCACCACGACATCGACTGGAACCGCACGATCGCGGCCAACCTCAAGCACTACCTGCCGGAGTACCGAACAGTCGTACCGGAGCGGCTGATCGGTTACGGGCGGGCGTCCCAGTCAGTGAAGAAGGAGGTCATCCTCTGTATCGACCAGTCGGGATCCATGGCGGCGTCGGTGGTGTACGCGTCGGTGTTCGGGGCGGTGCTGGCCTCCATGCGGACGATATCCACGCGACTCGTCGTGTTCGACACCGCGGTCGTCGACCTCACCGAGCAGCTTGACGACCCGGTCGATGTGCTCTTCGGCACGCAACTCGGCGGCGGTACGGACATCAACAGGGCGCTGGCGTACTGCCAGTCGCAGATCACCCGGCCCGCGGAGACGGTGGTCGTGCTGATCAGCGACCTCTACGAAGGGGGGATACGGAACGAGATGCTGAAGCGGGTGGCGGCGATGAAGGGGTCGGGGGTGCAGTTCGTGACGCTGCTGGCGTTGTCGGACGAGGGAGCGCCCGCCTACGACCGGGAGCACGCGGCCGCGCTGGCGGCGCTCGGGGCGCCGGCGTTCGCCTGTACGCCGGACCTGTTCCCGGAGGTGATGGCGGCGGCGATCGAGAAGCGTCCGCTGCCGATACCGGACACCGTGTGACGACCGGGGGAGGAACGGGTGAGTCCCGTTCGAAAGGGGATATGACTACCCATCGGTAACGGGGGACTTGCGCAACCTCGGGAGTCACGTGCAAGGATCGACGCCTCATCGGCGGGGCGGTGCGCTCCGCTTGCCCGTCCCGCGTAGTCGTCGATACGTGACTTGTTCCGCCGCACGGGAGGATCCGCCCCCTCTTGATCTGGTCAGCCGCTCTGTCCGGCGCCGCCGCGCGTGCGTTGCGCGTGGCGGCGGGGCGGCGTGCGCTGCACCTGGTCCTGCTGGTGGGTGGGCTGTTCGTGCTGGGGGTGCTGTGCGGGGAGCGGGCGGACGCGGCTGAAGGCGCGCCGGGCTCGGGGGCCTTGACCCGAGTGGATGCGCCGGTGGCCGTGCTGACGGGTGAGCGCGCGGGCGGCGAGGGCCGCTTCGACGGTTCACGGGGCGGTGTGGTCGGCTCGGGTCGGTCGGATGAATCGGCCGTTGGGCAGCCGGTGGTTCAGGGCGTCGGACGGTCCGTGGGTGAGCGGGTTGGGCGGCCGGTCGAGGATGCCGTGGAGACGGTGACCGGTCCGCCGGCGGAGGTTGAGGGCCGGGGGTCGGCGCCCGGGTTGCCTGTGCGGCCGGAGCCGCCCTCGCTGTCCGGGGCCACTGCTGGTTTGCCTGACATCTCTGACCTGCCTGCCCAACCGGGACTGTCGGGACGGTCGGAGCGGCCCGGAGGACTGCCGGAGGTGCCCGGTCTGCCTGGGCTTCCCGAGGCCACCGCGCTGCCCGGAGTGCCCGCGCTGCCCGGGGTCTCCGCGCTGCCCGGCGACCCCGCCGTGCCCGACGTCCCGGCGCTGCCCGGAGGCACCGGGCTGCCCGGCGACCCCGCGATTCCCGGTGTCCCCGCATTTCCCGGCATCCCCGCGTCTCCCGGCGTGCCGGCGTTTCCCGAGGTCCCCGTAGGGCCTGGGGTGCCTGGGGTTCCCCAGATTCCCGCGCTTCCCGGGGTTTCCGAGCTTCCGGGGCGGACTCTGCCGCTGCCCGACACGGTGGCGCCGGTGCCGAGTGGGGTGGGGGGTTCGGCTTCTCATGATGGTGGTTGTGAGGAGCGGGGCCGTTCGGCGGGGGCGAGTGGCGTTCATGGGCCGGGCCTTGGCGTGTCCTCCGGTGGTGTGGTTGCCGCGGTGGACCGAGACGGTGTTCGGCAGCGTGGTGACGTCGGTGGGGAGTACGTGCCCACGGATCACGCGCCCGCCGGTCGTGGTGATGGCGCGCTGGGCAGTCTGTCGGCGGCGGACAGTGGTTCGTCGCGGCATGGTGACGCGCACGCGGTGACGGTGAGTCAGCGGGCGCCGTTGTGGCTGATGCCGGGCGCGGCCGTTCGCGTCGAGGCGGACGGGACGCGGGACCGGCACCGGGACATTCCCGTTTTCCCCGGCTAGGGCAGGCCTTTCCCCCGCCGTAGACCTGTCGCGCGGGGGCGGAACAGGTCTGCCCGACCGTCCGGACCATTACTGGTCGACGGACGGAAGCCGTCGGCGTCGTATCCGAAGTTCTCGCTGGTCCCGAGTGCCGGGATCGCGGTCGGAGACGGTGCCGGAAGGTCCCCAAGTCCCTTGGCAAGAGCCCCGGTCGGAGGTCGCCGTTGCCCGGCGATCCGGCTGGTGGGCTCGTGCCTCGGACGTCCGGTCGCGGACGTCCATTCCCGAAGGATCAGACGCACGCAATGAACAAGAACATCCGTCGTTCCATCGTTATAGCCGCCGGGGTCACCGGCGCGTGGGCGCTCGGTTCCGCAGTCGCGAGCGCCGATGAACTGCCCGCTTCTTCCCTGTCTGTGTCGGACACGACCGCTGATGCCGAGGGTTCGCTCGGCGAGGTCGAGGTCGCCGATGCGGTTGACGGGGTTGTCTCCGAGGTGACGGAGACGGTTTCCGAGACGGCCACCGCGAACACCGACGCGAAGGCCACCGACGCGAAGACCAGCGACCTGAAGACCAGCGCGACGATCGACAAGGCGGTCGGTGCGGAGCAGGCGCGTCGGTATGTCGATGCCGACGTGACGGTTCCGGAGGCGGTGAGGGTCCGGGGTGCGCAGGCCATTCAGGGGGCACAGGCCGCTCGGGCGGCCGCGCCGGTCGAGGCCGGGGTCACGGCCGAGGCTGCGGTGTCGGACGCAGGCGCGGCTACGTCGCAGGACGCGGTCGACTACCTGTTCGGCCCCCTCTCCGCGTTCGCGCCTGAGCTGGAGCAGGCGTTGTCGCAGGCGCAGGGAGCCGAGGGCGTCGTACGGACGAAGGCGCAGTACGCGGTCGCGGGTGCGGGGCGTACGGCGGCGGGTGCGAACGTCGTGGCGCAGGGTGCGGTTGCCGGGGTCGACGGGCGGGCCGGGGGGCTGGTCGGCACCGCCGAGGGTGAGGCCGGTGCGGTGGCCGGGGCCGCCGAGGCGAGCGTTGCCGGTGTGCCGGGGCGTGTGACGGGCACCGTTGACGGGGTGTCGGGGCGTGTGACGGGCACCGTCAACGGCGTCTCGGGCCATGTCACCGGCACGGTTGCCGGTGTACCGGGGACGGTCGCGTCGGTTGTCGCGGAGACGGGGGCCGCTGTGGTGCCGCCCGTGGTCGGGTCTGCCGTCGGCGGGGTGCGGCCGGTTGCCGAGGGGGCCGTGGCCGGGGTGGTGCCCGTCGCCGGTGAGGCGGTGGCCGGGGTGGCGCCGGTCGCGGGTGACGCGGTGGCCGGGGTGGCGCCGGTCGCGGGTGACGCGGTGGCCGGGGTGACGTCGGTCGCGGGTGACGCGGTGTGGGGTGTGACGCCGGCCGTCGCCGGGATCGGGGCCGGAGTGACGCCGGTTGCGGAGGGTGTCGTGCACGGGGTGGAGCCCGCGGTCACCGACGCGGTGACCGGCGTGACGCCGGTCGCCGGTGCGGCGGTGGCGGACGTGCGGGCTGTCGCGGGTGGTGTGGTCGCCGGTGTTGGGCCGGTTGCCGGGCAGGCCGTGACGGATGTGCGGGGCGTGGCCGGAGGCGCGGTCGGTGACGTGCGGACGGTGGCCGAGGGTGTGGTCGCGGACGTGCCGCCGTATGCGCAGGGTGCGGTCGCCGACGTCTCGCCGTATGCGCAGGGTGTCGTCGCGAACGTGTCGCCGTATGCGCAGGGTGTCGTCGCGGACGTGTCGCCGTATGCGCAGGGTGTCGTCGCGGACGTACCCCCGTACGCGCAGGGTGTCGTCGCCGACCTGTCGCCTTACGCCACCGGGCTTGTCGGGGTGGTCGCCGAGGACACCGCGGGTGCCGTGCTGCCGCCGGTCGCGCATGCCGCCGTGCAAGGCGTCGTGCCTGTCGCCGGGCAGGCCGTCGTGGACGGGGCGGGCTGGCGTACGGCGTCGGCGGGGACGTCGAGTCCTTCGCGGGCGGGGTCGCCGGGGGCGTACCGCCGCTGGCGTACGGCGTGGCCGGGCAGGCCGGTGGGTTCGCCGAGGGCGTGACGGGTGAGGTGCCGGCGTTCGTGGACGGCGTCACCGGCGCGGTCCAGCCGCTCGTGGACACCGTCACCGAGACCGTGCGGCCGGTGGTCGACGGCGTCGGCGGCAGCGCGACGGCGCTGGCGTACGGCGTGACGGACGAGGTCGCTTCCTTCGCGGGCGGCGTGGTCGGCGAGGCCGCTCCCCACGTGCACGGCATCGCGCCCTTCGCGCAGGACCTGACCGGCACCGTCCAGTCCACCGGCGGTTCGCTGACCGGCCACGCCGTCACCGGCGCGGTGGGCGTCGCCGAGTCGCTCACACCGGGATACGCCCATGGCCACACCCAGGGCCACGTCCATGGCCACCCCCAGGGCCACGTCCAGAACATCCAGGACCTTCACACCGTCCAGGACGTCCACAACACGCGTCAGGGCGGCACGTACCGCATCTGACCCGGCGCTCGCGCCGCGCGCACCCAGAAACCCGCACGCCACCCCAGGCGTGCTCCCGACCCCGCAGGCACCCGGCACGGGCGGCCGAAAACCGTCGGCTCGTCCGGACGGAACCCTGCGGACGGGGTCCGGCGGTCCCCATTGAGGTGGGGATCGCCGGACCGAAGCCCTGCGGGACGCACCGTTCGTACCCCGTCGGGGCAGCTCAACGGGCCTCACCGGGTCAACCCCAGCCCGGTGAGGCCCTGCGCCGTCACCGGCGTGTTCCCCGACCTGTTCGCCGCCGCCGTCACTGGCGTGTCCCCTGGCCTGTTCGCCGCCGCCGTCACTGGCGTGTCCCCTGGCCTGTTTGCCGCCGCCGTCACTGGCGTGTCCCCTGGCCTGTTTGCCGCCGCCGTCACTGGCGTGTCCCCTGGCCTGTTCGCCGCCGCCGTCACTGACGTGTCCCCTGGCCTGTTCGCCGCCGCCGTCACTGACGTGTTCCCCGACCTGTTTGCCGCAGCCGTCACTGGCGTGTTCCCCGACCTGTTCGCCGCCGCCGTCACCAGCGTTCCCCCGACCTGTTCGCCGCGCTGGCACCGGCGTGTTCCCCCACCTCTTCGCCGCGCCACCCTCACTCGCCTCGCACCCCGTTCCCCACCCGATCACCCCCCGTTCCCTCACCACCGGCACTCCGTGCCAGTGAGTCCGGCATCATGTGACAGGTATCACCGCTCAGGTGTGACCCGCGATTTAGAGGCCCCCCGCAAGCAGAGATAACCTGCGAGACGGACATGCCGCGCGCTCGGACACCGTGTGCGCCTCCCTTGTGACACATGCGGACGTCACGTTGCCCTTCGCGGCACGCCCACGCATCCAACGAACCGCGAGATCACTGATAGGGACGGAAGCGCGTGGACCTGTTCGAGTACCAGGCGAGGGACCTCTTCGCCAAGCACGATGTACCGGTGCTGGCCGGTGAAGTCATCGACACGCCTGAGGCGGCGCGCGAGATCACCGAGCGGCTGGGCGGCAAGTCCGTCGTCAAGGCGCAGGTGAAGGTCGGTGGCCGCGGCAAGGCCGGTGGCGTGAAGCTGGCCGCCACCGCGGACGAGGCCGTGGCCCGTGCGACGGACATCCTCGGCATGGACATCAAGGGCCACACGGTCCACAAGGTCATGATCGCCGAGACGGCCCCGGAGATCCTCGAGGAGTACTACGTCTCCTTCCTCCTCGACCGCGCCAACCGCACCTTCCTCTCCATCGCCTCCGTCGAGGGCGGCATGGAGATCGAGGAGGTGGCGGCCACCCGTCCGGAGGCCGTCGCCAAGACCGCGATCGACCCCATCGACGGTGTGGACGAGGCCAAGGCCCGCGAGATCGTCGAGGCCGCCAAGTTCCCGGCCGAGGTCGCCGACAAGGTCGTGAACGTCCTCGTCAAGCTGTGGGACACGTTCATCAAGTCGGACGCCCTCCTCGTCGAGGTGAACCCGCTGGCCAAGGTCGCCTCCGGTGACGTTCTCGCGCTCGACGGCAAGGTGTCGCTGGACGACAACGCCGAGTTCCGCCACGACTGGGACGAGCTCCACGACAAGGCCGCCGCCAACCCGCTCGAGGCGGCCGCCAAGGAGAAGAACCTCAACTACGTCAAGCTCGACGGCGAGGTCGGCATCATCGGCAACGGCGCGGGTCTCGTGATGAGCACCCTGGACGTCGTCGCGTACGCCGGTGAGAAGCACGGCAACGTCAAGCCCGCCAACTTCCTGGACATCGGCGGTGGCGCCTCCGCCCAGGTGATGGCGAACGGCCTGGAGATCATCCTCGGCGACCCGGACGTCAAGTCCGTCTTCGTCAACGTCTTCGGTGGCATCACCGCCTGCGACGAGGTCGCCAACGGCATCGTCCAGGCCCTGAAGCTCCTCGAGGACCGCGGCGAGAACGTCACCAAGCCGCTGGTCGTCCGTCTCGACGGCAACAACGCCGAGCTCGGCCGGCAGATCCTCACCGACGCCAACCACCCGCTGGTCCAGCGCGTCGACACCATGGACGGTGCGGCCGACAAGGCCGCCGAGCTCGCCGCAGCCGCCAAGTAAGCACCTAGGACGAGGACATCCACACACCATGGCTATCTGGCTCAACAAGGACAGCAAGGTCATCGTCCAGGGCATGACCGGCGCCACCGGCATGAAGCACACCAAGCTCATGCTCGGCGACGGCACGCACGTCGTGGGCGGCGTGAACCCGCGCAAGGCGGGTCAGTCCGTGGACTTCGACGGCACCGAGGTACCCGTCTTCGGCACCGTCAAGGAGGCCATCGAGGCCACCGGCGCCAACGTCTCCGTCATCTTCGTGCCGGAGAAGTTCACCAAGGACGCTGTCGTCGAGGCCATCGACGCCGAGATCCCGCTGGCCGTCGTGATCACCGAGGGCATCGCCGTGCACGACTCGGCGTCGTTCTGGGCGTACGCCGGCAAGAAGGGCAACAAGACCCGCATCATCGGCCCGAACTGCCCCGGCATCATCACCCCGGGCCAGTCGAACGTCGGCATCATCCCGGGCGACATCACCAAGCCGGGCCGCATCGGCCTGGTCTCGAAGTCCGGCACGCTGACGTACCAGATGATGTACGAGCTCCGCGACATCGGCTTCTCGACGGCCGTCGGCATCGGTGGCGACCCGATCATCGGCACCACGCACATCGACGCCCTGGCCGCCTTCCAGGCCGACCCCGACACCGACCTGATCGTCATGATCGGTGAGATCGGCGGCGACGCCGAGGAGCGGGCCGCGGCCTTCATCAAGGAGAACGTGACCAAGCCGGTCGTCGGCTACGTCGCGGGCTTCACCGCCCCCGAGGGCAAGACCATGGGCCACGCGGGCGCCATCGTCTCCGGTTCGTCGGGCACCGCCCAGGCGAAGAAGGAGGCCCTGGAGGCCGCGGGCGTCAAGGTCGGCAAGACCCCGACCGAGACCGCCAAGCTGGCCCGCGAGATCCTCGCCGGCTGACGCGGCGCACAGCCCACAGCCCATAGAGGCGCACAGCCCACAGAAGGGCCCGCACCCGGCCACCACTCGGCCGCGGGGCGGGCCCTTCGGCATCCTCATCTCGCCTCCGGCACCAACCGCTCCGGCCCGCTCACCATCACCTGCCGCAGCTTCTCCCGCAGCTCCAGCTGCTCGTACGACAGCGGGCCCGGCGCCGCCTTCGGGGGCACCCCCCGCACGGTCTCACCGGGGGGCACCGGCGGCTCGTACTGCGTCGGAGCCGTCCGCAGGGTCAGTGCCGTCGCGCCGATCAGGGTGACGGTGAAGGCGATGGCGGCGCGGGTCCAGAACCGGGCCCGGCGTTCGCCGCCCCGGCGGACCGCGGTGGGTCTGGCCGCGCGCAGCCGCTCCGTGGACGCCAGGTCGCGGAGCTGCCGCCGCAGCTCCGCCGGATCGCCGAGATCGGGCAGACAGGAGGCGACGGCCTGGCGCGCGTGCATCAGACGGTTCGCCGTCGCGGGGGTGCTCGCCTCCGTCTCCGCCGCGGTCTCCGGCAGGTCCAGGCCCACACCGTCGTAGAGGAGGAGGGTGCGGCGATGCGGCGGCGGGAGTGTCAGGAGGGCGCTGAGCAGCGCGCGGTCGCGCTCGTCGGCCGGTGGGGGTTCCGGGTGGCGGAAGCTGGGACGGAAGCGGTGCCAGGGGGAGAGCGCGTGCTCGTACGCCGCCGCCCGCACCCAGCCCGCCGGGTCCCGGTCGACGGCCACCTCGGGCCAGCGCTGCCAGGCGAGTTGGAACGCCCGCTCGACCGACTCGCGCGCCAGCTCACGCCGCCCGGTGAGCAGATAGGCCTGCCGGACGAGGGCGGGTGCGCAGAACGCGTACAGCGCGTCGAAGGCTTGGGCGGGGGTCAGGGGCTCTAGAGCCGGTTCGGGTCGGGGTGACGAACCGGCGGACGAATCAGCGGACGAATCGGCAGACGCCCGCCCCGCCGACTCCGCCGACTCCGCCGACTCCGCCGACTCCTCCGGCCCGTCCGCGAGGGAGGCCAGCAGTTGCGCGTACGCCTCCGCGTTCCGGCCGTGGGGTGTCGTGCGACCGGACTCCCACGCCCGCACCGTCGCCTTGGAGACGCCCAGCCGGGCCGCCGCCTGAGCCTGCGTCAGGGAACCGGCCTTGCGCAGGCGTCGGCGCTCCTCGGGCGGAGGAAGCGGGGTTGCAGAGCTCTGTGTCACCGGGCGCCCCTTCGAGCGAAAAAACACATAAGCACATATTGAGCGACACATCGGCGATTTGCCCGTTACGACGGGAAAGCGCGTGTCGTTGGGAGCATGGCCGTCGTGATCCTGATGACCGACCGCCGATCGCCGTTGCCTCCCCCGCTCACTCGGGCACGCCGCCGATCGCCCGGACTGGCCACCAGCCTCCTGGGCGGCGTGGTGGCGGCCGGGCTGGGGCTGGGCTCGTTCACCGTGCTGGTGATGGTGCTGTGGATCAGCTCGCCCTATCCCGACAGCGGGCCCGGCGGCGCGCTGCACGTGGCCGCGGCGCTGTGGCTGTTGGCGCACGGCGCGGAACTCGTCCGCACCGACACCCTCACCGGTGCGCCCGCCCCCATGGGGCTCACGCCCATGCTGCTGCTCGCCCTGCCGGTGTGGCTGCTGCACCGGGCCGCACGGGACGCGGTGGACGGCGCCTACGACGGGGACGGATCGGCGCCTCTCGTGGCCGGGCGTACGGCGTGGGCCGGGGTGGTGCTCGGCTATCTCACCGTCGGCGCCGGGGTCGCGGCGTACGCGGCGGGGGGCATGCTGCGGCCGGACTGGGAGTGGACGGCGGTGTGCCTGCCGCTCGTCGCCGTGGGCGCGGCGGGGGCGGGCGTGTGGACGGCGTACGGGCGTCCGCGCCGACCGGTGGACAGCGTGCTGAACCTGCTGGGACCGCTACGGCGGGCCTTCCTCGGCGTGGAGACCCGGGAGCGGCTCGGCGCCTCGGCGCGGGCGGCGACAGCCGGGGCCACGGTTCTGGTCGGGGGCGGGGCCTTGCTGGTCGCGGTGTCACTCGTGTGGCACGGTCCGGCCGCTCGCGATGCGTTCGCGCAGCTTACGGAGGGGTGGTCGGGGCGGTTCGCGGTGCTGCTGCTGTGCGTGGCGCTGGTGCCGAACGCGGCGGTGTGGGGCGCGGCGTACGCCCTCGGGCCCGGTTTCGCGCTGAGCGCCGGGCATGTCGCGGGGCCGCTGTCCTCCGACCCCGCCCCTGTCCTGCCGCCGTTTCCGCTGCTGGCGGCGGTGCCGGGGGCGGGGGCCGGTACGCCGCTGCAGTGGGCGGCCGGGGCGGTGCCCGTGGTGGCCGGGGTGACGGTGGGGTGGTTCACGGCTCGGGCGGCGGTGCGGGTGGGGGGTGCGGCGGGGCCCTGGTCGTGGGGGCGGACCGCGGGGTACGCCGGGGTGGCGGCGGTGCTGTGCGGGGCCTGGCTCGCGTTGCCGGCGTGGTTGGCGGGCGGGCCGCTGGGGGTGGACGCGCTGGCCCGGTTCGGGCCGGTGTGGTGGCAGGTGGCGGGGGCGACGGTGGTGTGGATGGCGGTGGTGGGGGTGCCGGTGGCCCTGGTCGTGCGGTGGTGGGAGTGCCGGGAGACGGCGGGCGAGGGCGAGGCGGACGCGTCGGCCACGGGGGAGCAGGTCGCGCCGGGCAAGGTGGGAGCCGCGGCGGACGGCGAGGCGCCGGAGGCGAAGACGGACGCGAAGGCGGACGCGAAGACGGAGGTGAAGGCGGACGCCAAAACGGACGCGAAGACGGACGCCGACACGGAACCGCAGGACACCAAGGCGGAACCGGCAGCGGACCCCGCATCACCCGAGCCGCCCGCCGCCCCGAAAACCACTGACCTCGCGGACGACACTCACGCCACCCACGCCACCCAGGACGAGCGGGACGCATCCGACACGCAGGACACCCTCAACGCGCAGGACACGCAGGACACGCAGGACGCGTACGACACGCAGGACACGTACGGCACATACGACACGTACGACACGTACGACACGCAGGACCCGTACGACAGCTACGAGCCCTATGAACCCCTCCCCCTCAGCCCCCCACCCCCCTGGCCACACGACGACGCCGCCCGCGAGGCCCGCTGGGCGGCGTTGCGCGAAGCCTCCCAGAAGGCGGAGGAGGCGGAGTCGAGAGAGCGAGGGGAGCCGACGGAGCTGACCTGATCCGCCGGACAGGCCTAGGCGTTGGCCCCCAGAACATCCCGCAGCTGCTCCGGCAGCAGCGTGCTGCATGCCTGTCGGGCCTCGTTCGTGAGGGCGTCATTGGTGCACGTGTAGTAGTCGCGGTACACGAGCTGTGCCGCGAACGACGCGCCGACCAGCGCGATCGCCAGCGACGCCGTGACCAGACCGCTCACCGCCGCCGCGGCCTGCGGGCGGGCCGGCGTCGCGCCGGCCGGTGTGTCCGGCGACGGCGTGCGCGGCTTGGTGCGCAGGGCGCTGATGCCCCAGTACAGCGCCAGCGCCCCCAGCAGCAGCGCCACGTACGTCCAGCTGAACAGCGCGAAGAAGAAGGCCCACATGCCCGCCAGCAGCGCATAGCGTGCCCGGCGCTGTGCCGGATCCGTGGGGTCCCAGCGCATGCCCGGAGCCGGACCGCCCGGCCCCTGGGGGCCGCCGCCGGGCCGGTCGCCGAAGCCGCCGCCGGAGGAGCGGCCGGGCTGCCGGTCGCTCCACTGACTGCCCCAGGCCGGGCGCCCGCTGTCCCCCTGAGAGCCGTCCGAGCCCTCGGAGCCCTCGCCGCCACCCGCGGGCCGCCGCGGCTGCCACGGGCGGTCCGGCGTGCCCTCCGGCGGGGGTGCGAACGGGTTGTCGTCCTGCCGGTCACCGTTGGTGTTGCCCGACGGTGCGTCGGCCGGTGAGGCGGGGCGCTCCCGCAGCAGCACGCCACTGCGCTCCCTCCCCTGTACCGACTGCGGGGGGAACGTGAGGAGTCGCAGACTGCGGTCCGGCATCAAGAGAGCGTCTTCCCCTTATGGATCTGGATGGACCATGGATCTGGATGGACCCTTGTGGATCCGGCTGGATCGGTCCTGCTGGCCCATGCTCGTGCATCTCGCTGGTTACTGGTGAACGCACGGTGCCCGGACGGCGTTCCCGAACCGGCTCCTCCCAGACGCTACCTCCCGGCCACGCCCCCGTCCCGTGGGGGCCGCCTCGTGTGCCGGTATCGTTGCTGGCGGTCGGCTGCTTCGTAGGCTTCCCCGTATCCGGGGGCGCGAAGCATTCGTACGACCCTACAAATGCTCTCCCGAGAAAGGGCCCCACCGTGGCCGCCAAGCCCGTGGCCAAGCGCGCCAAGCGCCTCGTCGTGCTGGTCTCCGGATCCGGCACCAACCTGCAGGCGCTGCTGGACGCCATCGAGACCACCGGGCCCGAGGCCTACGGCGCCGAGATCGTGGCCGTCGGCGCCGACCGCGGCGGCATCGAGGGGCTCGCGCGTGCCGAGCGGGCCGGGCTGCCCACGTTCGTCTGCCGGGTCAAGGACCACGCCACCCGCGAGGCGTGGGACGCGGCGCTCGCCGACGCCGTCGCCGCGTACGAACCCGATCTCGTCGTCTCCGCCGGGTTCATGAAGATCGTGGGCAAGGAGTTCCTGGCCCGTTACGGCGGGCGGTTCGTCAACACCCACCCCGCCCTGCTCCCCAGTTTTCCCGGCGCCCACGGCGTCCGTGACGCGCTCGCGTACGGCGCCAAGGTCACCGGCTGCACCGTCCACTTCGTCGACGACGGCGTCGACACCGGGCCGATCATCGCTCAGGGCGTGGTGGAGGTCCGGGACGAGGACGACGAGAGGGCGCTGCACGAGCGCATCAAGGAAGTCGAGCGAAGGCTGCTCGTCGAGGTCGTGGGGCGGCTCGCCCGCAACGGCTATCGCATTGAGGGACGAAAGGTAGTTATCCAGTGACCGCCGAGAGCAACGCCAAGCGGGCCATCCGCCGTGCGCTTGTCAGCGTCTACGACAAGACCGGGCTCGAAGAACTCGCCCGCGGGCTGCACGAGGCCGGCGTCGAACTCGTCTCCACCGGCTCCACCGCCGCCCGTATCGCCGCCGCCGGCGTCCCCGTCACCAAGGTCGAGGAGCTCACCGGCTTCCCCGAGTGCCTGGACGGCCGGGTCAAGACCCTGCACCCCAAGGTGCACGCGGGCATCCTCGCCGACCTGCGTCTCGACACCCACCGGCAGCAGCTCGACGAGCTGGGCGTGGCGCCCTTCGACCTCGTCGTCGTCAACCTGTACCCGTTCCAGGAGACCGTCGCCTCCGGCGCCTCGCCGGACGAGTGCGTCGAGCAGATCGACATCGGCGGGCCGTCGATGGTCCGCGCCGCCGCCAAGAACCACCCGTCGGTGGCCGTCGTCACCAGCCCGGAGCGGTACGCCGACGTGCTCGCCGCGGTCCGCGACGGCGGCTTCGACCTCGCCGCGCGCAAGCGGCTCGCCGCCGAGGCGTTCCGGCACACCGCCGAGTACGACGTGGCGGTCGCGGGCTGGTTCTCGGGCGAGTACGTCGGTGACGGCGAGGAGTTCCCGGGCTTCATTGGCGTGACGTACGAGCGCAAGCAGGTGCTGCGCTACGGCGAGAACCCGCACCAGCCTGCCGCCCTCTACACGGGAGGCTGCGGCGGTCTGGCCGAGGCCGAGCAGCTGCACGGCAAGGAGATGTCGTACAACAACTACGTCGACACGGACGCCGCCCGCCGTGCCGCGTACGACCACGGCGAGCCCTGCGTCGCGATCATCAAGCACGCCAACCCGTGCGGTATCGCGATCGGTACGGACGTCGCCGAGGCGCACCGCAAGGCGCACGCCTGCGACCCGCTGTCGGCGTTCGGCGGTGTGATCGCCGTCAACCGGCCGGTCAGCAAGGAGATGGCCGAGCAGGTCGCCGAGATCTTCACCGAGGTCATCGTCGCGCCCGACTACGAGGAGGGCGCCCTCGAAGCCCTCGCCAAGAAGAAGAACATCCGCGTGCTGCGCTGCCCCGAGGCTCCGCAGCCGCCCGCCGAGTTCCGCCCGATCGACGGCGGTGGCCTCGCCCAGGTGAAGGACGTCTTCCAGGCCGAGGGCGACGACCCCGCCAACTGGACGCTGGCGACGGGTGAGGCGCTGAGCCCCGAGGAGCTGAAGGACCTCGCCTTCGCCTGGAAGGCGTGCCGGGCCGTGAAGTCCAACGCCATCCTGCTCGCCAAGGACGGTGCCTCGGTCGGCGTCGGCATGGGGCAGGTCAACCGGGTCGACTCCGCGAAGCTGGCGGTGGAGCGGGCCGGCACCGAGCGGGCGCAGGGCTCCTACGCCGCCTCCGACGCCTTCTTCCCCTTCCCCGACGGGCTGGAGATCCTCACCGACGCGGGCGTCAAGGCCGTGGTGCAGCCGGGCGGTTCGGTCCGTGACGAGCAGGTCGTGGAAGCCGCGCGGAAGGCGGGCGTGACGATGTACTTCACGGGCACGCGCCACTTCTTCCACTGACAACGACGGGCAGTACCGCGGCCTCCGGCCCTCCCCCGAGGAGGCCGGAGGCCGCGGTCGTGCGGGCGTCAGCAGTTCTGCAGCCCCGGGATGGGCTGGTAGTTGCCGCCGCCCGACACCTTCGTCGCCGGGAACCAGCCCCAGCCGTTGTTGGAGTAGGCGTCGTCGCCCTGGGTCCACAGCCACCAGTTGTTGCGGGCGTCGCCGACCGGCGGGTTCTCCACGTCGGTGAACTGCTGCTGGCAGACGAACCAGTTGTCGCCGGCGTAGAGGTAGCCGGTGGCGGTGTCGCCGATGCCGACCTCGCTGCCCTGGTAGTTGTGGCAGTACCGCGCGGTGTACGTGGCCCCGCCCGGGCCCTGCTTCTGCCCGGCGTTCCCCCAGCAGCCCGCGGCCGCCGACGCACTCGCCGGCGTCAGGGCCACCGCCCCCGCCGCCAGTACCGCCGTCGCCCCCAGTGAAGCCAGAATGCGCTTCATGTCCGTGTCCCTCCGTTGCTGCCACCCCCGTTGGTGGACACCACCCACGGTGCGATCGCGCGCGCCGGAGGGGTACCTCGGAAGTCTCAGGGTCACCTCTTGCCCGGCGGGGTGTACTCCTTGAGGTAGTGAGCGACGCGGTCGGCGTAGTCGCGGTACTTCGGGGGAACCCCGCCCGCGTCGTTCACTTTCCGGTACGACGTCCGGTACGCGGATGCGATCAGCACCCGGCGGTCGCCCGGCAGGCCGGCGTCCAGGCGCGGCGCGATCCAGCACAGATACCGGCCCATCGCCGGAATGGACTCGGCGGGAGGGAAGGGCGGCTCGGGGACGGTCTCCGCGGGCGTACCGTCGTCATGCATCCACCAGCGCAGCACGCTCGGCGTCCAACGGGCGATGCCGTACTCGTCCTTGGCGGGGTCGGAGAGGTCGGGGTCGAAGTCGCTCTCCACCTTCAGCATGGCCGCGATCAGCGACGGTGTGACGTCCCGCTGCGAGCAGTCGTGCGCGGACTCGACGATGAGCAGCCGGTAGGCGGCCGGGACGCCCTTGTCGGTACGGAGTTCGGCGGCGCCGTAAACCGCCGGGCTCACCTCCGGGCTCACCTCGGCGGTCTGTGCGCCTTTGGCGCCCCCGTCGGTGCTCGTGCCGGAGGCCGCCCAGGTGCTGATGCCGTACCCGAGGGCCGCCACGGCACAGGTGGCGGCCACCGCGGTCACGACGGCGGTACGGCGGGACGGGCGGCGCCTCCTCAGGCGCGTGCCGGTGGCCTGCGCCACCCTCCGCAGCAGCGCGCCGGTGGTGATGCGCTCCGCGTGCGTGCGGGTCAGGCAGGCCCGCACGATCTCCCGCCAGGCGTCCGGCAGCCGGTCGGACAGCCGCAGTTCGTCGGTGCCGCGGGCGTAGGCGGCGGCCGCGTCGCGGCGGGCCGTCGGGGTACCGCCGGGCAGGGGGAAGGTGCCGGTGAGAACCAGGTGGGCGAGGACTCCGAAGGCCCACACGTCGGCGGAGGGCCGGATCCGGCGGCCGCGCTCGCCGATCTCGGACCACAGCAGCTCGGGCGGGGTGTAGTCCGGGGTGGAGAAGGCCGGCGTGTACGCGTGCGTGCCCTCCAGTTCGCCCGCCATGTTGAAGTCCGCCAGCCGGGCCGAACCGTCCCGCATCAGCAGCACATTGGCCGGTTTCAGATCCCCGTGCACCCAGCCCGCCTCGTGCAGCTGGTGCAGCCCCTCACAGATCTGCCCGAGCAGCGCCGCCCCGTTCGCGGGACGCGGCGTGCGCGACAGCAGGGCGGCCAGGGAGCCTTCCGCCTTCTCCAGTACGAGGACGGTGGCGCCGTCGAGTTCGGGGCGGGCGGGATCGTCGACGGTGAGCGTCTCGTACATCCGGATCAGTCGCGGCCTGCTCAGCCGGCGGTGCAACTCGATCTCGCGGTTGACCAGTTCGCGCAGGTGGGACAGGTGGCGGGGCGTGCGGGTGCCGGTGGGCAGGAACTTCAGGGCGGCCGTGCGGGGCATCCCCTCGCGGCCGTCGGTGCGCCGGGCCTCGTACACACTGCCGAAGGCGCCCGTGGCGATCGGCGCCCGCACCTCCCAGGCGCCCACCCGGTAGCCCTTGGGCACCGGGACGGCGTACGGCTCGGTCATCGTGCGGCTGCCCGGGGCGGTGACGGTTCCGCGAGGGCGGCGAGGTCGTCCTCGCGCACCAGGTCGAAGCGCAGCGCCAGGGAGACCAGGGACTCCTTCTTGCCGTTCAGGCGGGGGCCGGTGTCCGCGGTGTCGGGGCCCGGTTTCAGGCGGAGTTTGACGGCCAGGTAGTCGATGTTCCACTGCACCGAGGTGCGGGACGCGGCGGGCCAGCCGGGGCGCAGCCGGTCGACGACCTGGTCGACGGTGGGCAGCGGGGCGTGCGGCTCGCCGCGCAGACGGGGCTCGCACAGGGCGGCGAGCACCGCGAAGTACCGCTTGGTGCGGTCCAGGGAGAAGGCGGGCGCCGTGGTCGCGCCGTCGAGTCCGCCCTCGGTGCGCAGATAGTCGTGCCGGGGCGCCCACACGTCGAACGACAGCAGATCGCCCGCCGCGGGCAGCACGATCCGGGAGAACTCGAAGGGCACGGGCGCGTCCAGCCGCCCCGGGCCCACCTTGATGTGCTCGCCCGCGCCTTCCGGGTTCTCGACGACGTACGTCTGCTCCCGGCTGAGGTTGCTCAGTATCCAGAAGGCGCCCTGCGCGGCGATCGACCCGGCCCGGCGCGAGACGCCCTCGTGGGCGATCTCCACGTCGTTGCCGGCGCCGCGCCCGAACGTGAGCCGTTCGCCGGGGGCGAGGCGGATCTGGGCGCGGTCACGCTCCTCCTCCGCGCGCGGCGGAGGTACCACGATGATGCTGTACAAGGTGCGTCTCCCCGTGCCTGGCGGCTACCGCTTCAGGGTAGGGCGACGCACCAGGGCCGTGTCTCCCCTTGCACGGGTGAGACACGGCCCTCGGGTGTGAATGGCGCGAACCGTTCTGTCGCGCTCGGATCCTCCCGTCGCTCAGTAGCGCGGGCGGCGGAACCATTCCGCGGTGGCCCGCTTCGCGGAGAAGACGATCAGCAGGATGGAGATCGCGATGATGATCAGCCCGATGCCGTACGCCGCGATCATCACGATGCCGGTGACGATCGCGAACGAGCCGTAGACGATCGAGCAGACGCGGACGCCGTTGCCGCCCTTGGCGTACTGCAGAAGCAGCACCACGCCGAGGATCGCGAAGACGGTGGCCAGACCGAGCAGGAAGACCACGACGCCCTTGCCCAGGTCCGCGATCGCCTCCGCGTCCTCGTTGCCGGTGACGCCGGCCTCGGCCATGGTCTGGTCCCACTGGCCGAGCGCGACGCCGTACAGCACCGCGATGATCGCGTGGGCCAGCGCGATCACACCGAGCATGATCTGCGCGGCGCGGGTGATGCCGGGCATCTGCGCCGGGGCGCCGGGGGCGTAACCACCGCCGTACGGCTGCTGGACCGGCGGGGCGGGCGGGAAGCCGTAGCCCTGCTGCGGGGGGACACCGGGCTGCCCCTGCTGGGGGTAGCCGTAACCGGGGGACTGGGGCTGCTGCTGGGGCGCCCCGTAAGGGTTGTTCGGCTCGCCGAAACTCATGGCGATTTCCTCCGTCGTTATGCCTGTGTGCGGGGACGACGCGGCGCGATCGGAGGAAGGCTGCTACAGATGCGGTTCGTCCCCCCGGTACACCCGCGGCACTGTACGTCAATCGTTCTTCAGCCACGGGTGGCTTGTCCAGCCGCATTCCCTATGCGTTGTGCAAGTGCAACATCGTCGATCATGAGGGGATACGCCGGGCGGGCCCCTGGCGACCCGGATTGGAACCGGGAGGCGGTCATCCGGGAGGATGGGGCCATGACCGCCCAGATTCTCGATGGCAAGGCCACCGCAGCCGCGATCAAGTCCGATCTGACCGCCCGCGTGGCGGCGCTGAAGGAGAAGGGCGTCACGCCCGGCCTCGGCACGATCCTGGTCGGGGACGACCCCGGCAGCCAGAAGTACGTCGCCGGCAAGCACCGTGACTGCGCGCAGGTCGGCATCGCCTCGATCCAGCGCGAACTGCCGGCGACGGCGACGCAGCAGGAGATCGAGGCGGTCGTACGGGAACTCAACGACGACCCGGCGTGCACCGGTTACATCGTGCAACTGCCGCTCCCCAAGGGCATCGACGAGAACCGCATTCTGGAACTCATGGACCCCGACAAGGACGCGGACGGGCTGCACCCGATGAACCTGGGCCGCCTGGTCCTGAACGAGCCCGCGCCGCTGCCCTGCACCCCCAACGGCGTGCTGACGCTGCTGCGCCGCTACGGCGTGGAGATCAAGGGCGCCGAGGTCGTGGTCGTCGGCCGGGGCGTGACCATCGGCCGGCCGATGCCGCTGCTGCTGACGCGGCGCAGCGAGAACGCGACGGTGACGCAGTGCCACACGGGTACGCGTGACCTGTCCGCCCACCTGAGGCGCGCCGACATCATCGTCGCCGCCGCCGGGTCCGCCCACCTCGTCCGGCCCGAGGACGTCAAGCCGGGCGCGGCCGTCCTCGACGTCGGCGTCTCGCGCAGCGCCGAGGGCAAGATCGTGGGCGATGTCCACCCGGACGTCGCGAAGGTCGCCGGCTGGATCTCGCCGAACCCCGGCGGTGTCGGCCCCATGACCCGGGCCCAGCTGCTCGTCAACGTGGTCGAGACGGCGGAGCGCAGTGTCGGCTGACCCGGCTGGGGAGAGGGACGCCGCCGCGCGGAACGGTGACGCCGGGCGGAACGGCTCCGCGCGTACCTCGGAGGGCGTGTCGCTCAACGGTTCCGCGCAGGCGTCCAACGGCTCCGGGCGGACGTCGGACGGTGTATCGCTCAACGGTTCCGCGCAGGCGTCCAACGGCTCCGGGCGGACGTCGGACGGTGTATCGCTCAACGGTTCCGCGCAGGCGTCCAACGGCTCCGGGCGGACGTCGGAGGGCGTGTCGCTCAACGGTTCCGCGTCGTCGGTCGGCGGTGAGGCCTCGAACGGGGTCGTCGACGACGCCGAGCTCGTCGTGCGGGACGCGATCAGTGTCGTGGACGAGGACGGGACGCCCCGGCGGGCCACCCGCCGCTTCCCCTTGTTCACGAAGGACACCGCGCGACCCGAGGGCGGCGGCCGGGCCGCGTCGGGCGACGCGCCCGCGCCCGCGCGGCAGTGGCCGATGCTCGCCGTGCTGGCCCTGGTCGGTCTCGGCCTGCTGGTGACCGCGTTCGACGCGTTCCGGATCGGCACCATACTGGTCGGCTCGGCGCTGGTCGGCGGTGCCGTGATGCGCTGGCTGCTGCCCAGCGTCGGCATGCTCGCCGTGCGCTCGCGCTTCACGGACATCGCCACCTACGGCGTCCTCGGTCTGGCGATCGTCCTGCTGGCGCTGATGGCCCAGCCGAACCCCTGGCTGGTGATCCCGTTCCTGAAGGACACGCTGCACTTCACCGTCAGCAGTTAGGCACAGCCGGTCACCCTCAAGGAACGGCGGCCCGTCCCCTCCCCCGAGCAAGGACGGGCCGCCGCCGCACCCAAACTCCCGTACGGCGAACCCCCTGTTCAACGGCTGTCTGTGCGCTGTGGCACGGAAGTGACCGTTCCGCTACGGTGTCCGCGCCCCGCCACAGTCGAGGGGGTTGCCTCTGGGTGCGATGCGCACGGCTGAGACGTCCGAGGTCATCGGTGTGTGCCCGTTGTGTCGATGTATTGACAGCTTCGGGAATGCTGGAGTTGGGCACCGCACAGCGGGGCTAATCTGCCCAATCGGGGACGTCCTGGGAACTGAGACCTGACAGGGCGCATCCCAGTCGGCGGGGGAACAACCGGCACGTGCAGGGGGAAAAGGGGGGAAGCAATGCCTCGTTGGAAGGCCTTGCCGGATGAACTCGATCCGCAGATCAAGGAGTTCGTCGGCCAGCTGCGGCGGCTCGTGGACCGCAGCGGCATAGGCATCTCGGCGCTGTCCGACCGCACGGGTTACAGCAAGACGTCCTGGGAGCGTTACCTGAACGGCCGGCTGCTCGCGCCCAAGGGTGCGATCGTCGCGCTGGCCGAGGTCACCGGCACCAACCCCATCCATCTGACCACCATGTGGGAGCTCGCCGAACGCGCCTGGAGCCGCTCGGAGATGCGCCACGACCGGACCATGGAGGCGATCCGGATCTCGCAGGCGCGCGCCGCGCTCGGCGAGTTCGGCGCGCCCCCCGCCAACGCCAAGAGCAAGACGGTCCCCAGAGGCGGCAGCGCGACGGCGACGCCGGGCATCGCGGGCCCGGCGGGGGTGGCCCCGACGGTGCCGCCCCAGCCGACGGCACCGGACGCGAACGCCCGGGAGGCCGAGGCGCGTTCGGCGGTCAACTCGTGGGGCCTCGCGGGCTACACCGGACCGTCCCAGGCAAGCGGCCGTCGAGGCGCCGGTGCGGGAGCGAACCCGGCGTCGGCCGGCCGGGCGCCCGGTGCCGGCGGGACGACGCCGACCCCGCCGGGCACCTCTTCCGGCGGCGGGTCCGGCAAGAAGCGGCTCGCGCTGTTCATCGCCGGTGCCGTCGCCGTGGTCGTCGCGGCCGGCGCCGCGTTCTACCTCACCGGCGGCGGCGACCGGAAGGACACCGCGAGCGCCTCCCCGTCCCCGT
Organism: Streptomyces spinoverrucosus; assembly: GCF_015712165.1. Lineage (NCBI taxonomy): Bacteria > Bacillati > Actinomycetota > Actinomycetes > Kitasatosporales > Streptomycetaceae > Streptomyces > Streptomyces spinoverrucosus. Next base: position 3,259,760 of record NZ_JADPZX010000001.1, on the reverse strand, counting down.
CCGTCAGCACCGCCGCCAACCTGCCGCCCGGCGTGAAGTGCGGCGGCGACACCTGCACCGGCAAGGACGCGGAGACCATGGGGTGCACCGGCAACCTCGTCACCACGGCCCGCACGGCGACCGTCGGCACGACCGTCGTCGAGGTCCGCTACAGCGAGACCTGCGGCGCGGCGTGGGGGCGTATCACCGGGGCCAACCAGGGCGACGAGGTCGAGGTGGCCGTGGGCACCACCAAGGAGAACGGCGCCATCACGACCGTCGGCGACACCATCGCGTACACCCCGATGGTCGCCGTGAAGGACGCGGGCGAGGCCACGGCGTGCGCGACGCTGGCGTCGGGGGAGCGGGGCTGCACGTCGTAAAAAGACGCCGGAGTCTCGCATGCCGCCCGGGATCGCGGGCACGCGCACAGTACCCCCACGGGAGTCCGGCAACGGTACCCCCACTCGGCGGTCGTCCCGTCTCGCCTCTCCCGGACGGGCGGCCGCCGCCTTTCGTGGGCTCTGTGGGGTGGGCCACACCCACCCGGACGTCCGGCATCCTGGATGCGCGATAGCCTGACCGCTGGATCTCTCTTGACGCCAAGAGATCGATCAAAAAAAGCCGGGGCAGGGACGCCCCAACCGCCAGCTGTCATACGGAGAACGCCATGACCCGCACTCCCGTGAACGTCACCGTCACCGGCGCGGCCGGCCAGATCGGTTACGCCCTGCTCTTCCGCATCGCCTCCGGCCAGCTGCTCGGCGCGGACGTGCCGGTCAAGCTCCGCCTCCTCGAGATCACCCCGGCGCTGAAGGCCGCCGAGGGCACCGCGATGGAGCTGGACGACTGCGCGTTCCCGCTGCTCCAGGGCATCGACATCACCGACGACCCGAACGTCGCCTTCGACGGCGCCAACGTCGCCCTCCTCGTCGGCGCCCGCCCGCGCACCAAGGGCATGGAGCGCGGCGACCTGCTGGAGGCCAACGGCGGCATCTTCAAGCCGCAGGGCCAGGCCATCAACGCGCACGCCGCGGACGACATCAAGGTCCTGGTCGTCGGCAACCCGGCCAACACCAACGCGCTGATCGCGCAGGCCGCCGCCCCGGACGTACCGGCGGAGCGCTTCACCGCGATGACGCGCCTGGACCACAACCGCGCGCTGACCCAGCTGTCGAAGAAGACGGGCACGCCGGTCTCCGAGATCAGGAAGCTGACGATCTGGGGCAACCACTCCGCCACCCAGTACCCGGACATCTTCCACGCCACGGTCGCCGGCAAGAACGCCGCCGAGGTCGTGAACGACGAGAAGTGGCTGGCCGAGGACTTCATCCCGACCGTCGCCAAGCGCGGCGCCGCGATCATCGAGGCCCGTGGCGCGTCCTCCGCGGCCTCCGCCGCCAACGCCGCCATCGACCACGTCTACTCCTGGGTCAACGGCACCGCCGAGGGCGACTGGGTCTCCATGGGCATCCCGTCCGACGGCTCCTACGGCGTCCCGGAGGGCCTGATCTCCTCCTTCCCGGTCACCACCAAGGACGGCAAGTACGAGATCGTCCAGGGCCTGGAGATCAACGACTTCTCCCGCGCCCGTATCGACGCCTCCGTCAAGGAGCTGGAGGAGGAGCGCGAGGCGGTCCGCGGCCTCGGCCTCATCTGACACCCGCCACACCAGCCGCACGACCCCCGGTCCGCCACCACGGGCCGGGGGTCGTCGCATTTCCCGGTGCGTACGAGGCTTTCCGGTGCGTACGACGCTTTCCCTGTGCCTCGCCTACGACGCTTTCCCGGTCAGGCGTCCAGCCGTTTCTCGAACCAGTGGCCCGCGTAGGCGTGGTCGCTGTACCGGTCGATTCCCCTGTAGCCGGTTGCCCGGTACATCGCCTGCGCTTCCGTGAGGACCGCGTGGGTGTCCAGGCGGACCACGGTCCAGTCCCGTCCCAGGGCCTCGGCTTCCAGTTCGCCGAGGATCCGGCGGGCGAGGCCGAGGCGACGGGCGTCCGGGTGCACCCAGACGTGCTTGATCTCGCCCACGCCGGGTTCGAGCCGCCTCAGTCCGCCGCAGCCGACCGGCGCCCCTTCCTCGTACGCGACGAAGAAGGCGCCCCTCTCGCCGGACACCTCCTGCGGTCGTACGAGGTCGGACCGGTCGAAGCCTTCCGGGAAGCGTTCGTCGATGTCGGCGGCGTAGGCGTCGAGCATGGCGCGGGCGTCGGGTGAGGCGCCGTCGACGCGTTCGACGGTGATGCCGGCCAGGCGCAGCAGGCGCTCGGTGGTGGCCAGGGCCTCGGTGAGCCGGTCGCGCTGGTCCGTGGTGAGGCCGTCGAGCAGGCCGGCGACCAGGGCGTCGGCACGGCGGTTCTGCTCCCTGACCTCCTCGCGCCCGGCCGGGGTGAGTTCGATCATGCGCAGCCGGTTGTCGGCGGGGTGGACGCTCAGCCGGATCATGCCCTGGGCTTCCAGCGCCTTGGCCATCCGGCTCAGATAGCCGGCGTCCAGGCCGAGCCGGGCGCGCAGCTCGCGCAGCGAGGCACCGTCGCCGATCTCGAAGAGCAGGCGGGCCTCGCCGAGGGGGCGGTTCTGGCCCAGGTAGTGGTCGTCGAGGGCGCCGATGCGGCGGGTGAAGTAGCGGTTGAAGCGGCGGAAGGCCGCGACACGCTCTGACACTGCCTCCATATTTCTTTGACTTTAGTCAAAGGATGCTGATTGGTCCATGGAAGCCGGGCGCCCTTTTCAGGCTATTTGCCCGAATTTTCAGTGATGCAGCCCACTTTCGGCCATCGATTGCGCATGTCTGAAAGGGGTACGGGCAGGCGCTCACGGTCCTGAGCAGGACCTGAACAGGAATGGAAGGCAAGACCGAGCATGGCGGACAGAGCGGAAAACCAGGTGCCTCAGGCGCGCGACACGATCCACGTGGCGGGGGAGTGGCGGCCCGCCGTCTCCGGTGCCACGCGCGAGATCCTCGACCCCGCGGAGGCCCTGCCGTTCGCTGTGGTCGCCGAGGGGGACGAGAAGGACACGGACCTGGCCGTCGCGGCCGCCCACCGCGCCTTCGACGGCGGGCAGGGCGAGTGGCCCCGCACCCCCGTCGCCGAACGCGCCGCCCTGCTGCGCCGCGTCGCCGACCTGCTGGTCCGCGACCGCGAGGAACTCGGCCTGCTGGAGAGCCGGGACGCCGGCAAGACCGTCGAAGAGGGCCGCGTCGACATCGACTGCGTGGCCGACGCCTTCCGCTACTTCGCCGACCTGGTCGCGGCGGAAGGGGCCGGCCGGGTCGTCGACGCGGGCTCGCCCGACATCCACAGCGTCGTCGTCCACGAACCCGTCGGCGTCTGCGCGCTGATCACCCCCTGGAACTACCCCCTGCTCCAGGCCAGCTGGAAGATCGCGCCCGCGCTCGCGGCCGGCAACACCTTCGTGATCAAGCCGAGCGAGATCACGCCGATGACCACCATCGCCCTGATCGACCTGCTCGCCGAGGCCGGACTGCCCGCCGGAGTCGCGAACATCGTCACCGGCCCCGGCCACACCGTCGGCGCCCGCCTCTCCGAACACCCCGACGTCGACCTGGTCTCCTTCACCGGCGGCCTGGTCAGCGGCACCAAGGTGGCCGCGGCCGCCGCCCCCACCGTCAAGAAGGTCGCCCTCGAACTCGGCGGCAAGAACCCCAACGTCGTCTTCGCCGACGCCTGCGCCACCGACGAGGCCTTCGACACCGCCGTCGACCAGGCCCTCAACGCCGCCTTCATCCACAGCGGCCAGGTCTGCTCCGCGGGCGCGCGCCTCATCGTCGAGGAGTCGGTCAGGGAGCGGTTCGTCGCCGAACTCGCCCGCCGGGCCGGTCGTGTCCGCCTCGGTCGCGGCACGGCGGACGGCGTCGAGTGCGGTCCCCTCGTCTCAGAGCAGCAGCGCGCCAAGGTGGAGTCGTACGTCGCCTCCGCGCTGGCGGAAGGCGCGGTGCTGCGCAGCGGCGGCAAGCGTCCGGAGCCCGCCCCGGAGCGCCCCGCGAACGGCTACTTCTACGAGCCGACGGTGCTCGACCAGTGCCACCGCGAGATGAAGGTCGTACGCGAAGAGGTCTTCGGACCCGTACTGACGGTGGAGACCTTCCGCACCGAGGACGAGGCCGTCGCGCTCGCCAACGACACCGAGTACGGGCTGGCCGGCGCCGTGTGGACCGCCGACGCGGGGCGGGCCCGCCGGGTCGCGGGACGGCTGCGGCACGGCACCGTCTGGATCAACGACTTCCACCCCTACCTCCCGCAGGCGGAGTGGGGCGGCTTCGGCAAGAGCGGAGTCGGCCGCGAACTCGGCCCGGCCGGGCTCGCCGAGTACCGCGAGACCAAGCACGTCTACCAGAACCTCGCGCCGAAGCCGGTGCGCTGGTTCGCGGGCTGAGGCCCCGACAGCCCGTAGGAACCACCCTTCACCCTGGAGTAACCCCCCATGCCCGACACCACCCATACCTACGACTACGTCGTCGTCGGCGGTGGCACCGCCGGCTCGGTCATCGCCTCCCGCCTCACCGAGAACCCCGACGTCACCGTCGCCGTCATCGAGGGCGGCCCCAGCGACGTGGACCGCGAGGACGTCCTCACCCTGCGCCGCTGGATGGGCCTGCTCGGCGGCGAACTCGACTACGACTACCCGACGGTGGAACAGCCCCGCGGCAACTCCCACATCCGGCACAGCCGCGCCCGCGTCCTCGGCGGCTGCTCGTCCCACAACACCCTCATCGCCTTCAAGCCGCTGCCGTCCGACTGGGACGAGTGGGAGGCGGCGGGCGCCAAGGGCTGGGGGGCGGTGCAGATGGAGGCGTACTACGCCCGGCTGCTGAACAACATCGTCCCGGTCGACGAGAAGGACCGGAACGCCATCGCCCGCGACTTCGTCGACGCCGCCCAGGCCGCGCTGGGCGTGCCCCGCGTGGAGGGCTTCAACAGGAAGCCCTTCACCGAGGGCGTCGGCTTCTTCGACCTCGCCTACCACCCCGAGAACAACAAGCGGTCCTCGGCCTCCGTGGCGTACCTCCACCCGGTGATGGACGAGCGGCCCAACCTGACGCTCCTGCTGGAGACCTGGGCGTACCGGCTGGAGCTGAACGGCACCCGCGCCGAGGGCGTCCACGTGCGCACCAAGGACGGCGAGGAGATCCTCGTCCGCGCCCGGAACGAGGTCGTGCTGTGCGCGGGCGCCGTCGACTCCCCGCGCCTGCTGCTGCACTCCGGCATCGGTCCGAAGGAGGATCTCGCCAAGCTCGGCATACCGGTGGTCCACGACCTGCCGGGCGTCGGTGAGAACCTGCTCGACCACCCCGAGTCGGTGATCGTCTGGGAGACCCACGGCCCCATCCCGGAGAACTCCGCGATGGACTCCGACGCCGGGCTGTTCGTGCGCCGCGACCCCGAACACGCGGGCCCCGACCTGATGTTCCACTTCTACCAGATCCCGTTCACGGACAACCCGGAGCGCCTGGGCTACGAGCGGCCCTCGTACGGCGTCTCGATGACCCCGAACATCCCCAAGCCGAAGAGCCGGGGGCGGCTCTACCTGAAGAGCGCCGACCCGAACGAGAAGCCCGCCCTGGACTTCCGCTACTTCACCGACGAGGACGACTACGACGGCCGCACCCTCGTCGACGGCATCCGCATCGCCCGTGAGATCGCCAAGTCCGAGCCGCTGGCGGGCTGGTTGAAGCGGGAGGTGTGCCCCGGCCCGGACATCACCGACGACGAGGCGCTCGGCGAGTACGCCCGCAAGGTCGCGCACACCGTGTACCACCCGGCGGGGACGTGCCGGATGGGCGCCGCCACCGACGGCATGGCCGTGGTCGACCCCGAGTTGCGGATCCGTGGCCTGGACGGCATCCGGATCGCCGACGCGTCCGTGTTCCCGACGATGACCGCCGTGAACCCGATGATCGGGGTGCTGATGGTCGGGGAACGGGCCGTTGAGCTGATCGGGGGTGGTGCGTGATGAGTACCACCCTTGAGACCGCCGCCCTTGAGACCGCCCCCGTGTTCTCCGTCGACGGGCTGTGGAAGGTGTTCGGTCCGAAGGCCGACCGCGTCCCCGCCGACCCGGAGCTGGCCGCCCTGCCCGCCGCCGAGCTGCGGGCCCGGACCGGCTGTACCGCCGCCGTCCGGGACGTCTCCTTCGACGTGCGCAAGGGTGAGGTCTTCGTCGTCATGGGCCTGTCCGGCTCCGGCAAGTCCACGCTGGTGCGCTGTCTGACCCGGCTGATCGAGCCGACGGCCGGGACCATCGCCATCGACGGCGAGGACGTCCGCGCCATGGACAAGGCACGGCTGCGCGAACTGCGCCGGCACCGTGCCGCGATGGTCTTCCAGCACTTCGGCCTGCTCCCGCACCGCACGGTCCTCGACAACGTGGCCTACGGCCTGGAGATCCAGGGCGTGAGCAAGGCGGAACGGCGCGAGAAGGCGGCGGAGGTCGTCGCCAAGGTGGGCCTCGCCGGGATGGAGCAGCGCAGGCCGGCACAGCTGTCGGGCGGCCAGCAGCAACGGGTCGGCCTCGCGCGTGCGCTGGCCGTCGACCCGGAGGTGCTGCTGTTCGACGAACCGTTCAGCGCCCTCGACCCGCTGATCCGGCGCGAGATGCAGGAGGAGGTCGTCCGGCTGCATCGCGACGAGGGCCGCACGATGGTCTTCATCACCCATGACCTGAGCGAGGCGCTGAAGCTCGGTGACCGGATCGCCCTGATGCGCGACGGCCGGATCGTCCAGCTCGGCACGCCGGAGGAGATCGTCGGTTCGCCGGCCGACGACTACGTCCGCGAGTTCGTCCGCGACGTCCCCCGCGAGCAGGTCATGACCGTGCGCACCGCCATGCGGCCCGCGTCCGCGGAGGAGGCGGGGGCCGGCCCGGCGGTGGCCCCGGCGGCGACGGTGTCGGAGGCCATCGAGGCGGTGGCGCGCAGCGGAGGGCCGGTGCGGGTGGTGGACGAGGGCCGGTGCCTGGGCGTTGTCGACCACGAGCGACTGCTGGGCGTGGTGGCCGGTACGGAGCCGCGTAAGGAGGTGGCTTGATGGCCACCGTCACCGCGTCGGCTCCCCGTGCCCTGCCCGCCGTACTGAAGAACCGGGTCATCGCCAAGCTCGCCCTCCTGGCTCTGGCCGCCGCGATCCTCGTGCCGCTGGCCAACGCCCGGTGGGCGAGCGGGAGCTGGCCCGAGGCGCTCACGGTCGACCTGACCCAGCCCCTCACCGGCGCCAGCGACTGGATCATCGACAACCGGGACAGCCACCCCCTGTTCCTCTACTTCTTCGGCCACATCAGCAACGCGGTCGTGCTGTCCGTGCGGGCCGTCTACCTCGCCCTGCTCACCATCGGCTGGGCCGGCGTCACCGCGCTCGGCGCCTTCGTGGCCTGGCGGGTGGCGGGGGTGCGGCTCGCGCTCGGTACGGCCGCCGCGTTCCTCGCCTGCGGGCTGCTCGGCATGTGGGTGCCGACCATGCAGACCCTGGCCCTGATGGTCGTGGCGGTGCTGGCGTCCGTCGTCGTCGGCGCCCTGCTCGGCCTCGCCGCCGGGCTGTCCGACCGTATGGACCGCGTCCTGCGCCCGGTCCTGGACACCATGCAGGTGCTCCCGGCGTTCGCCTACCTGCTGCCCGTCGTCCTGGTCTTCGGCATCGGCGTCCCCGCCGCCGTCCTCGCCACCGTCGTCTACGCCGCCCCGCCCATGGCCCGCCTCACCGCGCTCGGCCTGCGCGGCGCCGACAAGGGCGTCCTGGAGGCCGTCGAGTCGCTCGGCGCCACCGCACGCCAACGCCTGTTGACCGCCCGTATCCCGCTGGCCCGCAAGGAACTCCTGCTCGGCCTCAACCAGACGATCATGATGGCGCTGTCCATGGCGGTCATCGCCTCCGTGATCGGCGCCGGCGGCCTCGGTGACCGCGTCTACCAGGCGCTGGCCTCGGTCGACGTCGGCGCGGCCCTCGCCGCGGGCATCCCGATCGTACTTCTGGCGGTCGTACTGGACCGCGTCACCGCCGCCGCGGGCGCCGGCACCGGACAGCGCCCCCGCGCCGGATGGCCGTACGCCCTGGCCGCCGCCGTGGCCGTCGCCGTCGCCGGACGCCTGCTGGGCCGTGCCGACTGGCCCGACACCTGGACCGTGAACATCGCCGAGCCGGTCAACCGCGCCGTCGACTGGATGACCGCCCACCTCTACTCGGGCGTCCCGGTCGTCGGCGGCACCGCCGACTGGGCCGGCCACTTCACCACCTGGGTCCTGGACCCGCTGCGCGACGGCCTGCAGTGGCTGCCCTGGTGGTCGGTGCTGCTCATCGTCGCCGCGCTGGCCTGGCTGATCGGCACCTGGCGCACCGCGCTGACCGCCGTCCTCGCCATGGCCGCGATCGGCGTACTCGGCGTCTGGGAGCCGTCCCTGGACACCCTCTCCCAGGTCCTCGCCGCCGTCGCCGTCACCCTCGTCCTGGGCTTCGCCACCGGCATCGCGGCCGCCCGCAGCGAACGCTTCGAGCGTGCGCTGCGGCCCGTCCTGGACGTCTTCCAGACGATGCCGCAGTTCGTGTACCTGATCCCGGTCGTCGCCCTGTTCGGCGTCGGCCGCGCCCCGGCGGTGGCCGCCGCCGTCGTCTACGCGCTGCCCGCCGTCGTCCGCATCACCGCCCAGGGCCTGCGGCAGGTCGACCCGGCCGCGCTGGAATCGGCCCGTTCGCTCGGCGCGACCAGCGGACAGCAGCTGCGCCAGGTCCAGCTGCCGCTCGCCCGCCGGTCGTTGCTGCTCGCCGTCAACCAGGGTGTGGTCCTCGTCCTCGCCGTCGTCATCATCGGCGGTCTGGTCGGCGGCGGCGCTCTCGGCTACGACGTCGTCTTCGGCCTCGCGCAGGGCGACCTGGCGACCGGTCTGGTGGCCGGCGCCGCGATCGTCTGCCTCGGCCTGATGCTCGACCGGGTGACCCAGCCGACCGAACGCCGCGCGAAGAAGGGAGCCTGACATGCGTACGCGTACGAGCGTCCTGGCGGCGGTGGCGCTGCTCGCCGTGACCACCGGCTGCGGTGCCGCCGACATGACCAAGCAGGCCTCGCCCTTCGCGAACGCGCAGGGCTCCAAGAGCGTGACCCTGTCCGTGCAGTCCTGGGTGGGTGCGCAGGCCAACGTCGCCGTCGCCCAGTACCTGCTCGAACACGAACTCGGCTACCGCGTCGACACCGTCCAGATCGACGAGGTGCCCGCCTGGGACGCCCTCAGCCAGGGCCGCGTCGACGCGCTCCTGGAGGACTGGGGACACCCCGAGGAGGAGCAGCGGTACGTCAAGGACAAGAAGACGATCGTGAACGGCGGCGACCTCGGGGTCACCGGGCACATCGGCTGGTTCGTCCCGACGTACTTCGCCGAGCAGCACCCCGACGTCACCGACTGGAAGAACCTCAACAAGTACGCCGACCAGTTCCGCACCCCGGAGAGCGGCGGCAAGGGCCAGCTGATGGACGGCTCGCCGTCCTACGTCACCAACGACAAGGCGCTGGTGCAGAACCTGGACCTGAACTACCAGGTGGTGTTCGCCGGTTCGGAGGCCGCGCAGATCACCCAGATCAAGCAGTTCGCGAAGGAGAAGAAGCCCTTCCTGACGTACTGGTACTCGCCGCAGTGGCTCTTCAAGAAGGTCCCCATGACCGAGGTGAAGCTGCCCGCCTACAAGGAGGGCTGCGACGCGGACCCGGCGAAGGTCGCCTGCGCCTATCCGCACACGCCGCTGCAGAAGTATCTGAACGCCGACTTCGCGAAGTCCGGCGGCGAGGCGGCGGCCTTCCTGCGGAAGTTCAAGTGGACGACCGAGGACCAGAACGAGGTGTCCCTGATGATCGCCGAGCAGAAGCTGACTCCGCAGGAGGCGGCGAAGAAGTGGGTGGACAGCCACGAGTCCACGTGGAAGCAGTGGCTGTCCTGACGCTCACCGCTGTTCGGGGATCCTGGCCGCGATGTCGCGCAGCGCCCGAGTGGCTCTGCGCTGCAGGCCCGGCCCGAAGGTGACGCGGGTGGCCCCTCGGCTGCCGAGTTCGGTGAGCTCGGTTGCGGAGGGGCCCTCGCCGTCCAGCAGTGCGAACGCGTTGATCGGCCCCTCGATCCCGGCCCGCAGCAGCGGCAGTACGTCGAGTGGGGCGGCGATCGGGTACACGCAGTCGGCACCCGCGGCGACGTACAACGCGGCCCGTTCGATGGCCCGTTCGGGGTCCTGCACGCCCCGGATGAACGTGTCGACGCGCGCGTTGACGAACAGCCGGTCACCCGCCGCCGCCCGCACCTCGGCCAGCCACTCGGCGTGCGCGTGCGGATCCTTGAGGACGCCGCCGCTGGAGTCCTCCAGATTGCAGCCGACGGCGCCGGTCTCCAGCAGCCGCTCGACCAGCTCCTCCGGCGCGAGCCCGTACCCGTCCTCGACATCCGCCGACACCGGCACGTCCACCGCCCGCACGATCCGGGCGACCGCCGCGAACATCTCCTCCGCCGGCGTCGCCCCGTCCTCGTACCCCAGCGAGGCGGCGACTCCCGCACTGGGCGTCGCCAGCGCCGGGAAACCGGCGTCCACGAAGACGCGGGCGCTCGCCGCGTCCCAGGGCCCGGGCAGGATCAGCGGGTCGGCCGGGTCGGGCCGGCGGTGCAGCGCGCGGAACATCTCTACGGTGGTCACCACTCCACACTTCCCGCCGGGATCCGCCGACTCACCATCAACCGGTTCCAGCTGTTGATCACGGTGATCAGGGCGATGAGGTAAGCGAGTCGGCCGGCGTCGAAGTGCCGCGCCGCCCGCTCGTACACCTCGTCCGGCACGAACCCTCCCCCAGAGCCGCAAGCCTGGGACGTGCCCCCGGTCAGCAGGGTCACCGCCTCGGTCAGCGCCAGCGCGGCCCGCTCACGCTCGTCGAAGACCTCCTCCGCCTCCTCCCACGCGTCCAGCAGATCGAGCTGCCGCTCACTCACGCCGTGCTTGCGGGCGAGTGCGAGATGCATGTCGAGGCAGAACGCGCAGTGGTTGAGCTGGGAGGCACGGATCTGCACCAGCTCGGCGAGAGCCGGATCACCGAGGCCCTGCTTCGCGGCGGCGCTCAGCGCCCGCATCGCCTCGCGAACCCCGGCGTCCAGGTGCGTGGTCCGTGCCGTCACTTGTACTGGCCCGGCTGGTAGTGGCCCGGCGTCATACGGCAGGTCACACCGAACCGGTTCCAGGCGTTGATCACCGTGATCGCGGCGATCACCTGGGCCAGCTCGGCCTCCTCGAAGTGCCGCGCCGCCCGCTCGTACACCTCGTCCGGCACGAACCCGTCGGTCAGGACGGTGACCGCCTCGGTCAGCTCCAGCGCGGCGAGCTCCCTCTCGGTGTAGAAGTGCCGCGACTCCTCCCACGCGCTCAACTGCACGATCCGCTCGACACTCTCGCCCGCGGCGAGGGCGTCCTTGGTGTGCATGTCCAGGCAGAAGGCGCAGTGGTTGATCTGGGAGGCGCGGATCTTCACCAGCTCGTACAGCGTCGGGTCGAGGCCCTGCCGGGCGGCCGTCTCCAACCGGATCATCGCCTTGTACACGTCGGGAACGAGCTTGGCCCACTCCAGACGCGGGGTGAGCTCGGGGGCGTACTGCACAGCTGCCGTGTCTTCAGTCGTCATGCCCTCGACCCTACGAATGAGGCAGCCCAGGAGTATGGTCCATTTCCATGGCGAAACCTCGGGCCACTTTGGGCATCGACCTGCACCTCGAACCCTCCGGACCCGGCCTGCGCCGCGGTCTGACCGACACCCTGCGCGAGGCCGTCCGCACCGGCCGCCTCGCCCCCGACACCCGGCTGCCCTCCTCCCGCTCGCTCGCCGCCGACCTCGGCATCGCCCGCAACACCGTCGCCGAGTCCTACGCCGACCTCGTCGCCGAGGGCTGGCTCACCGCCCGCCAGGGCTCCGGCACCCGGGTCGCCGACCGCGCCGTCCCGCCACAGCCTGACCGCCCGGCCCCCCACCACCGCGAACCCGGCCGCGCCGCCTACAACCTCGTCCCCGGCACCCCCGACCTCGCTTCCTTCCCCCGCGCCGAATGGCTCAAGGCCGCCCGCCGCGCCCTCACCGCCGCCCCGAACGACGCCCTCGGCTACGGCGATGCCCGCGGCCGCATCGAACTGCGCACCGCCCTCGCCGACTACCTCTCCCGCGCCCGCGGCGTACGCGCCGATCCCGACCGCATCCTCGTCTGCTCCGGCTTCGCCCACGGCCTGAAACTCCTCGCCGAGGTCCTCCACACCCGCGGCCTGCGCACCCTCGCCGTGGAGTCCTACGGCCTCGACCTGCACTGGGACCTCGTCGAACGGGCCGGCCTGCGCACCCTTCCCCTCCCCTTCGACACACACGGCACCCTGCCGGAGGCCCTCGATGGGGCGGGCTCCGACGACCTCCCCGCCACGCGGGCCGTGCTGCTGACGCCCGCGCACCAGTTCCCTATGGGCGTCGCCCTGCGCCCCTCGCGCCGGGCCGCCGTCGTGGACTGGGCCCGTCGCACGGGCGGGCTGATCCTGGAGGACGACTACGACGGCGAGTTCCGCTACGACCGCCAGCCCGTCGGCGCCCTTCAGGACCTCGACCCCGACCACGTCGTCTACCTCGGCACCGCCAGCAAGTCCCTCGCCCCCGGTCTGCGGCTGGCCTGGATGGTGCTGCCGCCCTCGCTGGTACCGGACGTCATGCGGCACGCCGGCGGCTCGGCCACGGGCGTCCTCGAACAGCTGACCCTCGCCGAGTTCCTCACCTCCGGCGCCTACGACCGCCATGTCCGCGCCGCCCGCCTGCGCTACCGGCGCCGCCGCGACGACCTGGTCGCCGCCCTCGCCGAGCGCGCGCCCGACGTCCGCGCCACCGGCATCGCGGCCGGCCTGCACGCCGTCCTGCGGCTCCCGCCCGGCACCGAACAACCGGTCGTCCGCGCGGCCACCTGGCAGGGCGTCGCCGTCCACGGCCTCTCCCGCTACCGCCACCCCGCAGCCCGCGCCCAGCACCTCGACGCCATGGTCGTCGGCTACGGCACCCCACCCGACCACGCCTGGACGGGCACCCTGGACGCCCTGTGCAGGGCGCTGCCCTGAGCCTGCCGCCCAGGCACCTGATCGGCTATTCGGAGCCCTGCACCCCGAGCACACCGCGCAGTTGGGCCAGCCCCCAGTCCAGGTCCTCCTTCCCGATGACCAGCGGCGGTGCGATCCGGATCGTCGAACCGTGCGTGTCCTTCACCAGCACACCCCGGTCCATCAGCTTCTCCGACATCTCCCGCCCGGTGCCGAACCTCGGATGGATGTCCACACCCGCCCACAGCCCACGGCCCCGCACCTGCGTCACCCGCCCGGTGCCCGTCAGCGCCGTCAGCTCGCGGTGCAGATGCTCGCCCAGCTCCGCCGCCCGCGCCTGGTACTCGCCCGACCGCAGCATCGCGATCACCTCCAGCGCCACCGCGCAGGCCAGCGGATTCCCGCCGAACGTCGACCCGTGCTCGCCGGGCCGGAACACGCCGAGCACCTCCGCCGACGACACCACCGCCGACACCGGCACGATCCCACCGCCCAGCGCCTTGCCCAACACGTACATGTCCGGCACCACGCCCTCGTGCTCGCACGCGAACGTCCGCCCCGTCCGCCCCAGCCCCGACTGGATCTCGTCCGCGACGAACAGCACGTTCCGCTCCCGGGTCAGCTCCCGCACCGCCGGCAGATAGCCGGCCGGCGGCACGATCACCCCCGACTCGCCCTGGATCGGCTCCAGCAGCACGGCGACCGTGTTCTCCGTCATCGCCGCCCGCATCGCCGTCAGATCCCCGTACCGCACGATCTCGAAGCCCGGCGTGTACGGCCCGTAGTCCGCCCGCGCCTCCGGGTCGGTGGAGAAGCTGATGATCGTCGTCGTACGGCCGTGGAAGTTGCCCGACGCCACCACGATCTTCGCCATCTCCGCGGGCACGCCCTTGACCCGGTACCCCCACTTCCGGGCCGTCTTCACCGCCGACTCCACCGCCTCCGCGCCCGTGTTCATCGGCAGCACCATCTCCATCCCGCACAGCTCCGCCAGCTGGGTGCAGAACGCCGCGAACCGGTCGTGATGGAAAGCGCGCGACGTCAGCGTCACCCGCTCCAGCTGCGCCTTCGCCGCCTCGATCAAACGCCGGTTGCCGTGCCCGAAGTTGAGCGCCGAGTAACCGGCCAGCAGATCCAGATAGCGCCGGCCCTCCACATCCGTCATCCACGCTCCGTCGGCCGAGGCGACGACCACCGGCAGCGGGTGATAGTTGTGCGCGCTGTGCGCTTCGGCTTCGGCGATGAGGCTTTCCGTAGCGGTCACGGCAACTCCCGAACATGAGGCTGGACCACCTTCTTATCGTCGCTCGCATGGTGGACTCGGGAACTGGACCTTCCGGCGCGCCCGGTAGGCTGATCGCGGGCCGTGACTGGCGCGCTGGGATGGGACCGACCATCGGGGAGCGGCCTGTGCAGTGAGCGAGTGCCGTGCGCCTGGGCCGAACCGTGAACCGTGACCGTCGTAAGCCACGCCGCCCGGAGGCCGAGATGTCAAAGCAGCACCTCTCCACCGAGTCCACCGCCTTTCGTTCCGCTATCGATGTGATCCGCGCCGTCGAGCCGCGCGTCGCCGACGCCATCGGCCAGGAGGTCGCCGACCAGCGCGAGATGCTCAAGCTGATCGCCTCCGAGAACTACGCCTCCCCGGCCACCCTCCTCGCGATGGGCAACTGGTTCAGCGACAAGTACGCCGAGGGCACCGTCGGCCGCCGCTTCTACGCCGGCTGCCGCAACGTCGACACCGTCGAGTCGCTGGCGGCGGAGCACGCGCGCGAGCTCTTCGGCGCCCGCCACGCCTACGTCCAGCCGCACTCCGGCATCGACGCCAACCTCGTCGCCTTCTGGGCCGTCCTCGCCGACCGCGTCGAGGCCCCCTTCCTGGAGAAGACGGGCGTCCGCCAGGTCAACGACCTCTCCGAGGCCGACTGGGCCGAACTCCGCCGGGCCTTCGGCAACCAGCGCATGCTCGGCATGTCCCTGGACGCCGGCGGCCACCTCACCCACGGCTTCCGCCCGAACATCTCCGGCAAGATGTTCGACCAGCGCTCCTACGGCACGGACCCGGCCACTGGCCTGATCGACTACGACGCCCTGCGTGCCCAGGCCCGCGAGTTCAAGCCGCTGATCATCGTCGCCGGCTACTCCGCCTACCCCCGGCTCGTGAACTTCCGGATCATGCGCGAGATCGCCGACGAGGTCGGTGCCACGCTCATGGTCGACATGGCCCACTTCGCGGGCCTCGTCGCCGGCAAGGTCCTCACCGGTGACTTCGACCCGGTCCCGCACGCCCAGATCGTCACCACCACCACCCACAAGTCACTGCGCGGCCCGCGGGGCGGCATGGTCCTGTGCGACGACTCCCTCAAGGACCAGGTCGACCGCGGCTGCCCGATGGTCCTCGGCGGCCCGCTCCCGCACGTCATGGCCGCCAAGGCCGTCGCGCTCGCCGAGGCCCGTCAGCCCTCCTTCCGGGACTACGCCCAGCGCATCGTCGACAACTCCCGTGCCCTCGCCGAGGGCCTGATGCGGCGCGGCGCCACCCTGGTCACCGGTGGCACCGACAACCACCTCAACCTGATCGACGTCGCCACCTCCTACGGCCTCACCGGCCGCCAGGCCGAGGCCGCCCTCCTCGAGTCCGGCATCGTCACCAACCGCAACGCCATCCCGGCCGACCCCAACGGTGCCTGGTACACCTCCGGCATCCGCGTCGGCACGCCCGCCCTGACCACCCGTGGCCTGGGCACCGCCGAGATGGACGAGGTCGCCGGCCTCATCGACCGCGTCCTGACCACCACGGAGGCCGGCACCACCAGCAAGGGCACCCCCTCCAAGGCCCAGCACATCCTGGACCCGAAGGTCGCGGACGAGATCTCCCACCGCGCCACCGACCTCGTGGCCGGTTTCCCGCTGTACCCGGAGGTCGACCTCGGCTGACGCCCCCGGCGATCACCGCTCAGAGGTCGATCAGCTCCTGACGTGGTTCCGCTCGCGGCGGTCCGGCTCGCGGCGGTCCGGCTCCCGGCTGGGCCGCCGCGCGGCGTATCAGGCGCGTGCCGCCCGCCCCGAGGGCCA
Source organism: Streptomyces spinoverrucosus (assembly GCF_015712165.1). NCBI lineage: Bacteria > Bacillati > Actinomycetota > Actinomycetes > Kitasatosporales > Streptomycetaceae > Streptomyces > Streptomyces spinoverrucosus. The sequence continues at coordinate 3,243,615 of NZ_JADPZX010000001.1, read as the reverse complement.
GGCCCACCGCGAGGCCGGGTATCGCCCACCAGGCGCCCGGCATCGTGCCCGCCCTCGCTGCGGGTGACTCCTCCGCCCCGTCCGTGGCCTCGCCCAGCAGCCCCGCACCGTCCAGCCGCTCGAACACCGGCCGCGGTGCCCGGTGCCAGCGGATGTCGTCGTCGTCCACGTCCGGCGCCGGGTCCGTACGCACCCACGGCGTGCCGTCCTCGGCGAGGAACAGCTGGTCCTGGCGCTCGATGGCCACATCGCCGCCGGGCGGGCTGCTGGTCTGCGGGTATCCGCCGATGCCCGTCAGGCCCCACACCACGGTGATCCGCGCCGGCGGATGCCGGCCCTCCGTCCATGCCTCCGACACCCGCTCCGTCCCCGGATACAGCGGCTGCAGCAACTGCCAGAAGCGGGCGAAGCGGGGCTCGCCCGAGCGCAGCACCGTCGTCCGGCCCGAGTCGCCCGCCATGACCAGCGCCAGATCGGGCACGTCCCGCGCCCCCGGCGACCGCGCCGCCGCGTCGGTTGCCGACAGCCCCGACAGCGCCACCGCCAGTGCGGCGGCCGACGCGAGGCCGAGCCCGGTCGTCGTACGTCGTCCTCTCCGAAGTGCCATCGAACTTTCTTGCCCCCCTCGCTCGCATCGTCTTCTCACAGGTCGCGCAGTTCCTGCCTCGGTCCCGGTTCCCGGCGCAGCCGGGCTGACGGGATGCGCGCCGCGACAGGACGCAGGACCAGCGCCAGCACCGCTCCGGCGGCCACGCCCGGTATCGCCCACCACCAGTCGGTGCCCTGGCCCGCCGCCGAGGCGGTGGTCCGCGAATCGGCGGCCCCCTCGTCCGCGGTGCCCTCGTCCGCGGCGCCCGTGTCCGTGTCGCCCGCCGTGCCCGCCGCGGGTTCCTCCGACTGCTCGGCCTGCGGGTAGATGCCGGGATACCCCTGGTCCGACGTCGGGCCCATGACGCCCAGCTCCTTGAGCAGGGCACGCAGCAGGGTGGGGCGCTCGGCGCGGTGCCAGTGGCCGTTCAGCGACTCGGGCAGGTTGGTCGCCGTATGGATCCAGACGTCCTGGTCCTCCGAGGACGCGTAGACCCGGTCGTGCCGCCAGGGCGTGACGTCGTGCAGCAGCCAGGTGACGTTGATCTGCCGCGCACGGGTCAGATCGGCCTCGGGCGGCTTGGTCACCGCGCCGGCGCCCGGCTGGTCGAGCAGCTGCTGGAGCTTTCCGTACTCCTCGGCGGAGTAGTACAGCGCCTCCGCCTCCGTACTCTGCGGTGAGGTCACGAGCACGCTCGTCGGCCCGCCCGCCGACGCCGACGGCGCGACCGCTGTCAGCAGGGCGAGCGCCGCCGTCAACGCCGCCGCCACTCCTGCCAGTTCGCGACGCCTGGCCTTCCACCACATCACGTGCCTACGCATTCCGACCCCCAACCGGCGATCCCCGTGCGGCCCGCCCGCGGGCCGCGTGTCACTTCTGGTACACCGCCCGGCCCGAGCCGGTTCCCACCCCGCGCCACCGATTCGGAAGATTCTTCGTCGGCGGATTCTTCGGACGATGCTCAGCGGGCCGTACGGGCAGGTGCCGACGAGGGGTTACGGGGAAGGTGCCGACGAGGGGTCACGGCGCTTCAGATGCCGCCCCAGCCCCTCGTCCCCCGCCGGACAGGTCCTGGCCCTCCTTGAGCGACCGCGCCACCTGAAGCGCCCGCTCCCTCGCCGCCACGCCCTCCAGCCGGAGCGTCACATCCCCGCCGGACGTCTCCTGGGCCCACAGCAGGGTGGGGCCGGCCGTGCGCTCCTCGCGGGTGAAGCGGACCCCGTGCGCGTCCACCAGCCAGAAACTCAGCAGGTGGGGGCGTGGAAACCACAGGGCCGGCTCCGATATGCCCCCGCTCGGGGTGTCGGCGTCCAGGGACAGCCACTGCGGCTGCTCGCGCACCCGCTTCACAAAGGTCGTGTCGAGGCTTGCCGCGTACTGGTCCAGCCGTATCGTGCGCCCGCGCTCGCTCCAGCACAGGCTCACCAGCATCCGCCCCTGCGGCATACCGGCCACCGCCACCGCGTCGGGTGTGCCCAGCGCGTCCGGCACCAAGGGCTCGAAGCCCGCACGCCGCGCGGCCTGGGCGAGGGACAGTGACCGGTCGCAGCTCGGCACCCCGGCGCCGGGGGAGGGCGCCGCCGACGGGTCGTACCGCACCTCGACGCCGCCGAAGTCGAACCAGTCGAAGACCGCGGCCCGCACGGGCGGCGTCAGCGCGAGCACCGTCAGCAGCCCGCACAGCGCCGCCGTCAGGGCGCGCCAGCGCGCCCGCGTCCAGTTCCGCACGGCCCGCAGCCGCTCGCCCCGGCCCGGCGGCTCGGCCACCGGGACCGGCACCTGCTCGGCCAGTATCTGCCCCAGCACCCGCTCGACCATCGACTCGGAGCCGCCCTCGGGGGGGTCCAGGGACCGCCCGAGCGCCCGCAGCTCCTCCGGCAGCCGGTCGGCGCCGTCGCGGCCGCGGCCGGCGCCGCCCTGACCGTCGTACGACATGTCACCCACGCTCGTCACCCCCTTCCCGAGGTCGGAAATCCGGCAGCAACCGGCCCAGTTTCCGCAGTGCTCGATTGAGCCGGGACTTCACCGTCCCCCGGGGCCAGCCCAGGGCCTGGGCGGTCTCGGACTCGTCCATCTCCAGCAGATAGCGGTAGGTGACGACCAGGCGGTGCTCCTCGCTCAGCTTCTCCAGGGCGGCCGTCAGGGCCGCGCGACGCTCCGTCTCCAGCGTCGCGACCGCCGGGTCGGCCGATTCCGGTATCAGCGGCTCCGCCTCGGCGTACGCCGCCTCGCGGCCGGCGAGCGTGCGCTGGCGCGCCGCCGTCCGCACTGTGTTCCTCGTCTCATTGGCGACGATCGACAGCAGCCACGGTCTGAACGACGAGCCGTCCTTGAACCGGCCCAGCGCGCAGTAGGCCTTGACGAAGGCCTGCTGCACCACGTCCTCCGCGTCCGCACCGGCCCCGAGCGCGGCGGCCGCCCTGAGCGCGATGCCCGTATGGGCCCGCACCAGCTCCGCGTACGCCTCCGGCTCTCCGGTGCGTACGCGTGCGATCACCGCGGCCTCATCGACGATGCGGCCCCCCTCCCGCGTCCTCACACTCTTGTTACACCGCGCGAGGCGATTCGGTTCCCACCTGTCTCGGATCAGTTCCGGAGCGGTCCCCGAGCTCTGAGAGAATGGTGAGCATGGCCATTGACCGACCCCGCGTGCTCTCCGGAATCCAGCCCACCGCAGGCTCGTTCCACCTCGGCAACTACCTCGGCGCCGTCCGCCAGTGGGTGGCCCTGCAGGAGACCCACGACGCGTTCTACATGGTCGTCGACCTGCACGCGATCACGGTCCCGCAGGACCCGAAGGAGCTGCGCGCCAACACGCGCCTGGCCGCCGCCCAGCTCCTCGCGGCCGGACTCGACCCCGAGCGCTGCACGCTGTTCGTCCAGAGCCACGTCCCCGAGCACGCCCAGCTCGCCTGGGTCATGAACTGCCTCACCGGCTTCGGCGAGGCGTCCCGCATGACCCAGTTCAAGGACAAGTCCGCCAAACAGGGCGCGGACCGGGCCTCCGTCGGCCTGTTCACGTACCCGATCCTCCAGGTCGCGGACATCCTCCTGTACCAGGCCAACGAGGTCCCGGTCGGCGAGGACCAGCGCCAGCACATCGAGCTGACGCGCGACCTCGCCGAGCGCTTCAACGGCCGATTCGGCCAGACGTTCACGGTCCCGAAGCCGTACATCCTCAAGGAGACGGCCAAGATCTACGACCTTCAGGACCCGTCGATCAAGATGAGCAAGTCGGCGTCCACGCCGAAGGGCCTGATCAACCTGCTCGACGAGCCCAAGGCCACGGCGAAGAAGGTCAAGAGCGCCGTCACCGACACGGACACCGTGATCCGCTTCGACCCCGATGCCAAGCCGGGCGTCAGCAACCTCCTCTCCATCTACTCGACCCTCACCGGGGAGGGCGTCGCGGAACTGGAGGAGAAGTACGCCGGCAAGGGCTACGGCGCGCTCAAGACGGACCTCGCCGACGTCATGGTCGAGTTCGTGACCCCGTTCCGGGAGCGGACCAACCAGTACCTGGACGACCCGGAGACGCTGGACTCGGTCCTCGCCAAGGGCGCGGAGAAGGCGCGCGCCGTCGCCGCGGAGACCCTGGCACAGGCCTACGAGCGGGTGGGCTTCCTGCCGGCCAAGCACTGAGCCGGGCCGTACGCCCGTACCCCCGGGCCGTACACCCGTGACCCGGGGTCGTCCATCCGTACCCCCGCACAGCGCTGCACATCACTCCGGCTGCGCCTGCCCAGGGCACAGCCGGAGCCGTACAGTCGATAGCCGACGGCCGCATGCGCGGCCACTCGTGCCTTGAGACCCGTATCCGACACGACGACAGGAGACGACGTGGGGACCGTAACGATCGGTGTGTCGATCGCGGTCCCGGAGCCGCACGGCAGCCTGCTCCAGCAGCGGCGCGCGGGCTTCGGCGACGCTGCGGCTCACGGCATCCCCACGCATGTCACCCTGCTGCCGCCGACGGAGGTCGACGACTCGGAGCTGCCCGCGATCGAGGCGCACCTCGCCGACGTCGCCGCCAGCGGGCGCCCCTTCGTGATGCGGCTGTCCGGCACCGGGACCTTCCGGCCCCTGTCGCCGGTCGTGTACGTCCAGGTCGTCGAGGGCGCCGAGGCGTGCGCGTGGCTGCAGAAGCAGGTCCGGGACAGCTCCGGCCCCGTGGCACGCGAACTGCAGTTCCCGTACCACCCGCACGTCACCGTCGCGCACGGCATCGACGAGGCGGCCATGGACCGCGCGTTCGAGGAACTCGCCGACTACCGGGCCGACTGGGCCTGCACCGGCTTCGCCCTCTACGAACAGGGCACCGACGGGGTGTGGCGCAAGCTCCGGGAGTTCGCGTTCGCCGGCGCGGTGGTGCCCCCGCAGGCGGGGCGTGTCGAGCGGGGCACCATCCCCAGTCGTTAGGCCGTGGCCCTAGACAGGCAGCCGCCGGAACACCGCGCGCGGGAGGTGTCGTAGCGCCGTCGTCACCAGGCGGAGGGTTCCGGGTACCCATACCGTCTCCGAGCGGCGGCGCAGGCCCAGTTCGATGGCTGTCGCGACCGCTTCGGGGGTGGTGGCGAGAGGGGCTTGCTCCAGGCCGGTGGTCATCTTCGAACGGACGAATCCGGGGCGTACGACCATGACGTGTACGCCCGTTCCGTGCAGCGCGTCGCCCAGGCCCTGGGCGAACGTGTCGAGGCCGGCCTTGCTGGAGGCGTAGATGAAGTTCGCGCGGCGGGGGCGTTCGGCGGCGACCGAGGAGAGGACGACCAGGGAGCCATGGCCCTGGGCCTGCAAGGCGCGGGCGCTGACCAGGCCCGCCGAGACCGCTCCCGTGTAGTTCGTCCGCGCGACGCGCACGGCGCTCACCGGCTCGCGTTCGTCGTGCGCCTGGTTGCCGAGGATCCCGAACGCGAGCAGCACCATGTCGATGTCGCCCTCCGCGAAGACCTTGCCGAGCACTGTCTCGTGGGACTCGGGGTCGAGCGCGTCGAAGGCGACGGTGTGCACCTCGGCGCCCCGGGCGCGCAGGCCGTCGGCGGCCTCCTCCAGGGCGGGCGAGGGGCGCCCGGCCAGCCACACCGCGCGCGTACGGCGGACGATCAGGCGGCGGGCGGCGGCCAGCGCGATCTCGGACGTGCCGCCGAGGACGAGGAGGGACTGGGGGAGACCGAAGGCATCCTTCATGGCAGCTCCTAAGACGCTGGACGGGCTACAGGCCGAGGCGGCGGGAGAGGTCGGAGGTGAAGACTCCGCGCGGGTCCAGTTCCGCGCGCAGGGCGCGGAAGTCGGCGAGTCTCGGGTACATCGCGGCGAGCAGGTCGGGCCGGAGCCGGGAGTCCTTGGCCAGGTGGACGCGCCCGCCCGCGGCCGCCACCTCCTCGTCCAGTTCGTCGAGGAAGGCGGCGAGGCCGGGCAGGCCGACGGGGATGTCCAGGGCCGGCGTCCAGCCGGGCACGGGAAAGGAGAGCCGGCCCGGGTCGGCGTCCCCGAAACGCTTGAGGACGGCCAGGAAGGACGGGCAGCGGCGGGCGGCGACGCGCCGCACGATCCGGCGCAGGGTCTCCTCCTGGCCGTGTCCGACGACGAACTGGTACTGCACGAAGCCGCCGCGGCCGTAGATGCGGTTCCAGTGGGGGACGCCGTCGAGGGGGTGGAAGAAGGCGGAGAGCCTCTGGAGTCGGCCGGTACGCGCGCGTGGTGCTCTGCGGAACCAGAGTTCGTTGAACAACCCGACCGTGCGGCGGCTCAGCAGGCCGTCCGGGACAAGGTCGGGGGCGGGGGGCAGGCGGGTGGTGGGGCGGACGCCGAGAGGGTCTCTACGCGCGCGCGTGCCCTCGCCCAGTGCATCCAGGGGCGCGTGGTCGCCGCGGGTCAGTACCGCGCGGCCTGTCGCCGCGCCGCGGGCCAGCAGGTCGATCCAGGCGACCGAGTAGCGGTGGCGGTGGTCGGCGGCCGTCAGACGGGCCATCAGGTCGTCCAGGTCGTCGGCGCGCTCGGTGTCGACCAGCATCCAGGACGTCTCGACCGGCCGGAGCCGGAGGGTCGCCGTCAGGATGACGCCGGTGAGGCCCATGCCGCCCGCGGTCGCGTCGAAGAGGGGGGTGCCCTGCCCGACGGTGTGGATCCCGCCGTCGGCGGTGAGGAGTTCCAGGGACGGCACGTGGCGCGCGAAGGCGCCCGCCACGTGGTGGTTCTTGCCGTGGATGTCCGCGCCGATCGCCCCGCCGACCGTGACATGCCGCGTGCCGGGCGTGACGGGCACGAACCAGCCGAGCGGCAGCAGCACTTCCATCAGGCGGCGCAGGGAGACGCCCGCGTCGCACAGGACGGTCCCACCGGCGACGTCGATGGCGTGGACACGGTCCAGGCCCGTCATGTCGAACACCGCCCCACCGGCGTTCTGCGCCGCGTCCCCGTACGCCCGCCCCAGGCCCCTCGCGATGCCGCCGCGCGCCCCGCAGTCCCGGACGGCGGCCACGGCCTCCCGGTACGTCCGGGGGCGGATCACCCGGGCGGTGGTGGGAGCGGTGCGGCCCCAACCGGTGAGGGAGGCGGTGATGGTGCGGGGCGCGGTGTCGGGGGCGGCGTCGGCAGGCATGGTGGTGACCGTAACGCCCTATGTGTCGCATTGATTGAGAAACATCCGCTATCTACCCGAAATGGGTGATTAATGGGATATCGCCCAATATTGCCGTAATTCCCGGGGTGTTGACGTGAACAGTGAGCCCACATGGACCACCGGCCCGTCGAGGCGACCCGCGCTCCGCACCAGGCGGTGGACGCCGGCCTCCCCGCCGCCCTGATCAGAACCGCCCGCCCCAGGCAGTGGGTCAAGAACGTCCTGGTCGTCGCCGCCCCGGCCGCCGCCGGTCAGCTCTTCTCCCGGCACGCCCTCACCCAACTCGTCGTGATCTTCGCACTGTTCACGGCCTGCTCCGCCGCCGTCTACCTGATCAACGACGCCCGGGACGCGGAGGCCGACCGTGCGCACCCCACCAAACGCCACCGACCGGTCGCCGCGGGCGAGGTCCCGGTGCCCGTGGCGTACGCCGTCGGCGGCGGCCTCGTCGTCCTCGCGCCCGCCGTGGCGGCCTGGCTCTGCCCGCTCGCCGTGGCGGCCCTGCTCGTGGCCTACCTGGGGATGCAACTGGCGTACTGCGTCAGCCTCAAGCACGTCCTGGTGGTCGATCTCGTGGTCGTCACGACCGGGTTCCTGATGCGCGCGATGGCCGGCGGCCTCGCCCTCGGCATCCCGCTGTCGCGCTGGTTCCTGATCACGACCGGGTTCGGCGCGCTGTTCATGGTGGCGGCCAAGCGCTACTCCGAAGCCGTGCGGATGACGGGAGAACCAGGCGCCACGCGCGCGTTGCTGACCGAGTACTCCACCGGATACCTGCGTTTCGTCTGGCAGCTGGCGGCCGGTGTCGCCGTGCTCGGCTACTGCCTGTGGGCGCTGGAGGGCGGCGCCGCCCCGCACAGCGGCCTGCTGCCCTGGCGTCAGCTGTCGATGGCCGCCTTCATCGTCGCGATCCCGCGGTACGCCGTCTTCGCCGAACGGGGCACGGCGGGCGAACCCGAGGAGGTGATCCTGCGCGACCGCGTCCTCGCCCTCATCGGCGTGGTCTGGCTGGCGATGTACGGCCTGGCGGTGGCCCGTTGGTGAGCCTGCCGGCGGACATGCGGGGCACAAGGACAGTGGTGTTCGGCATCGACCGCGCGGCCGACGGCCGTGTCAGTCGTGTCGGCCGTGCCGACGGCGCAGCGGAGGGCAGGCTCGGATCATGGACTGGCTGAAAAAGCTCCCCGGCGTCGGCCCCCTGGCCACCCGTCTGATGGCCACGCACGCGTGGCGGTCGTACGAGCGGCTGGACCGCGTGAAGTGGACACGGCTGGCCGCCGCGATGACCTTCACCAGCTTCGTCGCGCTGTTCCCCCTGCTCACCGTGGGCGCCGCGATCACCGCCGCCACCCTCAGCGCCGAACAGCAGAAGGAGATCCAGGACAAGATCGCCGAGCAGATCCCCGGCATCTCCGACCAGCTGAACATCGGCTCCCTGGTCGAGAACGCCGGCACCGTCGGGATCATCGCCGGTGCCCTGCTGCTGTTCACCGGCATCGGCTGGGTCGGCTCGATGCGCGACTGTCTGCGCGCGGTGTGGGAGCTGCCGGACGACGAGGAGAACCCCGTCCTGCTCAAGGCCAAGGACGCGGGCGTCCTGCTGGGGCTCGGCGGCGCGCTGCTCGTCACCCTCGCCGCGTCCACCGTCGCCTCGACCGCGGTCGGCCGGATCGCCCGCCAACTGGGCCTCGACGAACACGGCTGGGGCAGCCTGCTGCTGCGCGTCGCCGCGTTCGCCGTCGCCGTACTCGCCGCCTTCCTGCTCCTGCTGTACGTCCTCACGCTGCTGCCCGGCGTCGAGCCGACCCGGCGGCGGCTGGTCGTCGGCGCGCTGATCGGCGCGGTCGGCTTCGAACTGCTGAAGCTGCTGCTGAGCGGCTATATGCAGGGTGTGGCCGCGAAGAGCATGTACGGCGCGTTCGGCGTCCCCGTCGCCCTGCTGCTGTGGATCAACTTCACCTCGAAGCTGGTCCTGTTCTGTGCGGCCTGGACGGCGACGCCGAGCAAGGAGACCGAGCGGGCGGAGGCCGACGGGGACGACGGCGTACCGGATACGGCGGCGGCGAACGGGGGCTGAGCGACCGGCCCCGCCGCGCGTGTGGTGCGCGGGGCAGCGGGGCGGCGTGCCCCACCGCCCCCGGCGACATGTCAGGCGGTCACCGCCGACGCAGCGGCCACCGCCGGTTCACCAGGAACGCCCCGCCCGCGAGCAGCGCCAGCAGCCCGCCCGTGATGGCGAAGGCGATGCCGATGCCGCTGGAGCCGTTCTCGGTCGTCGCGCTCGCCACGGGCTTGGCCGACTCCCCGCCGGTCCCGGAGCCGCCGCCCGCCTCACCGGAGCCGGCGTCGTTCGCCTCGCCGGAGGCGGTGGCGCCGGGCTGGGCGCCGGCCGCGCCCTTCGGCGGCACCAGCTCACCCACCGGCTGCACCTTCCCGGCCGCCTTGAAGCCCCAGTCGAACAGCCGCGCGGTCTCCTTGTAGACCTCGTTGTGCTCGTCCTTCTCCGGGTTCATCACGGTGACCAGCAGCACCTTGCCGCCCCGCTCGGCGACCCCGGTGAAGGTGGCGCCCGCGTTGGTGGTGTTGCCGTTCTTGACGCCCGCGATGCCCGGGTACTGGGAGACGTCGGAGTCGCCGGTCAGCAGCCGGTTGGTGTTCTGGATCTCGAACGTCTCGCGGACCGACTTGCCCTTCTTGTTCTTCGTCGTCCGGCCGGGGAACTTCGCGGTCACCGTCGAGGAGTACTCGCGGAAGTCCTTCTTCTGCAGCCCGGAGCGGGCGATCAGCGTCAGGTCGTACGCGGAGGAGACCTGGCCGGCGGCGTCGTAGCCGTCGGGGCTGACCACGTGCGTGTCGAGGGCCTGGAGCTCCTCGGCGTGCTGGTTCATCTCCTTGACGGTGTTCGCGACACCCTTGTTCATCGCGGACAGCACGTGCACGGCGTCGTTGCCGGAGCGCAGGAACACACCGAGCCACAGGTCGTGGACGGTGTACGTCTCGTTCTCCTTTATGCCGACCATGCTGGATCCGGAGCCGATGCCGGCCAGGTCGGCGGGGGCGACCCTGTGCTTCGTCGTCTTGGGGAACTTCGGCAGCAGCGTGTCGGCGAACAGCATCTTCAGGGTGCTCGCCGGGGCCAGTCGCCAGTGCGCGTTGTGCGCGGCGAGCACCTCGCCGGACTCGGCGTCGGCGATGATCCACGACCGTGCGGTGACGTCCTTGGGCAGCACCGGGACGCCGCTCGCCAGGTTCACCTGCGTCCCCGGACGGCCGAGCCGCGCGCCGCCCACGATCGACATGTTCGCGGGGGGAGTGGCCGACGGGCTCGGCGAGGAACTCGGCGACGGGCGGGGCGCCGCGAAGGCGGCGGGCGCGGTCAGCGAAACGGACAACAGGGTCGCCGAAGCGAGCAACAAGGATCGCCGGGCGGTCTTCTTGGGTGCGGGCACGAGCGAGAACGTACATGCCCGGTCGCGGGAAGTCCCGCTCCACTGCCCACCCCTGCGCACGAACCGGACAACCGGCGGCGATACTGAACGCATGAAACTCAGCCGCCCGATCTCCTGGTTCCTGCTCGCCTTCGGGGTGTGGAGCTGGGTCATCTGGGTCACTTTCGTCAACAACCTGATCAAGGACAGCAGCGGGCTGGCGTTCGAGGACGATCAGCCGACGGCGTACTTCTGGGTGCATCTGCTGCTCGCCGTCGTCTCCCTCGTATTGGGGACGGTCATCGGGGTCATTGGGTTGCGCGGACTGCGCGCACTGCGCCGCAAGTCATAGCAATCCGCACCCCGGCCAAGGAGAAAGCAACGGCATGGTGATCGTCTTCCTGCTCGTCGTCGTGAGCGTCCTCGTGGTGGCGAACTGGTATCTGTGGCGCCGCCTCTTCCGCGACACGACCCGGCGCGCGGGCGCGCTGCGGCGTGCCGGCGCGCTACTGATCGGTGGCGGCTGGGTGCTCACGATCGGCGCCCTGGTGGCCGAACGCGCGGGCGCCCCCTTCTGGCTCCAGCGCACCCTGGCCTGGCCCGGCTTCCTGTGGCTCGCGCTGTCGATCTACCTGCTGCTCGCCGTGGTCGCGGGTGAGGTGGTACGACCGCTGCTCCGGCGTTTCCTCGAACGCCGGGACGCGCGGACGCGGGCGCCGGCCGCCGTCGACGTACCGCGGCCGGAGCCGATACCCGCGGGAGCGCCGCCCAAGGACGCCGTCTCCACCGAGGCGCCCGAGGAGCCCCCGTCCCCGTCCCCGGAGGCCGAGGCACCCACCCCCGAGGCACCCACCCCTGCCGAGGAACCGCAGTCCCCCTCCCGCCGCCTCTTCGTCTCCCGCGTCATCGCCGGTGCCGCCGCCGCGGCGGCCGTCGGCACGGTCGGCGTCGGCACGTACGGCGTCCTGAACGGCCCCGGCGTGAAGCGCGTCACCGTCCCGCTGGCCAAGCTCCCGCGCGCGGGGCACGGTTTCCGGATCGCGGTGGTCAGCGACGTCCACCTGGGCCCGGTCCTCGGCCGGGGCTTCGCCCAGAAGGTCGTCGACACCATCAATTCCACGCAGCCCGACCTGATCGCCGTCGTCGGCGACCTGGTCGACGGCAGCGTGCAGGACCTGGGCCCCGCGGCCGCGCCCCTGGCCCAGCTGCGCGCCCGGCACGGCGCGTACTTCGTCACCGGCAACCACGAGTACTTCTCCGGCGCCGAGCAGTGGATCGAGCAGGTACGGCGGCTGGGCCTGCGCCCGCTGGAGAACGCGCGGACCGAGCTTCCCTGGTTCGACCTGGCGGGCGTCAACGACGTCGCGGGCGAGAGCGAGGGACAGGGCCCGGACTTCACCAGGGCGCTTGGCGACCGGGACACCACGCGCGCGTGCGTGCTCCTCGCCCACCAGCCGGTCCAGATCCACGAGGCCGTCCGGTACGACGTGGACCTCCAGCTCTCCGGCCACACCCACGGCGGTCAGCTGTGGCCCGGCAACCTCCTCGCACAGGCCGCGAACCCGACGCTGGCGGGCCTGGAACGCTACGGCGACACCCAGCTGTACGTCAGCCGCGGTGCGGGCGCCTGGGGGCCGCCCACGCGCGTGGGTGCCCCCTCCGACATCACGGTGATCGAGCTGGCGTCGATCCAGGCATAGCGATTTCTCCCCGGCACGGAATTCGAAAACAGATATATCTGCGTGGCAATACGGTGTCGCCGCTCTCCCGTCGGAAAGGTGGCGTCGCCGAATTCCCGCGCAGCCGATTCCTCGTGAACAGCGCGTGAAACCCGCCGGAGGCAACAGCCCGACAAGTTCGCCCCCCTCTCAACAAAGTCGCCTTCCCCCGATGAAACGGCCCGTGATGGAGTGAACCCGCGCCATTGGGAAGTGGCACGGGTAGGGCCTTGGGGAGGGCGCCTATGCGATCGGTTCGCTTGCGGATTGTCGCGGCATCACTGGTACTCGCGGCGACGGGAGCAGTCGCCTGGCAGTTGTTACCGACGCATGGGGACGCGGGCCGCACCGTCACCGTCGGCACGACGGACGCCGTCACCTCGCTCGACCCCGCCGGCGCCTACGACGCCGGCTCCTGGGGGCTGTACAGCAATGTCTTCCAGTCGCTGCTCACCTTCGAGCCGGGCGGCGCCACGCCCGAGCCCGACGCGGCGAGCAACTGCGATTTCACAGGCCCAGACCTGCGCACGTACCGCTGTCAGCTGCGCGCGGGTCTCACCTTTCCCGACGGGCGGGAAATGACCGCCGAGGACGTGAAGTTCTCCTTCGACCGGGTGAAAAGGATCAATTCCAAGGTCGGCCCCGCATCCCTGTTCGACACCTTGAAGTCGGTAGAGGCGGGCGACCGTACCGTCACCTTCAACCTGTCGGCTTCCGACGCGACCTTCCCGTTCAAGGTCGCCACCGGAGCCGGTTCGATCGTCGACCGCACCAAATACCCGGCGGACGCCCTGCGTGAGGACAATGCCGTGGACGGCACCGGCCCGTACACCCTCACCGCGTACACGGCGAACAAACAGGCGATCCTCGCCCCCAACCCCGCCTACCAGGGCGCCGCCGACGGCACCGGACAGCCCGTCGAACTCCGCTACTACACCGACTCCGAGGCGTTGGCCCGGGCCTGGCGGTCCCGCACGGTCGACGTGGCGGCCCGCCGGCTGCCCCCGGACCTGCTCGCCGACCTGTCCCCGAGCGACCCCGACATGCGCGTCTTCGAGTCCGACAGCTCCGAGACCCGCAACCTCCACCTCAACGTCCGCGCCGGCTCACCGCTGCACGACGCCCGCGTCCGGCAGGCCATGAGCTGGCTGATCGACCGCGACCGGCTCGCCGCCACCGTGTACAAGGGCACCGTCGACCCGCTCTACTCACTGATCCCGGCCGGTATCACGGGCCACACCACGTCCTTCTTCGACAACTACCCGACCCGCGACGCGCGCCGGGCCCGCGCCCTGCTCACCCGGGCCGGCGTCACCCTCCCGGTTCACCTCACCTTCGGCTACGGCAAGGGCCGCGGTGCCGCCGCCGAGGAGGCCGCGGAACTCAGGCGACAACTGGAGGAGAGCGGCCTGTTCAAGGTGACCGTCGAGGGCTACGAGTGGACCGACTTCCAGCGGCGCTGGGCGTCCGGCCGGCTCGACCTGTACGCCGTCGGCTGGGTCGCCGACTACCCCGACCCGGACACCTTCGGCGCCCCGCTCGTCGGCAGCGGCTCCACCATGAACACCGGCTACACCAACGGGAACGTCGACCGGCTGATCCTGGCCAGCCGCCAGCACGCCGACCGCGGCCGCGCCACCGACGAACTGCGCACCCTGCAGGAGACCGTCGCACGCGAAGTGCCGGTCATCCCGCTGTGGCAGCGCAAGGAGTACGTCGTCACCGGTGAGGCCGTCGGCGGCGGACCGTATCTCACGGACGGCACCGGCGTGTTGCGCCTCTGGCGACTCACCTGGATCTGACGGCCCGACCGCCGCACGGTGGCGAACCGACGTGATCCCGTGGCCTCGACAGCCGCCGAATCCGCCCAAGTGACGCCGGACAGCCCTCGAACACAGCACCATGTGTCGGAGGTGTGCGTGCGGTGAGGAGCAAACGTGGTGAGACGCTACGCCTTCCGGCTGCCCCGGCACCCGGCCTCCGTCGGTCTCGCCCGACGCCGGGTGCGGGACCATCTGACCGACTGGGGGCACGGACCCGACGCCCCGTCGCTGGCGGACGCGGTGCTGCTGGTGTCCGAGCTCGCCACCAACGCCGTACGCCACGGGCCGCGGACGGAAGCCGAGTTCGAGGTCGCGGTGACCGCGCTCGCCGACGGTTCCTGCCTCATCGAGGTCTCCGACGAGGGCCGCCGGACACCCCGCCTCCGGACGGTCGCCGACACCGAGGAGGCGGGCCGGGGCCTGCACCTGGTGGAGCACATCGCCGCCGCGTGGGGCGTGTGGAGCCGGGGCAGCCACGGCAAGACGGTGTGGGCACTGATACACGCCCAGGCATGACCACCTGTGCCCTACACCGGCACCGGCGCCCGCACCGGCAACGTCACCGTCACCGCAAGCCCTTCACCCGGCGCCGTACGCACCCCCACCTCGCCTCCGTGCGCCTGGACCACCCCCTGCACGATCGCCATCCCCAGCCCGCTGCCCGCGCCGCCTCCCGCGCGGAAGAAACGGTCGAAGACGCGAGCCGCGTCCTCCGCGTCCAACCCGGGCCCGTCGTCGGCGACACACAGCCGCACCGCCCCGTCGTCCTCCCGCTCCACCCCGAGCCGCACCGGCACGTCGGCGGGCGTGTGAATGCGCACGTTGGCCAGCAGGTTGCCGAGGATCTGGCGCAGCCCCGACTCGTCGGCGTGCACCAGCACCGAGCCGTCGGCGCGGACGGATATCGGCCGCTCCGGCTGCTGCACCCGCAGATCCTCGGCCGCCTCGCGCACCAGACGGCTCACGTCGACATTGCGGAACCGCAGTTCGGGCTGCTGGTCGAGGCGGGCGAGGGTGAGCAGTTCGTCGACGAGCCGGCCCATCCGGTCGGCCTCCGCGAGCACCCGCTCCCAGGCGCGTTTGCGGTCGGCCACCTCGCGCAGCATGCCCTTGTCGTAGAGCTGGAGGTAGCCGCGTATCGCGGACAGCGGGGTGCGCAGTTCGTGCGAGGCGTCGGCGACGAAGCGGCGCAGCTGGGCCGCGCTGTGCTCGCGCGTGCGGTACGCCGACTCCACCTGGTGGAGCATGGAGTTCAGGGCGAGCCGCAGCTGCTCGACCTCCAGGGTGGCCTCCCGGCTGGACGGCACGCGCCGGGTGAGGTCGCCCTCGGCGATGGCTGTCGACGTCTCGACCATGTCCTCCAGGGGCTGGGTCCGGCGGCGCACGCTGAACATCGTCAGCCAGGCCAGCATGGCCAGCAGCAGCGTGCCGGCGGCGAGGTCGAGCTTGACGGCGCGGGCGACGACCTGCTGCAGCGACTCGGTCGAGGTGGCGAGCAGCACCGTCGTGCCGTCGGCGAGCTGTCCGGCGGTGACGCGGTAGTGGTCGCCCCGCACCTTCAGATCGTGTGGCTCGGTGTCGGCGGCGAGGACCGCCGGGTCGTCCACGGCGGCGGCCAGGGCGCGCTGGGTGTCGGTCGGGGCGATGCCGCCGATGGTCCGGGCCTGCCCGCCGCGGTCCACGGCCACGAAGACCGAACCCTGCACCGGTGAGTCCGCCTCCGCGTCGGAGGAGTCGGGGGCCAGTTTTTCGCTGAGGGCGAACAGCGAGGTCAGCGAGTCGACCTGCTCGAAGGTCAGGGGCGCGTCACCGATCGAGTCCCGGGACAGCATCAGCTCCCGGTCGACGGCGTCGAGCAGATAGAGCCGCATGCCCATCACGCTGACGCAGGTCGCCACGACCACGCCGAGGGCCAGCAGCAGCACGTTCGCCAGTGTCAGCTTGCCGCGCAGGGAGCGCGGGCCGCGCCCACCGCGCCACGTCGGCCACCTCATGCCAGCCCGTACCCGACGCCGCGCCGGGTGGTGATCACCGGCGGTCCCAGGGTGTCCAGCTTGCGCCGCAGATAGCTGATGTAGGTCTCCACGACGGTCGACTCGGGCGGCATGTGCTCGTACTGCCAGACGTGCCGCAGGAGTTGCTCCTTGGGCACGATCCGGCCGCCGTTGCGCACCAGGAAGCGCAACAGCGCGTACTCCGTCGGGGTCAGCTCGACCGACTTGCCCGCGCGGTGCACGCAGTACGTCGTCTCGTCGAGCTCCAGGTCGCCGTACCGCAGGGGTGGTCGCTGTGGCAGGACGTCGGCGGGGCGGGTGCGGCGCAGCACGGCGGTGACCCGGGCGACGACCTCGTCTATGTTGAACGGCTTGGTGATGTAGTCGTCGCCGAAGCCGAGCGCGCCGACGATCTCCGCGGGTGAGTCGCGTGCCGTGAGGAAGACCAGCGCCAGGTCGGGGCGTCGCGCGCGCAGTTCACGGCCCAGCGCACGGCCGTCGCCGTCCGGGAGCATGACGTCGAGCAGCGCCGCGTCGGGCCGGGTGCGCTCGGCCAGGGTGAGCGCCTCGCGGACGGTGCCCGCGGTCATGACCTCGAAGCGGTGGTAGCGCAGGGCGATCGCGAGGACGTCGGCGATGCTCACCTCGTCCTCCACGACCAGCACGGTGCCGGGAGCCGTCGTCATGCCCCCAGTATCGGCGCGGGCACTGACAACGGGGCCCGCCTTCGCTTTGGAGTTCCTTGAGAGTCATGGCCGGGTCGTGTCCACGCCCGTGCGGTGCCGCCAATCCTGTTGCGCAGGACCTGGGGGACCAACCGACTTGTGACGAAGGAGCGTTGAGCGTGGCGACATTGGCACGGTGGTGCTATCGGCACCGGCTGGTGGTCCTGGTGCTGTGGGTGGGGGCGCTGTTCGGACTGGGCTTCACGGCGACGACGGCGGGCACGGATTACGCGAACGTCTTCTCCCTGCCGAACACGGACTCCAAGCGCGCGTACGACCTGATGGAGAAGGCCTTCCCGGAGAGCGCCGGCGACACCGACACGGTGGTGTGGAAGGTCGACGAGGGCTCGGTGCGGGACGCGGACGTAAGGTCCCGGATCGAGCCCGCGCTGGCCGAGATCGGCCGGATGGACGGCGTCGGCGAGGTCTCCGGCCCGTACGCCGGGGAGCGGGGCGCGGCGCAGGTCAGCCGGGACGGACGGATCGCGTACGCCCAGATCACCTTCACCGAGCAGGCGAACGCCATCCCGGTGGAGCTGATCGAGGACGTCGTCGACACCGCGCGGGCGGCCGAACGCGACGGACTCCAGGTGGAGTTGGGCGGTCAGGCGATCGCCCGCACCCAGGAGCCGCCCACCGGCACGGCCGAACTCGTCGGCATCGTGGCGGCGGCGGTCGTGCTGTTCCTGGCCTTCGGCTCGCTGTTCGCGATGCTGCTGCCGATCGTCGTGGCGATCTTCGGAGTGGGCACCGGCATGCTCTCGACGATGCTGCTCAGCCATGTCACGAACGTGCCCGACGTGGCCCCGCTGCTGGGCTCGCTGATCGGTCTCGGCGTCGGCATCGACTACGCGCTGTTCATCGTCACCCGGCACCGGCGCGGCATCCTGCGCGGTACGAAACCGGAGGAGGCGGCCGTCACCGCCCTCAACACCTCCGGCCGCGCGGTGCTGTTCGCGGGCGGCACGGTCTGCATCGCGCTGGCCGGCATGCTGGTGATGAACCTGCGCTTCCTGGACGGTGTGGTCATCGCGACCTCCCTCACCGTCGTGTTCAGCATCCTCGCCGCCGTCACCCTGCTGCCCGCGCTGCTGGGGCTGCTCGGCATGCGGGTGCTCAGCCGCCGGCAGCGGCACCGGCTGGCCCATGCGGGACCGGAGCCGGAGGAGGCGAGCGGGCTCGCGGCGCGCTGGTCGTCGTACGTCCAAAGGCGCCCGCGTGCGATCGCGGCACTCGCGCTCGCGGTCATGGTGGTGCTGTCCCTCCCCGTGCTGTCCATCCGGCTGGGCGCCACCGACCAGGGCAACCACCAGGCGACGACGACCACCCGGCAGGCGTACGACCTGCTCGCCGAGGGCTTCGGCCCCGGCTTCAACGGCCCGCTCCAGGTCGTGGTCGACGGCCCGGCGCCCGACTCGCTCGTCTCCCGCATCGAGTCCACCGAGGGCGTCGCCCAGGTGGCCGCCGTACCGCCCGCGAACGACGTCACGGTCATCCAGGTGGTGCCCACGACCTCACCGCAGTCCGAGGAGACGGACCGGCTGATCGACGTACTGCGCGACGAGGTGATCCCGGCGTCCGGCGCCGAGGCCCACGTGGGAGGCGTCACGGCGGTCTTCAAGGACTTCGCGTCGGTGACGGGCGACCGGCTGCCGTACTTCATCGCGACGATCATCGCGCTGGGCTTCCTGCTGCTCCTGGTCGCCTTCCGCTCGCTGGTGGTCCCGTTGACGGCGGCGGTGATGAACCTGATCGCGGCGGCCGCGTCCTTCGGTGTGCTGGTGGCGATCTTCCAATGGGGCTGGGGCACGGAGCTGCTCGGCATTGGCAAGGAGGGCCCGATCACGGCGTTCCTGCCGGTCATCATGCTGTCCCTGCTGTTCGGCCTCTCGATGGACTACCAGGTGTTCCTGGTGAGCCGGATGCACGAGGAGTGGGTGCACACGAAGGACAACGCGCGGGCGGTGCGGGTCGGGCTCGCGGAGACCAGTCGGGTCATCAACTGCGCGGCGCTGATCATGATCTGCGTGTTCAGTGCCTTCGTGCTGAGCGGCGACATGGAGGGCGCGATGGCGGGCATCGGGCTGGCGGCGGCGGTCGCGCTGGACGCGTTCATCCTGCGTACGGCGCTGGTGCCGGCGGCGATGCATCTGCTCGGGCGCGCGAACTGGTGGCTGCCGGCGGGGCTGGAGAAGCGCTTGCCGCATCTGGCGGTGGAGCCGAGGGAGGAGCCGGTGGAGACGGTGCCCGAAGGTCCCTCCTCGGTGATCCACGGCTTCATCCGCACGGCGGACGGCGAGCCGGTGGAGGGCGCGGCGGTGACGCTGCTGTCCCGCGGCGGCCGTCAGCTGGACCGGGTCACGTCCCTGGCGGACGGCTCGTACATCGTGGCGGTGCCCGGGCCGGGGACGTATCTGCTGGCGGCGACAGCGGCGTCGTATGCCTCGCGGGCGGTGCATGTGGTGGTCGCCGAGGGGCCGTTGGTGTACGACGTGGAGTTGACGGAGATGGCCGAGGGGGAGGTGGACGCGGTCAACTGACCGACGGCTGACCGGCCTTGAGGATCCGCTGGACGTCGAGGGAGACGTTGGCGCCGATCGAGTCCGGCAGGGTGACGATCTCGCCGGGGGCGTGGACGCGATGGTGCGCGTAACCGTCCTCGGCGGGGTCGGTGAGGACGTGCAGGGCCTGGTTCTCGCGGTCGACGACGACGTAGACGGGGATTTTCGCCAGGGCGTAGGCATCAGCCTTGGAGTTCAGCTCGTCGGAGACGACATCCGCCACCAGGCGGAAGCAGTCCGAGGCGTAGCAGTTCCCCCGGACCAGGTGTTCTCGGTAGTCGGCGTTCACCACGGAGAGGTCGGGTACCGCGTAGTCCTCCGGTTCTTCCGGCAGACACAGGCCGATGCCCTGTATCACCCTGCTTGCGCCGCCGTGCAGGCCGGCCGTGGCGCACACCAGCATGACCTCGGCCACGGCCTCCAGATGAGGGCCGTCTCTCAGCGGAGACACGATGAGCCCTCCCTGGACGATCTCGGTGCGCCACCCGGGCTTTCTCGCCTCGACGTGCCGCGCGATGGCTGCGAGCGACGCCTTGCCGCTGGTTGCCGACGACATCTCGTACCTCCCGGAATCGGTGCCGGGAGCATCGTCGTCGGTCAGGCGCCCTCCCGGGGCACGCCAGTGACGACATCACCCGAAAGTGATCACCCGGCCCCGTGCTGATCGGCCTCGTCGAGTTCCGAGCGCCAGCGGGTCAGGGTGCGGTCGTAGTGGAGTGGGCCGTGGCGGTAGCGGGTGAGGTCCAGGGTCACCAGCTGCTGGTAGGCCGCCTCGGGCAGGTCGTGTTCCAGGACGATGCGCAGACCGGTGGACGGGTCCTGGAGGACCACCGGACGGGGGCTCACCCCGGCGGAACCTCCCGTGCGGTGGCGCAGGCCGCGAACGGCCTCCCGGAACCTGCCGTAGGCGCCCTCCGCCGCCTTCTGGCCCAGCATGCCGAGGAACGCCTGCAACGGCAGGGCGATCAGGACCAGCCAGGTCAGCTGCTCGGTCGCCCGCCGGACCGGCAGTTCGCGGACGCCGGCCGTGACGCCGAGGGCGGCGAGGGCATCGGTGAGCGGTCGCTCCTGCTCACGGGTGACGTGATGGGCGACGACGATGTCGGCGCGCAGGGACGTGGGTTCAGTCATGGTCGTTCTCCTCCAGTCGCCACAGGTGGACCTGCTTCCCGCTCGCGGTGGCCAGGCGTTCGCCGTCGGGGGCGAAGACGACGTCCCGCACCCGGTCGCCGTGGTTGATGACCAGCAGTTGGTCGCCGGTGTGGGCGTTCCAGACCCGTGCGGTCCTGTCGTGGCTGCCGGTGGCCAGAAGGGCGCCGTCGGGGCTGAAGCTCACGGCGTTCACCTGACCGGCGTGGCCGACCTCCAGCAGCTGTGCTCCGGTCTCCGCGTCCCAGACCCGCGCGGTGTGGGAGTCGCTCGCGGTGGCGAGGCGGCCGCCGTCAGGGCTGAACCTCACCTGGAGCATGCTTCTGGGGTGGGTGACGTTCATGAGCTCGGCACCGGTCTCGGCGTTCCAGATCCGTGCGAGGTCGTTGTTGCCGACGGTGGCGACACGGCCGCCCAGCGGGTCGAACACCGCGCTTCTCGCGCTGCCCTGGTGCTGATCGGAGAGCCGCCACAGCTCCGTGCCGTTGCCGATGTCCAGCATCCGTATGTTGCCGCCCAGATCGCAGCAGGCCAGGCGATGGCCGTCCGGGCTGAACGACACGGCGTGCACGGTGTGACCCGTGTAGTGCGAGGACACCTCGGCGCCGGTTTCCACGTCCCAGGTCCGGGCCGTCAGATCGCCGCTGCCCGTGGCCAGGCGTGTTCCGTCGGAGCTGAAGTCGACGCCCCAGACGCCGGCGACGATGCCGCCGTGCCGCAGGGTGTGCAGCACATTGCCCTGGTCGTCCGCGATCATCGCGACCCGTCGGCCGGTCCCGAGGGCGAGTCGGCTGCCGTCCGGACCGAAGGCCACCGCGAAAACCGTGTGGGGCGCGGTGACGACGGGCAACGGGGCGGCGGCGAGGGGCCGGACGCCAGTGCCGCGCACCTCTTCGCGCACCTTCGCGAGCAGCCGCCCGGTGTCCCGGTACTCGGCGTCCAGCGCGCGAACCGCCCGCAGCGCCCCCAGCGCCTCCCGCCACTGCCCGCCGTCCATGTGGTCCAGCGCCTCGCGATAACGCGCGGCGAGGGTCTGGGCGCGGTCGGCCGCCGCCAGGGCCTCCCGGGCCGCGTCGGCCATGGCCGCCACCTCGGGATCGGGGACGGCCGGGTGCCGCAGGCGTTCGGCGACGGCCAGGACCGCCTGCCAGCGGCCGGAGCGGTGCAGGGTGACGATCTCGGCCCGCAGCCGCGCCCGATCGCGCTCGGCACGGGCCTGTTCCAGCAGCGCGGCGGAGTCGCCGTACCCGGGTTCGACGGCGGCGATCGCTTCGAGGTGGTCGACCGCCTGGTCCCAGTCGCGGGCGGCGGCGGCCGCGGTCGCGGCGGCGTACAGCGAGGCGAGGCGCTGGCCGTGGCGGGCCTGGGCGAGCTTGGCCCGGCAGTCGCGGTAGTCGGAGTCGCGGGCGAGGACGGCGCGGAACGCCTCGACGGCCTCCCGCCACCGATCCGTGTACAGGGCGGCCAGCCCTTCGGCGTACAGCTCCTCCAGGCTGATCTCCTCTCCCTCCTTCGGCTCCGCACCGGCCGGACCGGGCACCGGTCTCGGCTCCGGCGGTGCCGGGTCCGCCGTACCGGCGAAGTCGAAGAGGTGGCCGCCACCGTCGAGGGAACGCAGGTACAGCACCGGCGTGCCCCACTCCAGGGTGCCGGGGCGGGCCAGCGTCATGGCCTGGCGGGCCTCCATGACCGCCACGTCGATGGGGAGTTGCCGGGCCAGGGAGTCGTAGAACGCGTGTGCGCACTCCAGTGCGGCGTCCTCGCTCACCTCGTACTGCATGGCGAGGACGGCCGGCAGGCCCTTGCGCATCAGGGCCCCGGCCACGCTGGAGAACGGGTTGAGCCCGTCCGCGCGCCCGGTCTCACAGGCGTTGAGCACCGCCAGCCGCAGCGAGGGGTGCCCGGCGAGCAGCATCGCCAGCTGACCGGCACCCAGCGGGTACGTCTCGCCGTGCTCGCCGGCCAGCGCCAGCGTGCCCTCCTGGGCGACGGAGTCGTACCCGCCGTGCCCGATGAAGTGCAGGATGTGCCATTCGGTGCGGCTCCCGGCGGAACTCGTGGCGCCGCGCACCGCAGACCGCGCGTCGCGGCGGACCGCGTTGCGCAGGTCGCGCCAGGTCTGTCCGCCCACCCAGCCCAGCTCGACCCGCCCCTCCGCCAGCAGGTCGGACAGGGCGTCGCGCAGCCGCTGCTGCTCCGCCCGTACGGCCAGCGGCTCCTGGTCCTCGGGGCGTGCGACCATGCCGAGGATCCGCAGCGGCGGCGTCACCACCAGCGGCTCGACCGGCCGGGCCACCTGCGGGTGCCGCACCAGCGGCACCTCCAGGCAGACATAGGTGTCCTCGGCGGTGTCGTAGAGGAACTCCCAGGGCAGGCGGGCCAGTTCGGGCGGCTGGACGCGGAGCACCATGCGGACCTGGCCGCCCCGCTGGGCCGCCCGGTTGCGTGCCGCCAGCAGCAACGCCGCACCGGCCCCGCCCAGCAGGGCGTCGAACAGCATCCGGCCCAGCTCCCGGACGGGAGCCTCGCTGCCCACGGCGGCGCGGCGCACGCGGGCCGAGGACGCGACCACCGCGTCGGGTACGCGTTCCGCCAGTGCCTCCAGTTCACGGGGCGGCGGCAGGCGCAGTACGTCCGCCGCCTCCTCGCCGTCCGTCGTCCGGAACGTCACGGGGTAGCCGTCCGCCCCGCCCGGGCCGACCTCTATCCGGAAATCGACGTCCACCGCATCCCCCCAAGGCCGTGCCGGTCGTCAACCGCACAGCGCACTTCCCCGCGTAACGCCCCCACCATGCCGCCTCGACAGCAGCATCCGCACCGCTTTCACGCGAGATCGAGCGATCGCCCCAACTCCGGCCGCTTGCCGTAGTCCGTGAAGCCCAGGACGTTCCCCCACGGATCCGCGACCTCGACCGCCCACCCGGTGGCCACCGGGATCGGCTCGTCCAGCGGCGTGATACCGGCCGCGGCCAGCGCACGGGCCGCCACCCGCGCGTCCGGCACCTCCAGCCAGACCCGCGCGGAGGGCCACGGCGGCGGCCGGTGCCCGAACTCGTCCTCCTGCCGCAGCAGAATCCCGGGCGTCTCGTCCCCGACCTGCAACAACGCGATCCCGGCCTCGTCGAACCGGAACCCCACGACAAACCCGGCCCGCTCATAGAAACCCACGGCCTCACCGAGGTCCCCGACCGGCAGAACCACGTTGTCGAACCCGAGCAGCTCGTACGACTGGTCATCTGGCATACCGTCAGGCTAGGCAGCGACCCGGAGATACGACGGGCACCCGACGGCACCGCGACCACGTCATCACTCGTTGGGGCGAGGACCGTGCCGGCCGTGGCCGGTCGGGACGTTTCGCACGCATGGCCGAGGGCCCCGCTCCGGAACGGAGCGAGGCCCTCGGTGAGGCAGCGGAACGGAACGTCAGAAGCGGCGCGTGATCAGCGCCTTCTTCACCTCGGCGATCGCCTTGGTGACCTCGATGCCGCGCGGGCAGGCGTCCGTGCAGTTGAACGTCGTGCGGCAGCGCCACACGCCGTCACGGTCGTTGAGGATCTCCAGGCGCTGCTCACCGGCCTCGTCACGCGAGTCGAAGATGAACCGGTGGGCGTTGACGATCGCGGCCGGGCCGAAGTACTGGCCGTCGTTCCAGAACACCGGGCACGAGGAGGTGCAGGCCGCGCACAGGATGCACTTCGTCGTGTCGTCGAAGCGCTCGCGGTCCTCGGCGGACTGCAGCCGCTCACGCGTCGGCTCGTTGGTGTCCTTCGTGATCAGGAAGGGCATCACGTCCCGGTACGCCTGGAAGAACGGCTCCATGTCCACGACCAGGTCCTTCAGGACCGTCAGGCCCTTGATGGGCTCGACCGTGATCGGCTTCTCGGGGTTGATGTCCTTGATCAGGGTCTTGCAGGCAAGGCGGTTCTTGCCGTTGATCCGCATGGCGTCCGAGCCGCAGATGCCGTGCGCGCAGGAGCGACGGAACGTCAGGGTGCCGTCCAGATCCCACTTGATCTTGTGCAGACCGTCGAGGACACGCTCCTTGGGGTCGATCTCCAGCTGGAAGTCTTCCCAGGTCGCGTCCGCCGAGACCTCCGGGTTGAACCGGCGGATCCGGAAGGTGACGGTGATGTAAGGCGAGGCGGCGGAGTCCGCTTCGACCTTGTCCAGAACGGGGGTAGCCATCAGTACTTACGCTCCATCGGCTGGTAGCGGGTCTGGACGACCGGCTTGTAGTCGAGACGGACGGTTTCGGACCCGTCGGCACCGACCTCGCGGTACGCCATGGTGTGGCGCATGAAGTTGACGTCGTCGCGGTTGGGGTAGTCCTCGCGGTAGTGACCGCCGCGGGACTCCTTGCGGGCCAGCGCGGAGACCGCCATGACCTCGGCCAGGTCGAGCAGGTTGCCCAGCTCGATGGCCTCCAGCAAGTCCGTGTTGAACCGCTTGCCCTTGTCCTGGATCGCCACGTTCTTGTACCGCTCGCGCAGCTCGGCGATCTTCTCGACGGCCGTCTTGATCGTCTGCTCGGTGCGGAACACCATGACGTTCGCGTCCATGGTCTCCTGCAGCTCACGCCGCAGGGTCGCCACCCGCTCGTTCCCCGTCGACGTGCGCAGCCGCTCGATCTGCTCGACGACGAGGGACTCCGGGTTGTCCGGCAGCTCGACGAAGTCCGCCTTCTGCGAGTACTCCGCCGCCGCGATGCCGGCCCGCTTGCCGAACACGTTGATGTCCAGCAGCGAGTTGGTGCCGAGGCGGTTGGCGCCGTGCACGGACACGCAGGCGACCTCGCCGGCGGCGTACAGACCCGGGACGACGGTGGTGTTGTCCGCCAGGACCTCACCCTCGACGTTGGTCGGGATGCCGCCCATCGCGTAGTGCGCGGTCGGCTGGATCGGGATCGGGTCCGTGTACGGCTCGATGCCCAGGTAGGTGCGCGCGAACTCGGTGATGTCCGGCAGCTTGGCGTCCAGCTGCTCCGGCGGCAGGTGGGTGAGGTCCAGGAAGACGTGGTCACCCTCGGGGCCGCAGCCGCGACCCTCACGGATCTCGGTGTAGATCGAGCGGGACACGACGTCACGGGACGCCAGGTCCTTCATCACCGGCGCGTACTTCTCCATGAAGCGCTCGCCGTCCTTGTTGCGGAGAATGCCGCCCTCACCGCGGGCGCCCTCCGTCAGCAGGATGCCCATGCGCCAGATGCCGGTCGGGTGGAACTGGAAGAACTCCATGTCCTCCAGCGGCAGGCCCCGGCGGTACACGGCGGCCTGGCCGTCACCGGTCAGCGTGTGCGCGTTCGACGTCACCTTGAAGAACTTGCCGGTGCCGCCGGACGCGTAGATCACGGACTTCGCCTGGAAGACGTGGATCTCGCCGGTCGCCAGCTCGTACGCCACGACACCGGCCGAGTGCTTGATGCCGTCGACCTCGGTGATCAGCTGGTCCAGGACGTAGAACTCGTTGAAGAACTCCACGCCCTCCTTGACGCAGTTCTGGTACAGCGTCTGGAGGATCATGTGGCCGGTGCGGTCGGCCGCGTAGCAGGAGCGGCGGACCGGGGCCTCGCCGTGGTTCCTCGAATGCCCACCGAAGCGGCGCTGGTCGATCGTGCCGTTCGGGGTGCGGTTGAACGGCAGGCCCATCTTCTCCAGGTCGAGGACCGAGTCGATGGCCTCCTTCGCCAGGATCTCGGCGGCGTCCTGGTCGACCAGGTAGTCACCGCCCTTGACCGTGTCGAAGGTGTGCCACTCCCAGTTGTCCTCCTCCACGTTGGCCAGCGCGGCGGCCATACCGCCCTGCGCGGCGCCCGTGTGGGAGCGGGTGGGGTAGAGCTTGGTCAGCACGGCGGTGCGGCTGCGCTTCGTCGACTCGATGGCCGCGCGCATGCCCGCGCCACCGGCGCCGACGATGACGGTGTCGTACTTGTGGATCTTCATGGTCGGTTACCTCAGCCCCGTGCCTAGCGGATGTTCGGGTCGAAGGTGAAGATCACCAGCGTGCCCAGCAGGATGGTGAACACCGTGGCGGTGTACAGCAGGCCCTTCAGCCACAGGCGCGTGTTCGCGCGCTCCGCGTAGTCGTTGATGATCGTGCGCAGGCCGTTGGCGCCGTGCAGCATCGCCAGCCACAGCATCAGCAGGTCCCAGACCTGCCAGAACGGGCTCGCCCAGCGGCCCGCCACGAAGGCGAAGCCGATCTTCGACACGCCGCCGTCCAGCACGAGCTGGATCAGCAGGTGGCCGATGACCAGGACGACCAGCACGATGCCGGACAGCCGCATGAACAGCCAGGCGGCCATCTCGAAGTTGCCGCGGGTGGTCCGCGGGGTCTTCTTGGTGCGCTGGCGCGGCGGCTCGATGAGCGGCGCCGGGTTGTCGACCGTGTAGACGGAGGCGCCCTCGACGGGGCCGATACCGGAAGCGGTGGTGTCAGTCGTGGACATGCGCGTCAGCTCCCGAAGACTTCACGAGCGGCGTGGCCGAGGACGGGGTAGATCGCCCCGAGCATCAGCACGACCCAGACGGCCATGACGGTCCAGAGCATCTGCTTCTGGTAGCGCGCGCCCTTCGACCAGAAGTCGACGGCGATGACGCGCAGGCCGTTGAGCGCGTGGAAGAGGATCGCGGCGACGAGGCCGTACTCCAGCACGGCGACGAGCGGCGTCTTGTAGGTGGCAACGACCTCGTCGTAGGCCTCGGGGGAGACACGGACGAGTGCGGTGTCCAGCACGTGTACGAACAGGAAGAAGAAGATGAGGACGCCGGTGACTCGGTGAGCCACCCAGGACCACATTCCTTCCCGGCCGCGGTACAGCGTTCCAGCCGGCACGGAAGAACCCTCCGGGAGCGGGGACTGGGGCCTGCCGGCTTCGGCGTCGGACGGGCCCGGCCGGGTACGGTCCACCGGCCCCCAGCATCGTAGCGACGGTTGCCTGCGGCGCTTACGGGGGGCCTGGGGATGTGATCAAACTGGCAGTCGAACGGGCTATTCGGGGTGGGGTGCGCTGTTATGTGCCGGGTGCGGGTGCATTGTGGCTGGTCGCGCCCACGCGGCGGAGCCGCGAATCGTTACAGCCCCGCGCCCCTCAAGGCGTTCGCCAGCCGCCCCTTTGCCAGTCGGCGGAGTTCTTCTGCCGCTATGGTCCGTTCCTCTTCTGGATCGTTTGTCAATCGTGACCGGATGGCTGCCAGGAGGCAGTCGAGGATCTCGTCCGGGGGTGCGTCGTCCACGCAGATGACGAACGCGTGTCCGAAGCGGGATTCGTACGCCGCCTGTGCCGCGCTCAGTGCCGTATGGGCGGCGGAGTAGGTGTCCGCCGGGAGCGCGGGCAGGGACTCCGCCGCCAGTGCCTCCGCCAGGTCCGCCGTCGTCAGGTCGTACGCCGCCTCGTCCACCGCCGCCATCAGGGCGTCCGCGTCCGGGTACGGGCGGTGGTCGGCGACCCGCCTGGCCCAGCGGAGGCTGTGCAGGCAGCTCAGCAGCAGGTGCCGCACGGCCTCGGCGGGGGCGCTGTTGAAGTGCTCCACCGGTATGGCGACTCGGCCGGGGAGGTCTGGAAGACGGTGCGCAGGCAGCGTGGGTCCTCGTGGGCGTCACGTGTGTCGGCAGGGGATGCTGTGAGAGATGTGCCGTCACGTTATCGAGAGTGGTCACGGCGTGTCCGAGGGATGCCTGAAATTCACCCGGACGGGAGAGTTTAAGGACGCGCGGTGGACGCTTTCGGTCGTACGTTGGCTGGGTGAGCCAGCACAGGCGCCGGTCGTCGGCGCGGAACGACATACGGACGCGGTGGCTGATCGTGCTGGTCACCGCCGCGGTGGTGCTCGTCGGGCTCGGCCTGGGCCTGTCGACCGGCAAGGGCGCCCCGCCCGGCACGTCAGCGCATCCTTCCGACCCCGCGGCGGCGGCCGCGCCGAGCCCGACGCCCACCCGCACCTACCCCCTGTCCACGGCGCCGCGCACCATTCCGGCGGTCCAGGACCACTCCCCGGCGCGCGGCCCCGGCTGGCGGCCCGAGCAGGGCCGGCGGGTCGTGGTGAGCGACGCCGGGCTGGCCGACGAGGGGCGGCTGATCGCCGGTGAGCTGGGGCTGACGTACGCGGGGGAGAAGGGCGACCAGCGGCCGGGGGATCTGCGGCTGGCGCTGAGCGGGGCCGAGGGGGCGAACCGGGAGTCGTACACCATGACCGTCCGCGATGGGCGGGTGAGCATCAGCGCGGCCGGTGAGGCGGGGGTCTTCTACGGGACCCGCACGCTGAAGCAGACCGTGCACGACGGCGGCACGGCGCCCGAAGGGGTCGTGCGGGACGGGCCGGCCAAGGAGCGGCGCGGGCTGATGCTGGACATCGCCCGCAAGCACTTCACGGCCGACTGGATCGAGGACCGGGTGCGGGAGCTGGGCGACCTCAAGTTCAACGAGCTGGGGCTGCACTTCTCCGACGACCAGGGCTTTCGTATCGAGTCCGACTCGCATCCCGAGATCGTGTCGCAGCAGCACCTGACCAAGGCGGAGGTCCGGCGGATCGTCCAGCTGGCCGAGAGCCGGCACATCACCGTCGTACCGGAGATCGACTCGCCGGGGCATCTGGGTGCGGTGATCGCCGCGCATCCCGATCTGCAGTTGCGCAACGCACAGGGGGTTGCGGCGACCGGGGCGGTCGACATCGCGAATCCGGCGGCCGGGAAGATCATCGACGAGCTGCTCGACGAGTACGCCGGTCTCTTCCCCGGCAACCAGTGGCACCTCGGCGGCGACGAGTACCGGGCGCTCATGGCCTCCGACCCGGCGGCCTCGTACCCGCAGCTCGCGGCCGCCGCGCGGGAGAAGTACGGCGCCGGCGGGACCGTCGCCGACCTCGCCACCGGCTGGCTCAACGACCGCGCCGCCACGGTCCGCGCCCACGACCGCACCCCGCGCGCGTGGAACGACGGCTTCTACGCCGGTACGTCCGTGCAGCCCGACAAGGACATCCAGGTCGCGTACTGGACGGGCAAGGAGATCGGGGCGCGGCTACCGGTCGAGTATCTGAGGGCGGGACGGCAGGTCATCAACTACAACGACGAGTTCCTGTACTACGTCCTCGGGCAGCCGCAGACCTTCGTCTATCCGACGGGGGAGCGGATATACGAGCAGTGGACGCCGCGGGTGTTGCGCGGGACGCAACCGGTTGCGGCACGTTACGACGGGCAGATTCTCGGCGGTTCGTTCGCGGTGTGGTGCGATCTCGCGAACTCCCAGACGCAGGAACAGGTCGCGGCGGGTATACGGATGCCGCTGCGGGCGACCGTCCAGAAACTGTGGGACGCGGGCGAACCGGACCTTTCCTGGGCGGAGTTCCGCACCCTGGCGGATCAGCTCGGCTGAGAGTGGCGCCACGCGAACCCGTTGGCCGAAACCTGCTCTTTCCGTTCCTTCACCGACTCGATGCCGTGCCGGTGTGACAGTACGGCAGTATGGCGCGCAGTAAGGGGAAGTGCGGGCTCCGTAAGCGATGGCGCCCCGGGACGGGAGGCGTGGATGAGCCTGGTGGAACTGATCGCGCAGGCCGACGAACGAGGGCTGGCCGTCAGCGCGCTGGCTTGTTTGGACCGGTGTGTGCCTCTGCTGGGCGGCGACGACGAGGTGCTGCGGCCGCTGTGGGCGAACCTGGCGGACAACGGCGACGTCGGCGAGTGGGGTGCGCTGCTGGACAAGGCGCGCGGGCAGCTGGGCGTCGCGGACGTCATGGACGCGGAGGACGTCGAGGACGAGGCCGCGTTGCTGGTCCGACGGATGCTGGCCGCCGCCCCGGCCATGCGGTCCGGCGCCGAGGCGCGGGTGTGGGCCGACGGCTGCTCGGTGGCGTCCCTGCAGATCCACCGCCTTCTCGACCCCGCGGAGGACGGCGCGGCCTCGGTCGACACCCGGCGCGAGGGCGGTACGGAGGGCATGTCCCCGCTGGTCGCCGCCGAACTGCGGCGCCAGATCACCGTCCTGGAGCTCCTCACCGAACACGGCACGGCCGGCCTGCGCCGCGCCCTGGACGTGTCGACGGAGGGCCGCCGTGTCCTCCGCGCGGTGGTGTCCCGCCGGGCCCGGCAGGCCTGAGCCCCGGATTCGGGATCGTAAACCGGCCCGGGCGAGAGGATCCTGTGACTGTCCTGAGAGCGCGTTGGGGCGGTCCTGCGCCGGTTGCGGGCAGTGGTCGAAAACGCGTGACGAAACGTTGCTGCGGGGCGCTTTTCCGAGTGTGACGACCCAGACCGATACGACGACCCAGGCGGGGGCTCCCCCCGAGAACAGGCCCTCAGCTGCGGCGAAGCCGGTGCGGTGGGCGGCGGACGCGGTGGCGACCCTGCGTGAGGGGGCGCGGCTGCGGCTCGACTACTCCGCGCAGTCGCTGTGGCGTGCCGACCGGCTGATCGACGACCTGCGCCGGGAGGGCACGCCGTACGCCGCCGTGGAGACCGTGCTGCGCGGGCTCGGGGCGTACGCGGGTGAGGTGATCGTCCGCCAGGCCGGCGCCGAGTGGTGGGCGAGCGGTGGCGACCACTGGATCCGCACGCCGGACGGCCGCCTCTGGGACCCCATCGACGAGGCCCGCCGCTGCTTCGCGGGCGGCGACGGCTCGCTGCGGCTGCTGTGCAGGGACGCGACGAGCGGCGGGGCCTGATCGTTCCGGGCCGTCACGGCGTCGGCGTCCGGCCCGGTGCGCACGGTCCCGGCGCCGTCTCACCTTGCCGGCTGCTGTGACACTTCTGTGAGGCCCGACGCTGATGACCTCGGGGGGCGTCGGCACGGCCGGAACGTGTCGCACGTGGGGACATCGCTACGACCCGTACGAACGAGGACGGTCTTGGGCCAGGGAGGGGAAACCCGGCGCGTACAGGCGTACGACGGGGAATTGGGCGCGGCGGTCGCGCGCGCCCAGGGCGGGGACGAGGCCGCGTTCGCGGCGGCGTACCGGATCGTGCAGCCGGGGCTGCTCGGCTATCTGCGCGGCCTCGTCGGCGACGACGCCGAGGACGTGGCGTCCGACGCCTGGCTGGAAATAGCCCGGGACCTCGGGCGCTTCAAGGGGGACGGCGCCGGGTTCCGTGGCTGGACCGCGACCATCGCCCGGCACCGGGCGCTGGACCACCTTCGTCGGCGGCGGGTGCGACCCCGGTCGACGGCGCTCGAACAGGACGTACTGGACCTGCCCGCCCGGCACACCACTCACGAGCAGGCCCTGGAGTCCATCTCCACCGAGTACGCCCTGAGCCTGGTCCGCGGGTTGCCGCGGGACCAGGCCGAGGCCGTGCTGCTCAGGGTCGTCGTCGGACTGGACGGCCCCACCGCCGCCCGCGTCCTCGGCAAGCGGCCCGGCGCGGTGCGCACCGCCGCCTACCGCGGGCTGAAGCAACTCGCCCGTCGACTGGGCGGTGAAGGTGTGACGGATGACGGCTCGCCGACGCTGGGTGAGTCGAAGTGAGCGACGTCGGTGGCGGACCCGAAGAGGAGCCGACCCGGCCGACCCGGCGCAGCGACCGGGTGGCTCGTACAGGGACGGAATCGGACATGGGCGAAGGGCGAATCGACGGCGGGGTCCCCGACCGTCGGCGGGCGCGTCCGCACGCCGCCGTGTCCGAGCCCGGCAAGCCCGACGCGGGGCTCGCGGCGCTGCTCGGCACCGCCCTCCGCGACGACGGCGTGGACGCCGAGGCCGAACAGCGGGCCGTGACCGCGTATCTGGCCGCCCGGGACGCGGGAGCGCATCGGGCGCGCACCCGGCGGCAGGACGACTGGCGCCCCCGGCGGCGACGGCGTCCGGCACGCGCGGTGCGGACCACGCTCGGCGTGCTGTTCGCGAGCCTCACCGTGGGCGGCGTCGTGTTCGCGACGAGCGGTTCGCCGGATTCGCCCAGAGGCGGCCGTGAAGATCGTCCGGCGCCCCCGCCCGCGACTACCGCCCCCGCCACACCGAACGCCCCGAACCCGTGAGGAACTTCACCGCCAAGGCAACGGCCGGGGCCGCCACCCCCCACAGGAGAGGCCCCGGCCGTCGCGCGGCACGGGCCGCGCGGCGGCCCGTACTTCTTTCAGCGTCATGACTGCGTTTTCTGTCACACCCCGGGCGCGTCACGAGTTAGTTGCATCGACTACGGACATGGACGTGGAGCGGTTTCAAGACGTAACGTGCCTTTCGCGCCGGAGTGCGGAGGTGGCAGACCACCGCAACCACAGCGGTCCTTGCACCGCAACCACTGATTCAGGAACCACAACGGCGAGAACCCGGTCCGCGAGAGCGGCGCCGGTTAAGGCGCAAAGAGGGGCGCGCGGTGGGGGACGACGCGGAGCTGACGGCCGCGGTGCTCGCGGCACAGGGCGGGGACGAAACCGCGTTCCGGACGGTGTATCGCGCGGTGCACCCGCGGTTGCTGGGCTACGTACGGACGCTGGTCGGCGACCTCGACGCCGAGGACGTGGCGTCGGAGGCCTGGCTGCAGATAGCCCGGGACCTGGAACGGTTCAGCGGCGACGCGGACCGGTTCCGGGGGTGGGCCGCCCGGATAGCCCGCAACCGCGCGCTGGATCACATACGGATGCGCGGCCGGCGACCCGCGATCGGCGGGGACGAGACCGAGCTGACCGGCCGGGCCGCCGAGTCCGACACCGCGGGCGAGGCGATCGAGGCCCTCGCCACCGACCACGCCCTCTCCCTGATCTCCCGGCTGCCGCAGGACCAGGCCGAGGCCGTGGTGCTCCGGGTGGTGGTGGGCCTCGACGCGAAGACCGCCGCCGAGACGCTCGGCAAACGGGCGGGAGCCGTGCGCACGGCGGCACACCGGGGGCTGAAACGACTCGCCGAGCTGCTCGGCGACCTCGGCGGCGATCCGGAATCGGCCGGTGTGCTCGATGCCCTGCCGCCCCAGCGAGAACCGCGCGACCGCGCGGTGACGTCCGCGAGTGTGACGCCTACGCGCACGCGGACGCAGAAGGACATGTGATGGCCGACGAGCAGTACAGGTGGCTGAACCGCGAAACGGCGGAGCGATTGCTGAGCGGAGAGCCACTGGACGCTGCCGACGACGCCACCCGCGAGCAGGCCGCCCGACTCGCCCACACGCTCGGCGCTCTCTCCGCCAGAACCCCGCTGACCAGCGACGAGCTTCCCGGTGAGGCCGCCGCGCTGGCCGCCTTCCGCAAGGCGCGGGCGGACCGCGACAGCGAGCATGCGGCCCTCGACGCGACCGGCCGGGTGCGGCCGTCCGACGCCGGGCTGGTGCGCATCGGCGGCCGGACCGATGGTCGTACGACCGCTGCCCGCCGCCCGTTCCGGGGCCGTCCCGTGCGCCTGGGGCTGGCCGCGGCGCTGGCCGTCGCGATGCTCGGTGGGGTGGCCGTCGCCGCCGGAACCGGAGTGCTGGGCACGCCCTTCCTCGACGACGAACCCGGCCCCGCCGCCTCGGTGTCGGCCGCCGAGCCGCCCGAGCGTCCGCTGGTCTCGCCGTCGCCGACGCGGCCCGAGCAGCCCGGCTCGGCCGCGCCGGACGGCTCCCCGAGCGGGTCCGCCCCCGGCAGCCCCGACCCGTCCGCCGACGACACCCCGTCCACCGGCGGGGACGCCGAGGAGCGCACGGGCGACGCCGGCAGCTGGTGGAAGACGGTCAACTCGGCCTGCCGCGACCTGCGCGAGGGCAGGCGCCTGGACGCCGGGCGCAAGCGGGTCCTGAAGGAGGCGGCGGGCGGTTCCAAGCGGGTGCGCAAGTACTGCGAGGCCGTCCTCGGCGACTTCGACGCCTCGGAGGACAAGCGCTGGGGCAAGGACGACAAGGGCGACGACAAGAAGTCCGGCCGCAAGGGCGACGACGAGAGCCAGGACAGCCGCGGCGACGACGGCGAGGACAGCGGCGACGACGACGGCGACGACGGCGACGACGGGGACGACGGGGACGACGACACGGCTCCCGACCTCACCGGCGGCTCACGCTCCGGCACCTCCTCGTGGCCGCCGGCCCTCGTCCCCGACCTGCCGCGGAAGACGCAGTCGCTGCTGCCGACCCCGAACCCCTCGTACTCAACCCTCTGACGCGTAAATAGGTCCAGGTCAGGGGTTGTTTGGGCAGGGCTGAGCGTCCGGTGGCCGCAGGGGCTGCCGGGGCTGCCGGGCGGTCGTGGGGTGGTCAGGCTGTGGTTCCCAGCGGGTTGAGGGTGACGGTGTAGCCGAGCTGGTTGAGGGCGTTGATCGCGCGGCGGGTGGCGCGTTCGGGGTCGCGCTGGGTGAAGTAGGCGCCGCCGAGCTCGCGGTAGGTGACGTG
Source organism: Streptomyces spinoverrucosus (assembly GCF_015712165.1). Classification (NCBI taxonomy): domain Bacteria; kingdom Bacillati; phylum Actinomycetota; class Actinomycetes; order Kitasatosporales; family Streptomycetaceae; genus Streptomyces; species Streptomyces spinoverrucosus. The sequence continues at coordinate 3,208,726 of NZ_JADPZX010000001.1, read as the reverse complement.
GTCGGTGAGCATGTGCCAGATCGCGGTGATGATCGAGTGCTCGACGGCGACCAGGGCCCTGAGCGGGCCGCGGCGGGCGGTGAGCCGCTTGTAACGGGCTTGCAGGTAGGTGTCTTTGGTTCTCACCGCGCCGAACGCCGCGAGCCCGAGTGCTCCCTTCAGGTAGGGATTGCCGGGGCGGACCTTGGTGTTCTTGGTGCGGCCGGCGGACTCGTGGTGGCCGGGGCAGACCCCGGCCCAGGAGGCGAGGTGCCGGGCGGAGGCGAAGCGGGCCATGTCGCCGCCGGTCTCCGCGACGATCACCTCGGCGACCGCGCGGTTGATCCCGGGGATGGTGTCGAGCAGGTCGAGGGCGCCTCGAAAGGGGGCCATCGCCTCCTCGATCCGCGCATCCAGCTGCCCGACCGCATCCGTGAGCTGGTCGTAGTGGTCCAGGTGCAGCCGGACCAGGAAGGCATGATGGTCGCGGAAGCGGCCGGTCAGGGCCTCGGTGAGTTCGGGAATCTTGTTGCGGAGCTTGCGTTTGGCCAGCTCCGCGAGGGTCTGTGGTTCGCGTTCGCCCGAGACGAGAGCCTCCAGCATGGCCCGGCCGGAGACGCCCATGATGTCGGAGGCAACCGCGGCAAGTTTGATCCCGGTGTCCTCCAGCAGCTTCTCCAGGCGCTGGACGATCTGGCCGCGCTCGCGGGTGAGCTGGGTGCGGGCGCGGGTCAGGTCCCGCAGTTCACGCACGGGCTGGTCGGGCACGAACGACGGCCTGACCAGGCCGTGGGCGCCGAGCTGGGCCAGCCAGGCCGCATCGGAGACGTCGGTCTTGCGGCCGGGCAGGTTCTTGACCTGCCGGGCGTTGACCAGGATCACGGCCAAGTCCTCGGACAGCAGGTAGTAGAACGGCTTCCAGTAGTCGCTGGTTGCCTCGATCACCACCAGGGTGACCTCGGCGGCGAGCAGGTGATCCCGCAGCGCAAGGACCGCGTTCGTCGTCGAACCCCACGTCGTGGTCTCGGTGGTGAACGACCCCCGCCGTTTCGCAGTCGGCGTGCGAACGCACACCTTGGCGTCCTTCTTGCTGATGTCCACACCAGCGCAGCGTTCGTGCAGCACGTCCACAGCTCTGCTCCCTCCCAGCCGGCAACCGGTACACCGTTCCGGGAGGGCCAGGGCGAAACAGGAATTCTGACGCACGTGCTCACAGCAACACTCCACGGTTCCCGTGGACGGCCCTCAGTGCCACGCTGACCTGCGAGCTCACCGGCATCACAGAGACATCGGCTTCGGCCGGAACGAACCCCTCCAGCGTCCCGGACCGGCATCACCCCACGTCAGGGCAGACGGAAGCACCTTCGGCGCACGCCACGGGATTTACCACGCCCCCGGCGCGCACCAAAGGTGCGCTGGTTCGCTGACCTGCGGTTTCGCAGTTCCGTAGATATTTCTTCGCGAGCGGTGTGACATTTTCGGCCGCGGTGGCGCAGTACTGAGTGAGCCGACTGGTCATCGGCTGTCGCACTGAGCCGGGGTTCCCCCCGTACCTACGGCTCGTGCACCTGAGCGCGGGCGGGACACGTTCCCCCGGTCCCGCCCGCGCCCCGAACCTCACCAGTGGACGACGACCTTGTCGCCGTTCCGCACCTCCCCGAACAGCTGCGCGATCGCTGCCTCGTCCCGGACGTTGACGCAGCCGTGCGAGGACCCGGCATAGCCCCGGGCGGCGAAGTCGGACGAGTAGTGCACGGCCTGTCCGCCGCTGAAGAACATGGCGTACGGCATCGGCGAGTCGTACAGCGTGGAGTGGTGGTGGCGGGACTTCCAGTACACCTTGAACCGGCCCTCCCGGGTGGGCGTGTACTGCGAGCCGAACCGCACCGGCAGCGTCGTGACCGTGCGACCGTCGATCATCCAGCGCAGGGTGCGACTCGACTTGCTGATGCACAGCACGCGGCCGGTCAGACAGCGCGGGTCGGGGGCGTCGGCGGGCTGGCCGCCCATCAGGTACAGGTCCCATTGGCCGGGCTCGCGGGTCATCTTCAGCAGCCGCTGCCAGGTGACGGTGTCCGTGGTGCCGGTCCGCGGCAGTCCGCGCTTGCCCTGGAAGCCCTTCACGGCCTGCTCGGTCAGGTCGTCGTACGTCCCCGTCGGCCCGTCGAACAACCACGCGACCTGCCGCAGTCGGGCCTGGAGTTCACGCACGTCACGGCCGGTGTCGCCGCGTGACCACAGGACCGGGGCCGGGGCGGGCGGCGGCGCGGGGGCCTTGGAGGTGGCGGGCGGCCGCGCGGGAGCCTTGGGGGCGGCGGGTGGCTGCGCCGGAGCCTTGGTGGTGGCGGGCGGTGGGGCGGGCGCGGTGCCGGTGATCTCGATGTGGATCGGCCCGCGTGGCTTTCCCTCCGCGTCCACGCTCTGCGCGGTGCAGCCGCACACCGTCACCAGCGCCGCCAGCGCGGCGATCGCTCTGCCCGTACCAGCACTGCGCATGCCAGTCCCCGCCTTCTCACCCGAGTGCACCGGTGTCCGCTGAGATGGCTTCCCGCGCGTGACGGGTTGCGAACGGCGCGGCATCGTTATGAGGGAAGGAGTGAGCCACTGCTCGGCGGAAGGCACCCACCATGGCGCGCGAGTCGGAGTCCGGACTACCCATCGAACCGGTGTACGGGCCGGAGGTCCTGGAGGGCTGGGACCCGGCCGTGCGGCTGGGTGAGCCCGGCACGTACCCCTTCACGCGTGGCGTGTACCCGTCGATGTACACGGGCCGCCCCTGGACCATGCGCCAGTACGCGGGCTTCGGTACGGCGACGGAGTCCAACGCCCGCTACCGCCAGCTCATCGCACACGGCACCACCGGCCTGTCGGTCGCGTTCGACCTGCCCACCCAGATGGGCCACGACTCCGACGCGCCCCTCGCGCACGGCGAGGTCGGCAAGGTCGGCGTCGCCGTCGACTCGATCGACGACATGCGGGTGCTGTTCGGCGGGATCCCGCTGGACAAGGTCTCCACGTCGATGACGATCAACGCCCCGGCCGCGCTGCTGCTGCTCCTGTACCAGCTGGTCGCGGAGGAACAGGGCGTGCGGCCGGACCAGCTGACGGGGACGATCCAGAACGACGTCCTGAAGGAGTACATCGCGCGCGGGACGTACATCTTCCCGCCGAAGCCCTCCCTGCGCCTGATCGCCGACATCTTCAAGTACTGCCGGGCCGAGATCCCCAGGTGGAACACCATCTCGATCTCCGGCTACCACATGGCCGAGGCGGGCGCGTCCCCCGCGCAGGAGATCGCCTTCACCCTCGCCAACGGCATCGAGTACGTCCGCACGGCCGTCGCCGCCGGCATGGACGTCGACGACTTCGCCCCGCGCCTGTCCTTCTTCTTCGTCGCCCGTACGACGATCCTGGAAGAGGTCGCCAAGTTCCGCGCCGCCCGCCGCATCTGGGCACGGGTGATGCGGGAGGAGTTCGGCGCCGAGAACCCCAAGTCCTTGATGCTGCGCTTCCACACCCAGACGGCGGGAGTGCAACTGACCGCCCAGCAGCCCGAGGTGAACCTGGTCCGCGTCTCCGTCCAGGCCCTCGCCGCGGTGCTCGGCGGCACCCAGTCCCTGCACACCAACTCCTTCGACGAGGCGATCGCCCTCCCGACCGGCAAGAGCGCCCGCCTCGCCCTGCGCACCCAGCAGGTCCTCGCCTACGAGACCGACGTGACCGCGACCGTCGACCCCTTCGCCGGCTCCTACGCCGTCGAGAAGATGACCGACGACGTCGAGGCGGCCACCGTCGAGCTCATGACGAAGGTGGAGGAACTGGGCGGAGCCGTCGCCGCGATCGAACACGGCTTCCAGAAAGGCGAGATCGAACGCAGCGCCTACCGGATCGCCCAGGAGACGGACGCGGGCGCGCGGGTCGTGGTCGGCGTCAACCGCTTCACCATCGACGAGGAGGAGCCCTACGAGCCGCTGCGCGTCGACCCCGCCATCGAGGCCCAGCAGGCGGAACGCCTGGCCAAGCTTCGCGCCGAACGCGACCGGCAGGCGGTGGACTCGGCCCTGGCGGCGCTGAGCAAGGCGGCCGAGGGCGAGGACAACGTGCTCTACCCGATGAAGGAGGCGCTGCGGGCGCGGGCCACCGTGGGGGAGGTGTGCAACGCCCTGCGGGAGGTCTGGGGGACGTACGTACCGAGCGACGCGTTCTGACCGGGATCGTTGTCGGACCGGCGTGCGACACTCGTGTGCATGTTCGGTGTCATCGATCTCCCGACCTATCTGGCAGGACTCGTCCTGATCATTCTGCTGCCCGGCCCCAACTCGCTGTACGTGCTGTCCGTCGCAGCCCGGCGCGGAGTGCGCGCCGGGTACACGGCCGCGGCGGGCGTGTTCTGCGGCGACGCCGTGCTGATGACGTTCTCGGCGGCCGGAGTGGCCTCGCTGCTGCAGGCGAACGCCCTGCTGTTCGGAATCGTGAAGTACGCCGGGGCCGGCTATCTGACCTGGCTCGCGATAGGCATGCTGCGGGCGGCGTGGGGGATGTGGCGGACGCGGCGGGAGAGTGTGACGAATCCCGCCGCGCCGGGCGCCGGTGACGAGCGGCCGTTCCGGCGGGCGCTGGTCATCAGCCTGTTCAACCCCAAGGCGATGCTGTTCTTCGTCGCCTTCTTCGTGCAGTTCGTGGACCCGGGATACGCCTATCCGGCCCTGTCCTTCGTCGTGCTCGGGGCGTTCGCACAGCTCGCCAGCGTCCTGTACCTCAGCGCGCTGATATTCGGCGGTACGAAACTGGCGGCCGCCTTCCGCCGCCGCAGGCGCCTCTCGGCGGGGGTCACCTCGGCGGCGGGGGCGCTGTTCCTCGGGTTCGCGGTGAAGCTGTCACTGACCAGCGCTTGACCCGCTTTCTGTCCGCCGCCCAACCGCGGCGGACCTCTCCCGACCTGTTCAGCCGCGTGCGGCTGCCCGCTGTGTCGCGCGGGCCTTGCGGAGGGCGCGGGTGAGGAGCGGGGGCAGCAGGTCGACCGCCAGGCGGCGGGCGCGACTGCGGGGGCGGCGCTGCGGTGCCGGCTTGGCGGCCGCGGGGGCGGCCGTCCGTCCGGCCGGCTCGGGTACGACGGGCTCCGGCTCCTCCGCATGACGGGACGACGGGAAGTCGGGGGCCTTCATGCCCTTGGACTTCAGGCGGACCAGGCGGTGTCCGGCCGCCTGCTGCACGCTGAGCCCGCAGTCCCCGCGGCCGCGGACCATCGCCAGCAGCTCCTCCTGCACCGGCTCCGGGTCGCCCCAGGTGCCGTACAGCTTCTGCGTGCTCAGGCAGATCGGGCGCAGACCCCGGCTGAGCACGGCCTCCCAGACGGCGACGGAGACACCGGGGGTGTGCTCGGAGCGGAAGTCGTCGAGGACGACGATCCCGTCCGGCAGCAGGACATCACGCGCCGCGCCGATGTCGTCGTACACGTGCTCGTACAGGTGCGAGCCGTCGATGTGCACGAACCGGCAGGAGCCCGGCTCGACCTCGCCGGGCACGAGCGAGCTGGGGCCCTGCACGACACGCGGGAGTTCGTCGTGGAAGGAGAGGTAGTTGGCCTCGAAGACCTGGCGGGTGAGCGCGCTGTACGACTTCGTCGACTCGGCCCGGTTGGCGTCGTCCGGAGCGTCGCCCTCGAAGAGGTCGCACACGGTGTAGCGCTCGCCCTCTCGAAGATGGCGGCCCAGGAAAATCGCGCTCTTGCCCATGTAGACCCCGACCTCCAGCAGGTCGCCGCGGACGCCCGCGGCCTCCTGCCGGTTCAGAAGCCAGTCGAAGAGCACCTGGTCGAGTACGGGGAACCAGCCTGGGACGTCGTCGAGCCGGTGGGGTCGCGGGGGCGCCTCATGTGCAGTGGTCATGGAAGGCGAGCACTTCCTCGTTGCGGTGATCCGGTCAGCAGCTGCCCGGCGCCTGCCCAGGTGGACAACCCGTCCAAACCCCCGAGAAGGTGAATACCGGGTCAATTCCCTACGTACCGTACGCGGTCTTGGCATTGCCCGTGGTGCGAATGGCGCCGCGCCCGGTGAACGATGACCGGCTCGCTTCAGCTACCCCGGCCCGGGCCGAGTATGTCGCGAGTCCCGCGCCCGTCTCACCCGCCCGGCCGACATAACCGTCGGGCCGGATCGGGAAGACGCCGGTGCCGTAGGGCTCGTAGGCCTCAATCCGCAGGGTGGGCACGGGAGCGCGGGGAGTTCCGCCTCGGTGTCGACGGCGAGCAGCGTCCAGTGCGGGCCCCGAAACCGTCGAACGGTCGTACGCCATTCGTCGTACCGTCCGGTGGCCGGAAGCCGTCGGTGCTCGCGAGGGGGCAGATCGCGAGGGGCGACACGCCCGCCAGTTCCCTCAGACGGGTGAAGAGGATCTCCTGCGTGCGCCACGGCACCATCCACGGTGCGCCGTGCGGTTCGCGCGACCTCGACGGCGTACGTGTACACCATCGGCTTCGTCATCCGCGATTACGGCCGGCATTTCGAAGAGGGTCTGCAAATTGTGATCGCTGGAATCGCCATGCGCTACGCGCCGGGTCGGTAAGGTCGTTCACCGCCACTTCATGACTCAGCTTCCTCGCGTTAAGTCCGTGTGACGGCAAGGGAGTTGAGGGGCGCATGGGAGTCTCGTTCGGGCCTATTTGTGCAGTGGACAACGGCTTGGACGATGAGTTTCACTCCGTTACATCCTGCGGTATTGGATTTTTCGCACAGGGTGTCAAGGGGAAATGTGATGAAGATACGGAAGAGACTCGTGCGGCACGCTTTGGGCGTCGCCGCGACGGCCGCGCTGGCCTGGCTCGTGGTGACAGGAGGCACGCCGGGCACGCCCGAGCAGTCGAGCGCCTCCGCCCAGGCGGCCGCACCCGTCGCCGACGAGGCACCCGGTTACGTCGTCGAGGACTTCAACTACCCGGGGGCGGACAGGATCCTGGCCGAACAGGGCATCACCCTCAAGCGGGGTGACGGCCACATCGTCCTCACCGAGTGCGGTGCCGCGGGGCTGCTCGAGGTCTGGGCCCGCAGCTCGGACAAGATCTGCTTCCGCACCACCGGCGACTCCGGCTATCTGACCCTGGAAATCCCCTCCGTCTACAGCATCAAGGGCAACGACTACGCGGCCCAGGTCGACATGACGGTCGACGGCACCGAGCAGTCGTACGACATCGCCAAGAACGCCTGGACCCCGGTGGGCGAGAGCGCGGACGAGCAGGGACGCGACTTCATGCTCGTAGAGATCAGGACCTCCAAGTAGCGCCGCGGGCCTCCGCTCAGCGCATCGCCGACGTCTCTCACCAGCCGTCCGCCGTCCGGTGCCGCCGGACATGCGGACCTCGTTCCGGGGAAGAAATGATCACGCCACAGGCAAGACCCGTCCGGCTCGTCACACTGGCCGCGGCCGCCCTGCTCGCGACTCCGCTCGTCCTGACCGCCGCGCCGGCGCACGCCGTCTCCGGCACCGCCGCCTCCGGCACCACCTACCGCTCCACGGCCCGCCTCGACATCGGCGACGGCACGCGCGCCTGCTCGGGCACCCTCGTCCACGCCGAATGGCTGCTCACGGCGGCCAGTTGCTTCGCCGACAACCCGGCCGCCGACCTCACCGTGCCCGCCGGCGCCCCGAAGCTGCCGACGACCGCGACGATCGGACGCAGCGACCTCACCACCACCGCCGGTCAGGTCGTCAACGTCGTGGAGCTGGTGCCGCGCACCGACCGCGACCTGGTTCTGGCCCGCCTCTCCCGGCCGGTCACCACGGCCACCCCCGTTGCCCTCGCCACCACCGCGCCCACCGCCGGTGAGCAGCTGACGGCCGCCGGATACGGTCGTACGAAGACCGAGTGGGCCCCGCTGAAGCTGCACTCCGGTGCCTTCTCGGTGGACTCCGCCGACGCCACCACCGCCACCGTCACCGGCCAGGACGGCGCCGCGATCTGCGCGGGCGACGCGGGCGGCCCGGTGCTCCGGGTGACGAGCGGTCAGGCCACCCTCGCCGCCGTCAACAGCCGGTCCTGGCAGGGCGGTTGTTTCGGCACCGACGCGTCCGAGACCCGTACGGGCGGCGTCGCCACCCGCGTCGACGACCTGCGCGACTGGGTGGCCGCCAAGGTCGGCGCGACCCGGGTGACCGACTTCAACTGCGACGGTGCCGAGGACGTGGTGGGCAGCGACCCCAAGGCGTCCGTGGCCGGCCTGTCGGAAGCCGGCCTGCTCAAGGTCGTCTACGGCGCCGGCAAGGGCAATGAGACGCTCCACCAGAACCTCGACTACGTGCCCGGCGGAGCCGAGGCCGACGACGAGTTCGGCAGCGAGCTCGCCGTGGTCGACTACGACGAGGACGGCTGCAGCGACCTCGTGGTCGGCGTCCCCTTCGAGGACGTCGGCACCGAGGTGGACGCCGGCCTGGTGACCGTCCTGTACGGCGCCCCGCAGGGCCTGGGCCAGGGCAAGGCCGGCTTCAACCTCCAGCAGGGCACGGGCACGGGCGCCATCGACGCGCGTGCGTCCGAGGCGGGCGACCGCATGGGTGCCGCGCTGGCCGCGGGCCGGACGGCCACCGGTGAGCCGTATCTGCTGATCGGCGCGCCCGGCAAGGACCTCAAGGGATACGTGGACGCCGGCATCGCCTACTACGTGCGCGGGTCCGTCAACGTGGACATCCACCAGGACTCCCCGGGCGTGGTGGGCGTCATGAGCGCCGGTGACGAGTTCGGCGCCACCGCCGCGGGCTCGCCGAGCCACATCGCGATCGGCTCACCCGGTGAGACGGTCGGCACCAGCGCCGACGCCGGCATGGTGGCGATCCTCAAGCACGAGCTGAGCGCCGACGGCATCCCCACCCCGGTGGCGAGCGTCAACCAGGACACCGACGGCATCAGCGACGGCTCCGAGGGCGGCGACCTGTTCGGCTCCTCCCTCTCCATGGTCGCGTACCGGCCCTCCGGCGCCACCGCCGCGACCGACTCGATCCTCGCCGTCGGCACGCCCGGCGAGACGCTGTGGGTCGGCACCAACTCCTTCCCGCAGGCCGGTCAGGTGACCACGCTGCGGATCACCGCGGCCGGTGCGGTCAGTCAACTCGCCACCATCCACCAGGGCGTCGAAGGCGTGAACGGGGCCTCCACGGCCGGTGACGGGTTCGGCACGCAGGTGGTCGCCGCGAACACCGCCCCGAACGCGACCGGTACCGCGGAGACGATGCTGCTGGCGGTCGGCGTACCCGGCAAGGACGTCGGCACGGCGACGGACGCCGGCATCGTCCAGACCTTCTCTCTGCTGGGCGCACCGGGCGACTCCGACCACTGGATCGAGGCGGGCAACGAGCGTGGCCTGCCCGGCACTCCGGGCGCCTCCCAGCTCGTCGGCAAGTATCTGAACGCCACCGGCACGCACCTGTGGATCGGAATGCCGCACGGTCCTGCCGAGCGGGGCGCCATCCACGGCCTGCCGTGGTCCGACGCCATGGGCGCCACCGGCGGCACGGTCATCACCCACCAGCCCGGCCTGAACGGCATGGCCCCCACGGGCAAGGCCTTCGGCATGGCGATCCGCTGAACCACCGCCGTAAGGCACCGGCCGTGATCCAACGGCCGTAGCCCGCAGCACATGAGCACGGGCCCCGGACGGGACTCCCCTTCCGGGGCCACACCACCACCCTCACTTTGTTCCGGGCCGCCGGACCGACACCCGACGACGACGTCGGCGCTCGTCCGGCGGCCGTTTCGGCACCGCAGCACGTCAAGGGGCGCGCCCGCGTGAGACGCGCGCGTGGCCCTCACATCCAGCTGCCCGGCGGCACGCGGTCGTACGGGCGCCGCCGGGCGCCGAACCCGAAGGACCACTGTGAACACCACCTACTGGAGCAGACGGCGCGTCCTCGGCGCCTTCGCGGCCACCGCGGTCGTCGCCACCACTTCCAGCCTCGTGCTCAGCCCCGCACCCGCCGCAGCGGCGACCGGCGATCCGGTGGGCGGGGACGACGGCGACCCGTTCGCCCTGCCGGACACCGACCGGGCGAAGGTCGTCCAGGCGTGGCTGCTGGGCGGCAGGGCCGTGCGCGCCGCCGCGGAACTCGCGCTCATCGGCTCCGACACCGACGTCCAGACCTTCCTGACGGCCGAACTGCCCAAGCTCACGGCGGAGGACAACCGCGTCGCCGTCCTCACCTCCCTCGCCCGTGGCGGTAAGGGCACCCGGCGCGAGGCGGTCGCCGCCCTCGAAGGCGGCGACGCCGCCATCGCCGACTACCTCAGCACCGGGTTCCAGAGCGCCCTCCTGGAGGACCTGCGCGTCGTCACCACGACCGTCATGGCCACCGGCGGCCGGGCCGTGGTCCGCGAGGGCAACACCGCACTGAACACGGGCACCCAGGAAGCGCTGGAGAACTACCTCCTCGAGGGCCAGCACACCGCGCGCCTGGAGGACATGCGCGCCGAGGCGGCCAAGATGCTGGTGCAGGCCGGGCCGGAGGTGCAGAAGTACGCCTCCCGGGCCCTGGACGGCTCCTCGTCCGACGTCGCCTGGTTCCTCGACACCGGCCAGCACATCGCCCGCGCCCGCGACCAGGAGGCCGCGACGATCGGGGAGCTCGTCGCCGTCGTCGAGCGCGAGGGCAAGAAGGCCGACGCGATGACGAAGAAGGCGGAGGAGGCCTCCGCCCGTGCCGTGGCGGCCGCCGCGAAGGCGAGGGAGGCGGCGGAGAAGGCCGCGGCCGAGGCCCAGGCGGCCCAGAACGATGTCGTCAAGTCCGGCAACGCGGCGCGCAAGGCGGCCGAGGCCGCCACCGGTGCGGCCGACTCGGCCCGGGTGGCCATCCGCGCCTCGCACGCCGCCGTCCAGGCGTCCCGCCGCGCCGCCTACGCCGCGACCGCCGCGAGCCAGGCCGCGGCCACCGCCGGCTCCGCCGCCGCCCGGGCGTACCACGCCGCCATCGCCGCGTCCAAGGACGCCTCCCAGGCATCGGCCGCGAAGAACGCCGCCGTCGCGGCCCGCAACGCCGCGGCGAAGGCGCGCAGCGCGGCGACGGCTGCCGACCACGCCGCGACGGCCTCCGTCCAGGCCGCGAGCGCCGGTTCCGCCGCCGCGTCGGCCGCCCGCAACGCCTCCGCCGCGGCGAGCGCCTCCGCCACGGCTGCCGTGGCCGCCGGCGCCGCGCAGGCCCAGGCCGCCGAGGCCAAGCGGCAGGCGCAGATCGCGAGCACCAACGCGACGATCGCCACCAACGCCGCCGGGACGGCACAGGCCCTCGCGAACACGGCGGCGACGGCGGCCGCCACCGCGCGGGACGCCGCCAACAGCGCGGCCAACCACGCGGAGAAGGCCGCCGCGGCGGCCGAATGGGCCGCCCAGTACGCGGGCCAGGCCGTGGAGTACGCCAAGAAGTCCACCGAGTTCGCCAACGAGGCCACCAAGGCCGCCAACACCGCCACCGAGGCCGTCAACAAGGCGGTCGAGGTGGAGAAGCAGGCGCGGGAGGCGGAGTGGCAGCGCCTGGACGAGGACATGCGGCAGGCGATCGAGGAGTGCCGCCTGCTCGCGGAGATCGAGGCGCGGGAGAAGGCCGAACTCCTCGCGAAGCGCACGCAGGAGGCACAGGCCGACCAGGCCACGAAGGACCTCATCGCCCGGGCCGAGGAAGCGCTCGCAGCGGGCGACACCAGCCTGGCCGCCGCGGTCGGTCGCAAGGCGGCCATCGCCGTGATGAACTCCCACGGCAACTGGTCGCGGGAGGCCGCGCGGTTCGCCCTGTGCGGTACGAACGCCGACGTGCACGCCTGGATCGACGCCGACCGGCAACTCGCCCAGCGGCAGGACGACCGGGAGACCGCCCTCTACCTGGCCCAGGTCTCCACCAGCCCCGACGTCGCCGACGCGGTGGTCACGGCGGTGCAGAGCGACGCCCCCGACGCCGCCCGGAACTTCCTCACCACCGGCCTGTTCGAGGCCGCCGCGACCGAGAACCGGGTCGCCGTCTCCCGCATCCTGGCCACCAACCCCGGCACCGCGGTGACGCGGGCGGCGAACGACGCGCTGGACGCCGGCACGCCCGAGGCACTGCGCGAGTTCTTCAACGGCACCTACGACGCGGCGCAGCAGGAGGACGACGCGGTCGCCGTCGCCGCTCTCCTCGCCGGCTCCGGACCGTACACCAAGGCCCACGCCCAGGCCGCGATGGAGGGACCGGCGTGGATGCGCCGTAACTTCATCGCCTCGGCGCAGTACAAGACCGCGCAGCTCGACCACGACTCCGCCACCCACATCGCCGCCATGCAAGGGGCGATCGCCGCCGCCGCGAAGATCGCGCACAAGGCGCAGGAGGACGCCGCCCGTGCGCAGGAGGCGGCGGCGAAGGCACGCAACGCCGCCTCGGAGGCGACGCAGTGGGCGCAGAAGGCGCAGCAGTCGGCCGACCGGGCCGCCGATTACGCGCAGCAGGCCGACGCGCACGCGGACGCCGCCGACCAGTCGGCCAGGGACGCGCAGGCCTCCGCCGACCGGGCGAAGGCGGCGGCGGCCACCGCCCGCACGGCCGCCCGCTCGGCCAACTACTCCGCCAACCGCGCCGTGGACGCCGCCAGTCGTGCCGTGGCTTCCGCCAACTGGGCCCAGGCGTCGGCCACGTCAGCCCGCGCGTCCGCGATCCAGGCGGGCCAGGACGCACAGGCGGCGGCCGTCGCCGCGACCCAGGCGCACCAGATCGCCGCCGTCAAGCGGCAGGCGGAGATCGCCGCGGCGGCCAGGCAGGCGGCCGAGGACGCGCGCGTGCTCCAGGCGTCCGGCACCAACCCGGCCGACACGGCCGACAACGACACCGTCAAGGGCGGCCTTCCCTGGTGGAAGGAGAGCGCGCGGTGGGCGGCGGACGCCACCAACCTGGCGAGCACGGTCACCGGGTTCGCGGCGGCCGGTGCCGGGCTTCTGTCCTTCATCCCCTTCCTCGCGCCGGTCACGGCACCACTCGCCCTCGGACTCGGGACCGCCTCCCTGGTCCTGTCCGGGCTGAGCGTCCTGTTCACCGGAATCGGGTACGGCTTCGGGAGCAGCAAGTTCAAGACCGCCCTCGGGCTCGCGGCGGTGGGTCTGATCACGTTCGGTCATGCCAAGTGGCTCGATCAGGCGGCCAGGGTCGGGGAGAACATCGTGGCTCCGGTGGCCACGAAGATCACGCAGATCGGCGCCGATGTCGTCTCGGGCGTCACCGGTGTGCTTTCGGACATGTTCGGCGACGACTGACACCTGTGCCCGGGGCCGGTGGAGAATCTCTGCCGGCCCCTGGGCCTCACGGAAAGGACCGGCATGCTCGCGCGGCTTCCCCTGGGTTACCTGCTGCTCATGGCGGCGCTCGCCGTCGTCGTCGGCGGCGTCGCCGTCCAGCGGTGCATGAGGATGAGCAAGGTGACTACGGCGTTCCTCGCCGTCTCCGTCGGTTGCTGTCTCGTCATGACGGCGGTGGGTGCCCTGTCGTTGGGGCGCTGGAACGAACGGCAGATGCTGGTGGTGTACGCCTTCACGTGGACGGGGCTCATGCTGGGCCTGTTCCCGTCCAGGAAGCTGCTCGCCGCGTACGCCGAGGACGTCCGGCGGGGCGTGACGGGAAACAGGTTCGTCTACCCGGTGCGCAACCAGGTGGCCTTCTACGCCTCGGTGCTGGTCATGGCCTTGCTGGGCGCCGCGCTGGCGATCTGACGCCGGCTTGCGGAACCGGACCCTCAGCCCTTCACCACGCGCCGTGTCACCGAAGTGCCGGTCAGCGAGCGGCGCAGCAGCGGCGTGGCCCAGTTCTCCACGTACCGGTTGAGCAGCCAGGCCAGCAGCAGCATCAGGGCGACGGTCGAGGTGACGGTGACCGAGGACGACAGGCCGAAGTCCTGGTGCAGCACCTTGATGACGACCCAGCCCAGGTGCTCGTGGATCAGATAGAACGGGTAGGTCAGCGCGCCCGCCACCGTCAGCCACCGCCAGTCGGCCCAGCGCAGCCAGCCCAGGGCGACGGCGAGGACCGCGGCGAAGCCGAGGGTGACGATGAGGATGATGACGAAGGACGAGCGGTAGGAGAACTGGTCCGGAGTCTGCGGGTGCCACAGGTTGTCCACGGCGTAGTGCTGTCCGGTCAGCCAGCTCACCGCCACGATGCCCCACGCGGTGACGTCCCGCCGGTCGCGGTGCAGCAGGTAGATGCCGATGCCGCCGATGAAGAACGGCGCGTACTCGGGCATCAGGATCAGCGACAGCAGCGGTTCGTCGGCGGCCTGCGCGATGGCCGCGGCCAGCGTCCACACCGCGCAGAACAGCACGATCCGCCGCCGGTTGGCCCCGGGCAGCACGATGAACAGGGCGAACAGCGCGTAGAAGCGGACCTCCACCCACAGCGTCCAGTCCACGCCGAGCACCCGGTCCGCGCCCAACGGCTCCTGGAGCAGGGTGAGATTCAGCAGCGCGTCGCTCGGCGACACGGCCGCGTAGGTCACCGCGGGCAGCGCGAACACCGCCGTCACCAGGAGGACCGCCACCCAGTAGGCGGGCATCAGCCGCGCGACACGCGAGGCGAAGTACGACCGCATCGAACGGCCCCAGCCGCTCATACAGATGACGAAACCACTGATCACGAAGAAGATCTGGACGCCGAGGCAGCCGTAGGACAGCAGCGTGTGCAGGGTGGGGAACTGGAACTTCGGCGACGATCCCCAGGCCTCGGTGACGTATCCGCCCCGGCCGCCGTAGTGGTACCCCGCCACCATCAGCGCGGCCAGCAGACGCAACCCGTCCAGGGCCCGGAGCCGGCCGCCCGCGGCCTTGGCCCGCCCCTTCTTCTTCGCATCCAGATGCTCCGGCGGCGACGGGGTCTGCCCGGCCGGTGCGTTCGTGAGCGCTGCCGTGCCGGACTGCGCTTTCGTCGTGCTCACGACCGTTTCGGTCAACGCTGACACCTCTCGTACCGCATCTGCGGGCCGCCCTCCGGCGCAGCCGATGATCGAAATGCGCCGGGCCGAAAAGAACGAATGTGCGTGTCAACACTAGGGGCCGAAGAGGCGTGACCTCGTTCGTGGGGGCCCGATTAGCCCATCGGACCCCCGGAGTTCATCTTTTCGTTAGATGAGGGGCTGCTATGAGTTCGATATCACAGCACTTAAGAAGCACGCAGAAATGCCGAGCGGGCAGCCTTGCCGAGGTAGGTGAAACGCGTCTCGCCGGCCAGGTGCTTGTCCATGGCGTCCTTGATGCCCGGCCAGTTCGGGTCGCCGAAGTCGTCGAGCACCACGATCGCGCCCGGCGCCGCAATCTCCTCGGCCCACTGCAGATCCGCGAGGACACCCTCGGCCGAGTGGTCGCCGTCCACGATGATCACGCCGTAGCTGCGGTCGGACACGGCCGCACGGGTCTCCGCGTCCTCCGAGAAGCCCTGCCGGATGCGGGCGGCGCTGCCCGCCTCACCGGCCAGCGCGAGGTTGGTGCGCACGGCGTGCTCGTCGACCGGCGTGCCCGTGGGGTCGTTGCGCTGCTGGGTCCCGGGCTGGAGCTGCACACCCGCGAACGGGTCGACGATGGTCAGGCTCGGGCTGCGGCCGGAGCGCTCCATCATCCGGATCAGCCCGGCGGAGAACATGCCGTACAGCGTGCCGATCTCCAGGATCTCGTCGTTCGGCGGGTCGAGCAGGGGTATCGTGCCCAGCTTGCCGCAGATGTTCATGGTGCCGCCGGCGATCCGGCCGACGCCCAGCGACTCCAGCGCGACCAGCAGCCGGTAGGCGGTGACCACGTTGCGCTCGGCGGCCTCCCGGTCGCCGCACAGCTTGGCCACCTCGGATGTCAGCCGGTCCATGGGGGCTTTCGCCAGCCCGCGGCTGGAGCCCCGCGCCCGCGGGCCGAGCAGCATGTCGAGCGTGAACTTCTGGTTGCGCAACTCGTCGAGTTCGCGCCTGAGTTGCGCGATCTCCGTCCGGTCGTTGTCGACGGCGGTCGCGGCGACGGCGGAGCGGACCTGCCGCTCGATGCGCTGGTCGACCAACTCGGCGAGGGGGGCCAAGAGGCGCCGGGAGGCCGAACTGCGGAGCAGGGAGCGGCTTTTCATGAACCGATGACCTCGAACAATCGCTGAAGGAAGGGAATCCGATCACGGCACTGAGGTGCGAGTGGGGCAAAGGCTAGGCCTGCGTTCCTCGAACGTAAGCCCTACGGAATTGACCACTCGGGAAACATCTGCCGAACTTCGAATGACGAAAGTGTGAGGAGCAAGGGCGTCAAAGCCCCGGTGTGCGGCGGAGTCCTGCCCGCCGCACACCGGGGTCGTCGGACCGTGCGGGGGCGCCTCAGTCGGACTTGAGCAGCCGTGCGGAACGGTTGCCGAGCTCTATACGGATCGACTCCTTGCGGGCCAGCTGCCGTATGGCCCGTCCCCGCGTCCCGAGCAGCGCCGCCACCCGGGCGACCTCCGACCACACCCGGGCCCGGTCGCCGCCCGCGATCGCGGCCGCCGACAGCAGCCGGCACGCCTCCTTGACGTCACCGCGCTGGGCTCGTATCTCGGCCATGCCCATGAGCACGTCCACCGGCTGCCGGCGGCGCAGGATCTCCGTGCCCACGCGCAGCGCCTCGTCGTGCTTGCCGGCCTTGAAGTGCCGGGTGAAGTCCTCGGCGAGATAACGGCCGTGCCGGGAGAGCACCGCCGCGAACCGCCGGGCCGACTCGCTGTCGTCGCCCTCGGCGCCGCTGTCGGCAAAGAGTCCTTCCTCGCCCCGGTCGTCCTCGTCCTCGCTCAGGGCGCTGTCGAGCGCGAGCCGGACGTCCTCACCCGGGCCCGGCAGCCCGAGCGCCGCCGTCATCCGGGCGGTGAAGGCGGGGATGTCGAACAGTTCCTCGACATCCTGGTACTCCTCCTCCGAGACCTCCTCCGCGAGCACGCCGCGCAGCGCCTCGAAGGCCGCCTCCGGCGTGTACTCGCCGAAGGAGCGGTATCCGGGCACCCCCTCCAGCACCTCCCGGGAACCCACCCGGTGGTACGTGACCGTCCGCAGGCGCTGCTGCACGGCCTCGACCACCGACAGCGGCATCGGGTCGTCGACGCTGGAGAGGAAGAAGACGTCGGACGCGGCCAGTTCCTCGCGCACCCGGTCGCGGGAGAGCGCTCCCATCCACTCGACCCGGTCCGAGACCAGCGTCGAGGGACTGATGCGCCAGGTCTTGTGACCGATCCAGGCGAACCGCCACGGCAGGCCCTGCGCGTGGGCCAGTTCCGCGACCCGCGAGAACAGGTCCAGGCCCTTGCGGTCCTGCATCGAGCCGACCATGACGATGCGCGGCTCGGCGCCCGGGGTGCGGCGGGCGCGGGCGCGGTGGGTGTCCTGCGGAACGGTGTTGTAGATGACCACGGGGTCGTTCACGCCGAGCTGGCGGAACATGTCGGCCTGTGCGGTGGAGACGCACAGGACCTTCATCTTCGGCAGCACCTTCAGCATCTCCGCATGGCGCAGCGCGTGCTGCTCGCCCTCGAAGTTCATGACGTACTCCGTCTCGTGCGCGTAGAGCACCACGGAGCGTCCGACGGCGTGCAGCGCCTCCACCAGGTCGTTGGCCAGCGGTGAACGCCAGAACGGTGCCAGGCTGTTGATCAGCACGACCTCCGCGCCCTCCAGGTCGGACAGCACGTCCTCGGCCCGGGTGTAGACCCCGAGGTCGAAGTAGCGGACGTCGACCGGGCTCTGGGCGAGCAGCGACTGGGTGTAGGTGAGGACGGGGATCGCCACGCCGGTGACGTACGAGAAGCCCAGGCCCAGCACGGCCAGGGAGCGCGGTCGGCGCTGCCGTTGCTGGACGGCGCGCAGGGCTCGTTCGGCCCGCGACAGGGGCACGGCGGCGATGCCGTCGGCCGCGGTCCCCGGCAGCTCGCCCACCGCCCGCTCACCCGGCACCGCGGCTTCCTCGATGTGACGCATGACGCGCTCGGCGACATCGTCGTTGAAGGTGAGGAAGTGCTCGACGGGCTCGCCGTGCGCGTTGGCGATGAACTTGCCCGAACGCTGCAGGTCGGCGATCACGTCGACGAGCTCCCCGACGGTGCCGACATTGCGGAGCAGGGGGTGGTTGATCGTGGGGAAGACGATGTTCAGCGGGGGCGGGCTGAACAGGACCAGCGGGGTGCCGGCCCGCAGCGTCTGCAGGTAGGTGGTGGAGAAGAACGTGATGGCGAGGTCGTAGCCGTCGAGCGCCTCGGCGTCGAGCAGCGCAGTCTCCTCCAGGACCGTCACGTTGGGAAGGGTGCGCAGCCAGGTGAGGTGGCCCTCCAGCGTGGAGGGGTGCGGCTTGATCTCGACCTCGCCGAACTCGGCGAGCGCCGCGCACAGTTCGGTGAGCTGCTTGCGGTGGTCGCCCTTGGACAGCTTGCGCTGGTCGCTCAGCGGCTGGTCCAGGACCACGATGCGCAGTGCCTCACCGGGGCGCTTGGCGTGCCGGTGCGTGGTGGAGCGGGTGGCGCGCAGCAGGGCGGGGTCGTCGCTGTGGGAGAGCGCGCCGGTGATGTGGACCGGCGGGTTGGCGTCGGCCGTACGGAACATCAGGTGGTGCGCCGTGGCCGGACCCCACACGCAGACGGCGGCCGGGGAGGAGGAGCCGTAGTACCAGTTCTGGTCGCGCAGGCCCGCGTCGGTTCTCTTGAAGTGGAAGTCGAGGTGCCCGTCCTGCACGAGGATCAGCGGCACACTGCGGCGCAGCGCCTGGGCGACCCGGCGGCCGCGCTGCGACTGGTCGTTGAAGAACACCAGCCGGTCGATGCCCTCGTCCTCGGCGAACGCCCGGATGCGCCGGCCCAGCTCCTCGAGGAACTCCTCGTTGCTGAGCGCCTCGTCGACGGCGAAGAGGTTGCGCACCGCCAGATCGTCGAAGCGGGCTGCGGCCTCCTGCTCGATCCACTCGGCGACATGTCCGTCCCGGTCCGCCGTGACCAGATGGAAGGAGTGCGTCTCGGCCTTGCGGGCCCGCATGATCTCGGAGGCGAGGTTGACGCCGTTGCGGTTCTCGACGAACACAGCGATACGCATAGAAGTACCAGTCCACTCAGACTACTTGAGGAGGAAGGCGCCTGATGCGGGGGGCCTCGTGAGTTCCGGAGGACCGGGCATACCTTCGAAAGGTCATCAGATAGTGCCCAGTACCCCCGGAATTCGAACCCAAGTAGAATTCTGGGTGAACGATTTGCAACTTCCGCGTGCTCGACCGACTTCAACAGGCCCTAGCGGCGTACCGCCTTCTTGAGTGCCCGCGCCCGCCGCACCACGCGCCGTGCGGTGGAGTTGCGCGGCAGGAACGCCAGCCGCGCCGGGATGCCGCCCGGCAGGCCCAGTGAGGTGAGCCGGCGCTTCTTGAAGTAGCGCTGGGTGCGCGGGCCGA
The DNA here is from genome assembly GCF_015712165.1 of Streptomyces spinoverrucosus. Lineage (NCBI taxonomy): Bacteria > Bacillati > Actinomycetota > Actinomycetes > Kitasatosporales > Streptomycetaceae > Streptomyces > Streptomyces spinoverrucosus. The sequence goes on along the minus strand of NZ_JADPZX010000001.1, from coordinate 3,189,347 downwards.
AGTGCTGGGCGAGAAACCGTTCCGCTGCCGGGCGCAGGCTCGGGTAGATCTGCGGCTGCATGGTGAAACCGAGTGCGTTGATCAGACCGGTCAGCAGCTCGTCCGGCAGCGTGTCGTCGCCCTGCGTCTGCTCCAGGCCCGGCAGCAGCGCGTCGGCCAGCGCGACCGGCACCCGGTTGCTGTTCTGGTACGGCGTCAGCCGGTCCAGCAGCTGTTCGGTGCCGATGCGGGCGACCGGCAGGTCGTAGAGCGCGGACGCCGTGAACAGCGCGGTCGAGAAACAGCCGACGACCAGTGCCGGCCGCGCCTTGGCGAACAGCACCTCGGCGAGGACGGGGGTGTCCAGCACGGTGAGGTCGACGCCGAGCTTCTCGGCCTCGGCCTCCAGGGCGCGGCTGTAGCGGGCCGGCGCGGTGGGGTGCGGCTTGAAGACGATCGCGCGGTGCCCGCGCCCCACCGCCCCGCGCAGCATCCGCACATGCAGGTCCTCCTCCTCGGCGGGGGAGAGGATGTTCAGCGCGGACAGGTACTGGCCGAGCAGCAGGGCGGCGTTGTCCGGGAGGTCGGGCAGCTCCCCGGCGGCGCCGGTCAGACCGCTCATCACCTTCAGGAACGCGTCCGTCGGCACCACCTGCGGCGGCACGTCGAACTCGGTCAGCAGCAGCGGGGTGAGACCGGGCACGAGGTCCAGGTGCAGCACGCGCCGGATGCGGGTGCCGACCAGCGGGTCGAGCTTGTTGCGGGTGGGGCCGTAGCTCATCAGGCCGTCGGCGTAGACGTGGACCGGGGCGCCGGTGAAGATCTGCGCCAGGGCGAGCGCCGGGTTGACCTGGATGGACTCCACGACCAGCTCGATCCGGTCGTCGCCCAGCCCCCACAGCAGCCGCAGATAGCGCTCCAGCAGCGGCAGGTCGTCGGGGCGCGGCTGCCAGGCGCCGGGGTGGAAGGGACGGATCGCCTCGTTGAACGACAGCACGTCGTCGAAGTGGTCGCGCAGCGTGCCGAAGCCCGGCATATCGTCCACGGCCGGAGTGGTCTCCGGCGTCGCCGAGTTGTTGAACACCAGCAGCACCCGCCGGTCCGGCTCCTCGAAGCAGTCGGAGTCGATCGCGGCGGCGAGCGTCGCCGCGCCGTAGAGCGTGGAGACGCAGAAGATCTGGGTGGTACGGGACATCAGGCAGCCGCCTTCGCTGTGGTGATCCGGCGCCGCAGCCGCCGCAGCTTGGAGGCGCGCCGCAGGTCCATGGTGTCGAGTACGTCGCCGAGGGCGTCCTGCGGCATGCGCTTTATGGCCGCCGCGCTCATGATCCGCAGCTGCTTGGCCACGGACGGTTCGAACTTGTCGATCTCCGACAGGTGGTGGGCGATGATCGCGCAGTAGGTGCGCACCGCCTTGGGCAGCAGCCGGTCGGCGTCGCGGTCCGCGGCCGTCTCCTCGACCACCTGGTCGAAGGCGCGGATGAAGTCGAGCTGACGGACGTCACCGATCTGCGTGAGGGAGTTGGTGACGCCGCGCCGGTAGAACACGCCGAGCAGGCTGACCACGGCGAAGGACTCCGCCTCGCGGTGCAGCTTCCAGATCCACGGCCGGTCCTCGGCCGTGCGCAGTCCGTCGGTGAAGTGCAGCAGGCCCTTGTCCAGCAGTCGGCGGTGGAAGGCGCCGGCCCAGGCGTAGGCGTAGTCCACGGAGGTCGAGCGGTCGGCGGGCAGGATGGCGTCGCGCGGGTTCATCACCTCGTCCCGGAGCCCGACGGGGGCGCGGTGCACGGTGCGGGCGCGGTGGGTGGCCTGGACGTGGTCGGTGCGGATGAAGTCGCAGCCCAGCTCCTCGATGGCCGCGACCAGCTCGCTGTAGTAGCCGGGGGCGAGCCAGTCGTCACCGTCCAGGAAGGTGATGTACTCGCCGGTCGCGGCGTCGAGGCCGGTGTTCCGAGCGGTGGCCAGCCCCCCGTTTTCCTCTCTGCGGATATAGCGCACCTGAGCGACCGAGGAGAGCTCTTCGGCCGCGCGTTCGAGAATGGCCGGCGTTTCGTCCTTCGATTTGTCGTCGACCAGGATGAACTCGAAGTCCTGCCGAGCGTTCGCGCGAAGGCTTCTCAGGTTGTCCGGGGCGTATTGCTGCACGTTGTAGAACGGCACGATCACGGAGAGCTTTGGCACAGGCAAAAGCCTAGGAGGCGGCCCGGCTGGGGAACTTTCCGGCGAGGGTACGGGGGGTGAACTCGATGTGTCGGAACGGTGCATACCGTGTACTTCCTGGGCCTCGGCGAGCCAGTTCGGCTCTCGGTGGGGTGCTGTTAACTTTTCGTTGACACGAGGTTAGCCAGCAACTAGAAATTGCTTCCTAGCGTCTGGGGTGTGCCACCAAGTACAACGAAGCCCACGCGGATCGCAGTACTCGCCGACTCGGACACCCGCTGGAAATGGGGTGCGCTGACGGCGAGCCGTATCGCTCCGGGCCCGTCCATGGAAGCCGGACCGCAAGGCGAGGCGCAAGTCGCCCCGGCCCTGGACGGATTTCTGCTGCGCGGCCGGGCGACTCCCACGCCCCGCCAGCTCGCGGAAGTGGGCGTCCGCGCCGACTCGCTCAAGGAAGTGACGGCCGTCGAGTTTCTGCGCACCATGGCGCGGGAGTCGTACGACGTGCTGATCCTCTCCTTGGTCGGTGGCGGTGTGCAGGCGATGCTGCACGGCCTGAAGCGCGTGTGGGAGGACCGCGAACAGCGGCCCGTCGTCGTCACCGGCTATGTCGGCGTCGTCTACGAGAAGCTCGCCGACGGCCTGCTGCTGCGGCACGGCGCGGACCTCGTCCTCGCCAACTCCCGCCAGGACGCCGAGCGTTTCCGCGCGGTGTACGACGGAGTCGGCGCCGACTCCACCGCGGTCACCGAGGTGGCACTGCCGTTCCTGGGCGGCGCCAAGTACACCGGCGAACACGACCCCTACACCGTCGTGTTCGCCGCCCAGCCGTCGGTCCCCGAGAGCCGCAAGGACCGTGCGTACCTGCTGAACCGCCTGGTCCAGCACGCGCGGCTGCACCCCGAACGCGAGGTGCTGCTCAAGCTGCGCTCCAAGCCCGGTGAGCACACCACCCACATCGAGGAACTGCCGTACCAGAAGCTGGCGCAGAAGCTCGGCGAGCTGCCCCCCAACTTCCAGCTCGTCTACGGCAACATGGGCGAGGTCCTGGACCGCACCGACCTGCTCGTCACGGTCAGCTCGACGGCCGCGCTGGAGTCGCTCCACCGCCGGATCCCCACCGTCGTCCTCACCGACCTCGGCGTGCGTGAGGTACTCGGCAACCACCACTTCGTCGGCTCCGGCTGCCTCGCCTCCTGGGACCAGCTCGACGCCGGGCACCGGCCCACGCCGGACGCCGACTGGGTGGCCCGGCAGGGCGTCGCCGCCGACGGCTCCTACGAGACCGCCTTCGACGCGGCCCGTGAGCGGATCGCCAAGCTGCTCGCGCAGCCCGGCGGCCTGCCGCGCCTGACGCCGTACTACACACCGGCGACCGCCCCCGGCTATCTGCCCGGCATCCTCGCCCGGCACCACCTCGGCCCCGACGGCACCCCGCTGCCCGGCGCCCCCGCGCACGACAAGGAGCCCGGCCCGGTGCGGCAGATAGTGCGCCGCGCCGCACGCGGCGCCTACCGGCACGGCGTCCAGCGGGTCGCGCCCGTCATCCGGCGGATGGGGGAGCTGTGAGCCGCACCAACCCTGCTCAAGGAGTAGTTCCCATGTCCAACCCGGAAGCGGGCCGAGGCGCGACGGAGCGCCGGGTGCTCGCGGTGATCCCCGCGCGCGGCGGCTCCAAGGGCGTGCCCGCGAAGAACCTCGCCCCGGTCGGCGGCGTACCGCTGGTGGCCCGCGCGGTACGCGAATGCCTGGCCTCCCGGCTGGTGACCGACGTCGTCGTCTCCACCGACGACCAGGCCATCGCCGCCGCCGCCCGCTCGGCCGGCGCCGAGGTCGTGCTGCGCCCCGCCGCCATCGCCGGTGACACCGCCACCTCCGAGGCCGCCGTCCTGCACGCCATGGACGCCCACGAGGCGCTGCACGGCTCGCCGGTCGACGTGGTGCTGTTCGTGCAGTGCACCAGCCCGTTCCTGATCCGCGAGGACATCGACGGGGTCGCGGCGGCCATCGTGGAGAACGGCGCGGACACCGCGGTCACCGTCGCCCCGTTCCACGGCTTCATCTGGCGCAACGCCGACGACGAGGCCACGGAGGACGCCGGCGCCCCGGCCACCGGCGGCTACGGCGTCAACCACGACAAGTCCTTCCGCCCCCGCCGCCAGGACCGCCCCCAGGACTTCCTGGAGACCGGCGCCGCCTACGCGATGGACGCGGCCGGCTTCCGCGAGCACCAGCACCGCTTCTTCGGCCGGACCGAGCTGGTGCGCACCGACCCCGCGCGCGTGCTGGAGATCGACGACCCGCACGACCTCGCCCGCGCCCGCGCCCTGGCCCCGCTGTTCGACGCGGACCGCCCCGGCGCCCTTCCGACCGCCGCCGACATCGACGCGGTCGTACTCGACTTCGACGGCACCCAGACCGATGACCGGGTGCTGATCGATGCCGATGGACGGGAGTTCGTCTCCGTACACCGCGGAGACGGCCTCGGCATCGCGGCCCTGCGCCGCAGCGGCCTGAAGATGCTGATCCTGTCCACGGAGCAGAACCCGGTCGTCGCCGCCCGGGCCCGGAAGCTGAAGATTCCGGTGCTGCACGGCGTCGACCGGAAAGACCTCGCGCTGAAGCAGTGGTGCGAGGAGCAGGGCATCGCGCCGGAGCGCGTGCTCTACGTCGGCAACGACGTCAACGACCTGCCGTGCTTCGCCCTCGTCGGCTGGCCCGTGGCGGTCGCGAGCGCCCACGACGTGGTACGCGGCGCCGCACGCGCGGTCACCACCGTCCCCGGTGGTGTCGGCGCGATCCGAGAGATCGCCGGCTGGATCCTCGGACCCTCTCTCGACTCTCTCGACCCCTCCACCAAGTAAGGAAAGTTCCTGCCATGAGCACCAACACCCGCCTCCGTACCTTCGGTTCCCGAGAGGTCGGCCCCGGCAAGCCCGTCTACATCTGCGGCGAGATCGGTATCAACCACAACGGCGAGCTGGAGAACGCCTTCAAGCTCATCGACGTGGCCGCCGAGGCGGGCTGCGACGCGGTCAAGTTCCAGAAGCGCACCCCGGAGATCTGCACCCCGCGCGACCAGTGGGACATCGAGCGCGACACCCCCTGGGGCCGGATGACCTACATCGACTACCGCCACCGCGTGGAGTTCGGTGAGGACGAGTACGCCCAGATCGACGCGTACTGCAAGGAGAAGGGGATCGACTGGTTCGCCTCCCCGTGGGACACCGAGGCCGTCGCCTTCCTGGAGAAGTTCGACGTCCCCGCCCACAAGGTCGCCTCCGCCTCCCTGACCGACGACGAGCTGCTGAAGGCGCTGCGCGCCACCGGCCGTTCGATCATCCTCTCCACCGGCATGTCGACGCCGAAGCAGATCCGCCACGCGGTCGAGGTGCTCGGCTCGGACAACATCCTGATGTGCCACGCCACGTCGACGTACCCGGCGAAGGCCGAGGAGCTCAACCTCCGCGTGATCAACACGCTGGAGAAGGAGTTCCCGAACGTCCCGATCGGCTACTCCGGCCACGAGACCGGCCTGCAGACCACCCTCGCCGCGGTCGCGCTCGGGGCGACCTTCGTCGAGCGTCACATCACCCTGGACCGCGCGATGTGGGGCTCCGACCAGGCCGCCTCCGTCGAGCCGCAGGGCCTGCAGCGTCTCGTCCGCGACATCCGCACCATCGAGGCCTCCCTCGGTGACGGCGTCAAGAAGGTCTACGAGTCGGAGCTCGGCCCGATGAAGAAGCTGCGCCGCGTCCAGGGCGTCGTCGCCGAGGCGGAGATCGCCGCCGCGGCCGGCGAGCCGGTCCAGGTCTGACACCCAGGTCAACGCCCAGGTCAGCCCCTACAACCCCCACAACGCCCTACGACGGGACGGTCGTACGCCGATGAGCCCCCGCGCCGGGAATGCCGGCCCCCACACTCTCGCCTTCGTCGAGAGTCCGGTACAGCTCCTGAACGTGCTGGAGTGGGCGCATGTCCACGCGCCCGGCGCGGGGCTCACCCTCGTGGTCCTCTCGCCCGTCGATCCGATGACCCGCGGCCAGCTGCGGCGGATGGCGGAACTGGCGCGTGAGGAGGGCTACGAGGTCCGCTGGGAGGAGGCGCGCGGCGGCGCGTCGGCACCCTTCCAGACGATCGGCGGGCTCATGGGGGTACTGCGCCGCGCGGAACGGATCGTGATGGGCGATCCGTTCTCGCGGTACGTACAGCTGCTGCTGACGATCACGCGGGCACGTGACCTGGTGGTCGTGGACGACGGGACGGCGACGATGGAGTTCGTCACCCAGCTCGCCCGCGGCGAACGCCTGGTCCGCTGGCACCGGCGGGGCGCCCGCCCCGGCCCGCGCGATCTGCTCTTCGCCCCGGTGTCGTCCTCCGCCCGGCGCCGCCTGACGCCGGGCGGCAGCCGCCGGGTCGAGGTGTTCTCCTCCATGCCGATCGAGGAGACGCCGGGCGGGGTCACGGTCACCGCGAACGACTTCGCCTGGACCCGGGCCCGCTTCGGCCCGCCGCGCATCACCAAGGGCGCGGACATGGTCGGTACGTCGCTGGTGGAGACCGGCGTGGTGGACGGCGACCGCTATGTGGAGGCGGTGCGCTCCCTCGCCAAGACGCACGGCGCCCGCCGCTACTTCGCCCACCGCCGCGAGAGCGCCGAGAAGCTCCACCGGCTGGCGGTCGAGACGGGCCTGGAGGTGGTCCGCCCCGACCTCCCCCTGGAGCTCATCGCCCGCCGCGGCCCGGTGGGCCGCACCATCCTCAGCTTCCCCTCCACGGTGGTCCACACCCTGCCGCTCGCCCTGGCCGGCACCGACGTCCGCGTGGCGGTCTGCGACATCGACCCCGACTGGCTCACCCAGACGGCCTCACCCCGTGCCCAGGGCTTTCTGGACGGCGTGACCGGGACGGCCCGGGACGTGCATCGACTGTCGGCGGTGCAGGCGGTCTAGGACGCGGGCTTGCGGGCCAGCAGGAAGGCCTTGGGGAGCTTCTCGTCCTCACCCGGTTCGCGCACGACGCGGGCGTACGGGTCCAGACCGGCCTTGACCAGCAGGTCCGCCACCTTTTCGGGCGTACGCCAGTAGTAGTCCAGGGCGATCTCGTGCCCGAAGCGCTCCGTCAGACGGAGGCGGTCCTCTGCCTCGACGGTCTGGAACGACACCAGGACGGGGGCGCCGGGGCGCAGCACGCGGTGGAACTCGGCGAACGTGGTCGGCAGATGGTCGTCGGGCACGTGGATGATCGAGTAGAGCGCCAGGAGCCCGCCCAGCGTCGCGTCCGGCAGGTCCAGGCGGGTCATCGTGCCCACGTGGAAGCGGACCTCCGGGTGCGCGCGGCGGGCCAGAGCCACCATCCGGGGTGACAGGTCCACACCGAACACCGGGACGTCCAGCTCGTGCAGCAGCGCGGTGACGTGCCCGGGCCCGGAGCCGAGGTCGGCGACCGGGGCGGGGGAGTGGGCGCGGGCCAGCTCCGCGAAGGCGCTGACCAGGGCCCGGTCGAGGGGGACGCCGCCCATCGCCTCCGGGAACCGGGCGGCGTAGTCGGCGGCGATGGCGTCGTACGAGGTACGGGTGGCCGTTAAGAAGGCCGTGTCCAGATCGGTCACGGTCGGGCACGCTACCCGGCCGGCGCGTGCTGTGGGGGTCCGCCAGGTGAACGGATGCGCGCGGGTGGGGCAGGGCGTGGTATGCGTGGAGGACAGGGTGGTACCCGTGATCTGCCCGACCGGAGGAAATCGGGCGAGTTTACCCACCCCAACCGACACCTATGCGTCCGGCGGCCAGGTTTTCTTCCCCTAACGGGCTGAACTTTTGTTGATCTCGGGGCAGTTGACCGTCCGGGCGTCCTACCCTTCAGAGGGTGAAGCAACTGATGTCACTGGAGTCCGACGCCGACCTCCTCAAAGCGGCCGGAGCGGCGGGAGCCGCCCTTCCCGGCACGCTCCCCGAGCCGCTGCGTGCCGAACTCGTCGCGTTCCGCCGCGACTTGCACATGCACCCGGAACTCGGCAACCAGGAGTTCCGTACGACCGCCGCGATCAAGGCCCGGCTGGAGAAGGCCGGCCTGCGGCCGCGCGTACTCGCCGCGGGCACCGGGCTCGTCTGTGACATCGGCGTCGACGGTGATCAGTGGCGCGACGGGCCCGAGATGCTGGCCATGCGGGCCGACATCGACGCCCTGCCCATCCCGGACGCCAAGACCGAGTGCCCGTACCGCTCGACCGTCCCCGACCGGGCGCACGCCTGCGGTCACGACGTCCACACGGCCGTGGTGCTGGGCGCCGGGCTGATCCTCGCCGACCTGCACCGGCAGGGTCTGCTGCCGCAGCCCGTACGGCTGGTCTTCCAGCCCGCCGAGGAGGTGCTGCCCGGCGGCGCCGCCGACGCCATCGACTGCGGGGTGCTCGACGGGGTGAAGCGGATCATCGCCGTGCACTGCGACCCCCGGGTGGACGCCGGGATGATCGGCCTGCGCGAGGGCCCGATCACCTCCGCCTGCGACCGCCTGGAGATCGCCCTCGACGGCCCCGGCGGCCACACCGCCCGCCCCCACCTGACCACCGACCTGGTGACCGCCGTCGCCCGCGTGGTCACCGACGTGCCCGCGCTGGTCGCCCGGCGTGTCGACGCCCGCAGTGGGCTGGCGGTGACCTGGGGCCGCATCGAGTCCGGCCACGCGCCGAACGTCATCCCGCAGCACGCCGAGCTCGCCGGGACCGTGCGGTGCCTGGACATGGAGGCGTGGCGGGAGGCCCCCGACATCGTCCACGCGGCGATCGACGAGGTGGCGAACCTGCACCGCGCCAAGTCGGAGATCAACTACATCCGCGGTGTTCCCCCCGTCGTCAACGAGCCCGGCGTCACCGAGCTCCTCGCCGACGCCATGAGCGCCCGCCGTGGCGCGGAGTCGGTCGAGGCCACCGACCAGAGCCTGGGCGGCGAGGACTTCTCCTGGTACCTGGAGCACGTTCCCGGCGCCATGGCCCGTCTCGGCGTCCGCACTCCGGGTGAGCGCACCGTCCGCGACCTCCACCAGGGCGACTTCGACGTGGACGAGTCCGCGATCGCGGTGGGCGTGGAGCTGTTCACGGCGGCGGCACTCCTCGACGCGGGCCGGTAGCCAGTAAGGAATCCTTCCGGTTGCGCCCCCCGTTCAGCAGGGGCAGCCTGGTGCGCGTAGCGGTGGGGCGTGCCCGAAAGCACGCCGGGATCGCCCCAGGAGCACACCATTCGAGTCGGTGGTTCACGAGTATGTAACCGGCCACCGGCACGAATGGATAACGGCCAGGCAGAACCCCGTTCCCAGGAGTGTCTACGCGCGTTAATGTGCGCCGAATCGAGCACCCACTGCGGGGCTTTGGAGAATGGGGAACTTCAGATGCGTCGGATATCCAACCTGACCCGCGTCGCGGTGGGGGTCGCGTCGCTCGCGCTCGCCGCCACGGCCTGCGGTGGCACCAGTGGTGAAAGCGGTGGCGGTTCCGGTTCCAAGGAGGACCTGGGCCTGGCCATCGCGTACGACATCGGCGGCAAGGGCGACCAGTCCTTCAACGACGCCGCGTACGCCGGTCTGCAGAAGGCCGCCGCCGAGTTCGGCTACAAGACCGACGACGTGGAGCCGACCGAGGGCGAGACCGACGCCGACAAGGAGCAGCGCCTCTCCTCGCTCGCCCGGCAGGGCTACAACCCGGTCATCGGTGTCGGCTTCGCCTACGGCCCCGCCATGGAGGCCGTGGCCAAGAAGTACCCGGACACCACGTTTGGCATCGTCGACTCCGAGGTCAAGGGCGAGAACGTCGCCTCCCTCCTCTTCGCCGAGGAGCAGGCCTCGTACCTGGCCGGTGTGGCCGCCGCCAAGGCCACCAAGTCGAATGTCGTCGGCTTCGTGGGTGGTGTCGACATCCCGCTGATCCACAAGTTCGAGGCCGGCTACAAGCAGGGCGTCGAGGACACCAGCGGCGGCAAGGTCAAGGTCGTCTCGCAGTATCTGACGCAGACGGCCGAGGAGGGTGGCTTCTCCAGCCCCGACAAGGGCAAGGCCGCCGCCGAGGGGCAGATCGAGAAGAAGGCCGACGTCATCTACCAGGCGGCCGGACTGTCCGGGCAGGGTGTCATCGAGGCCGCCGCGAAGGCCGAGGTCTGGGCGATCGGCGTCGACTCCGACCAGTACCAGCAGGAGGCGCTGGCGGCGTACAAGAAGTACATCCTCACCTCCGCGCTCAAGGATGTCGGCGGTGCGGTGTACGAGCTGGCGAAGTCCGTCGAGGGCGGCAAGCCGCTGACCGGCGTGCAGACCTTCGACCTGAAGGTGGACGGTGTGGGGCTGTCCGACACCAACCCGGAGTACGCGAAGATCGAGGGTCTTCAGGCCGCCGTGGAGACGGCCAAGGAAGGCATCATCGACGGGTCGATCAAGGTCAGGACCGAGTAGCGAAGTAGTGCGGTGGAAGGGGAGCGGGCGGAGGCGGTTGTCTCCGCCCGCTTTCGTCGTGGTCGCGGTGGGTGCCTGCGGCGGCCTGTGGCTGTGGGTGCCGGGTTGCTGTAGCGCCTGACGCCGGGTGGTGGGTCGGGGCCGTGTCGGGGGGTGTCCGTCCTCGGAACGGCGCGGAATCGGTCACTTACCAACCTGCCCGGGTTGACGCGCCAACCGCTGCGGGCGGACACCCCCCGACACGGCCCCTTCCGTGCGTACGCGGCTGCGGGTAGTCGTGGGCTGTCATTACCCAGGGCCACCCCTTGTTTGCATACGGCATGGCTCTGAGCTGGGTGTGCGTGGTGTTGGCCACGGGCGGATAACAAGGTGGACAGAAGGGGTTTTCAGGTTGGTCTACGCGCGTTAATCTGCGGCGAAGCCAGCGCCGAAGCTGAACCGTACGGCGCTTGTACGACTAGGAGCACCACACATGCGCCGGGTTTCCCGCATCGCGGTCGCAGGCGCAGCGACCGCCTCCCTCGCCCTTGCCCTGTCCGCCTGCGGCGGCACCTCTACCCAGAGCTCCTCCGCGGAGTCGAAGGGCGACAAGGGCCTTGCCATCGCCTACGACGTCGGCGGCAAGGGCGACCAGTCCTTCAACGACGCCGCGTACGCGGGTCTGGAGCAGGCGAAGAAGGAGTTCAAGTACGAGACGGCCGACATCGAGCCCACCGAGGGCGAGACGGACGCCGACAAGGCGCAGCGCCTGGCCTCGCTGGCGAAGCAGGGCTACAACCCGGTGATCGGTGTCGGCTACGCGTACGCGCCGGCCGTCGAGGAGGTCGCGGCCAAGTACCCCGACACCACCTTCGGCATCGTCGACGACTCCCAGGTCCAGGCGGACAACGTCGCCGACCTGGTCTTCAACGAGGAGCAGGCCTCGTACCTGGCCGGTGTGGCCGCCGCCAAGAGCACCAAGACAAATGTCGTCGGCTTCGTCGGTGGTGTGGACATCCCGCTCATCCACAAGTTCCAGGCGGGCTTCGCGCAGGGCGTCACGGACACCAATCCCAAGGTGAAGGTGCTGTCGCAGTACCTGACGCAGACCGCTGAGGAGGGCGGCTTCTCCAGCCCCGACAAGGGCAAGACGGCCGCCGAGGGGCAGATCGAGAAGAAGGCCGACGTGGTGTACGCGGCTGCTGGTCTGTCCGGTCAGGGTGTGATCGAGGCCGCCGCCGCCAACAAGGTGTGGGCGATCGGGGTCGACTCCGACCAGTACAAGCAGGAAGCCCTCGCGAAGTACAAGGACTCCATCCTCACGTCGGCCACGAAGGACGTCGCCAAGGCGGTCTACAACCTGGCGAAGTCCGTGGAGGACGGCAAGCCCGAGACCGGTATCGTCAAGGGCGATCTGAAGACCGGCGAGGTGGGCCTCGCGGACTCCAACCCGAAGTTCGCGAACAACGCCGAGCTCCAGGAAGCCATCGAAGCGGCCAAGGAGAAGATCATCAGCGGCGAGATCAAGGTCAAGAGCAGCTGACAAAGCGGGTGCCGAGCAGTCGGTAACCGCGGGGTTACGTCCGCTCAACGGGGTACGGGGAGGCTGTCTCCCTGTACCCCGTTGTCTCGGCGCGTCGCCCCCTTTGTATGCCGTAGGGGCGCTACGCGCGTAGACGACCCCCGTCCCCAGGAGAGTGCGCCATCAACGCGTCCAGCAGCCCTCCGGCCGGAGCGGCGGTCCACGGTCAGGCGACCGCCGTCGAACTCGCCGGGATCACCAAGCGTTTCCCGGGCGTCGTGGCCAACCACGACATCCACCTCAGCGTCCGCAAGGGCACCGTGCACGCCCTGGTCGGCGAGAACGGCGCCGGCAAGTCGACGCTGATGAAGATCCTCTACGGCATGCAGAAGCCGGACGAGGGCACCATCACCATCGACGGTGAGCAGGTCACCCTGCACAGCCCGGCCGACGCCATCACGCGCGGCATCGGCATGGTCCACCAGCACTTCATGCTGGCCGACAACCTCACCGTGCTGGAGAACGTGGCGCTGGGCAGCGAGAAGCTGTACGGCATCGGCGCCAAGGCCCGCCGGAAGATCAAGGAGATCTCCGAGCGGTACGGCCTCGGCGTGGAGCCCGACCGTCTGGTCGAGGAGCTCGGTGTGGCCGCCCGTCAGCGTGTGGAGATCCTCAAGGTCCTCTACCGCGGCGCCACCACGCTGATCCTCGACGAGCCGACCGCCGTCCTCGTGCCGCAGGAGGTCGACGCGCTCTTCGACAACCTGCGGGAGCTGAAGGCCGAGGGGCTGTCGGTCATCTTCATCTCGCACAAGCTCGGCGAGGTGCTCTCCGTCGCCGACGAGATCACCGTCATCCGGCGCGGCACGACGGTGGGTACGGCCGTCCCCTCCGAGACCACCCCGCGGCAGCTCGCCGAGATGATGGTCGGCAGCGAGCTGCCGACTCCGGAGACCGCCGAGTCCACGGTCACCGACCGTCCCGTGATCACGGTCGACAAGCTGCGCCTTCAGGCTCCCGGTGGCAAGGCTCTCCTGGACGACATCACCTTCACCATCCACGCCGGTGAGGTCCTGGGCATCGCCGGTGTCGAGGGCAACGGCCAGACCGAGCTGGTCGACGCGCTGATCGGCCTCAAGCACGCCGACTCCGGCACGATCACGCTGGCCGGCGAGGAGATCACCGCCTGGGCCACCCGCAGGCGCCGCGAGCAGGGCATCGGCTACATCCCCGAGGACCGCCACCGCCACGGCCTGCTCCTGGAGGCCCCCCTCTGGGAGAACCGCATCCTCGGCCACGTCACCGAGAAGCCCAACGCCAAGGGCGTATGGCTGGACCCGAAGGCCGCGCAGGAGGACACGCGCCGGATCGTCGAGCAGTACGACGTCCGCACCCCCGGCATCGACGTCACCGCCGCCTCGCTGTCCGGCGGCAACCAGCAGAAGCTGATCGTCGGCCGCGAGATGAGCCACAAGCCGCGCTTCCTCATCGCCGCGCACCCCACCCGTGGTGTGGACGTCGGCGCGCAGGCCGCGATCTGGGACCACATCCGTGAGGCCCGCCGCGAGGGCCTGGCCGTGCTGCTGATCTCCGCCGACCTGGACGAGCTGATCGGCCTGTCCGACACCCTCCGGGTGATCTACAACGGCCGGCTGGTCGCCGACGCCGACCCGGCCACGATCACTCCCGAGGAGCTCGGTTCGGCCATGACCGGTGCCGCGACCGGACACCTCGAACACGAAGAGACCCCCGAGTCCGGCGAAGACGAGGCCCGCTGATGAAGAAGTTCGACAAGGAGCGTGTGCTCCTCGCGGTGGCCGGACCGGTCATCGCGCTCGCCGTGGCCTTCGTGCTGAGCGCGATCGTGCTGATCGCCTCGGGCAAGAACCCGGTCGAGCCGTTCGCCGTGATGTTCGAGCAGGCCGGCTTCTCCGACATCCAGGTGCTGATCGTCAACCAGGCCTCGATGTACTACATCGCGGCGCTCGCGGTGGCCATCGGCTTCCGGATGAACCTGTTCAACATCGGTGTCGACGGCCAGTACCAGCTCGCCGCCATGATGGCCGCGATCGTCGGCGCCCACATGAACCTGCCGGCCGTGATCCAGATCCCGCTGCTGCTCCTCACCGCGGTGTTCACCGGCGCCTTCTGGGCCGGTATCGCCGGTGTCCTGAAGGTCACCCGGGGCGTCAGCGAGGTCGTCGCGACGATCATGCTCAACGCGATCGCCACCTCCGTCATCGGCTACCTGTGGCTGCCCAGCGTCTTCGGCGTCAAGGTCGGCAACAACAACACCACCGGCGAGATGCACGAGTCGGGCTGGGTGCCCGGCATCGACATGGGCGCGGCCGGCGAGATCTACGGCCTGGTCGTCCTCGCCGTACTCCTCGGCATCGGCTACTGGGTCGTCCTCAACCGCACCCGCTTCGGCTTCGACCTGCGCGCCTCCGGCGCCTCCGAGAGCGCCGCCGCGGCCAGCGGTGTGGACCCCAAGCGCATGGTGCTCACCGCCATGCTGATCTCCGGCGCCATCGCCGGACTCGCGGGCCTGCCCATCCTGATGGGCGACACCCACACCTACAGCCTCAACTTCCCCACCGGCATCGGCTTCCTGGGCATCGGCATCGCCCTGCTCGGCCGCAACAGCCCGGTCGGCATCGCGTTCGCCGCCCTGCTGTGGGCCTGGCTCGACAAGGCGTCGCCCGAGCTGGACTTCCACGGCTACGACAAGGAAATCGCGGTCATCATGCAGGGCCTGATCGTGCTGTCGGTCGTCGTCTCGTACGAGGCCGTCCGCGAATGGGGCCTGCGCCGCCAGCAGCGCCGGGTCGGCGCCGAACTCGCCGCCGGTCACGTCCTCGGCGCCCACAACACGAAGGAGGTGGCTGGCCGATGACCACCGCGACCGACGTCAACCAGCCCACGCTGCAGCCCGCGGCGCCGACCGGCCGCCGCCTGTCGTGGCCCGTCCTGCTGCTGGTCATCGCCGGAGCCCTGGCGCTGACCTCGCTCGTCCGCATCATCACCGGCGCCGACGGCATCACCAACGTCAGCCAGATGTCCACCGCCCTCCAGCTCGCCGTCCCCATCGGCCTCGCCGGTCTCGGCGGCCTGTGGGCCGAGCGCGCGGGCGTGGTCAACATCGGCCTCGAAGGCATGATGATCCTCGGCACCTGGTTCGGCGCCTGGGCCGGCTTCCAGTGGGGCCCGTGGACGGGTGTCCTGGTCGGCATCATCGGCGGCTGCCTCGGCGGCCTGCTGCACGCCTTCGTGACCGTCACCTTCAACGTCAACCACATCGTCTCCGGTGTGGCCATCAACATCCTCGCCCTCGGCGCCACCCGCTACCTGGCCCCCCTCGCCTTCGAGGGCCACGCGGGCGGCTCCGCCAAGCAGTCCCCGGCGGTCGAGTCCCTCGGCAACTTCACGGTGCCGGGCATCTCCGACGGCCTCAGGGAACTCAACAGCCAGGGCTGGTTCCTGATCTCCGACATCGCCGGCCTGCTCGGCGGTCTGGTCACCAACGTCTCCTGGCTGACCCTGATCGCCATCGCCCTGGTCCCCGCCACCTGGTGGATCCTGTGGCGCACCGCGTTCGGCCTGCGGCTGCGCTCCTGCGGCGAGAACCCGGTCGCGGCCGAGTCCCTCGGCGTCAACGTCTACAAGTACAAGTACCTGGCGGTCATCATCTCCGGCGGCCTCGCCGGCCTCGGCGGCGTCTTCCTCTCCATCGTCGCCAACCCCTTCTACCTGGAGGGCCAGGTCAGCGGCCGCGGCTACATCGGCCTCGCCGCGATGATCTTCGGCAACTGGATGCCGGGCGGACTCGCCATCGGCGCGGGCCTGTTCGGCTACACCGACAGCCTCAACCTGCGCGGCGGCTCGGAGAACGTCCACGCCCTGCTGCTGCTCGGCGCGCTGCTGCTGATCATCGGCGCGATCTGGATGGCCGTACGCAAGAAGTACGTCAACGCCGTGATCACCCTGGTCGTCGGCGCCCTCGTCTTCACCTGGTACGCCACCACCAACGAGGTCCCCAACCAGGTGGTCTCCGCCACGCCGTACGTCATCACCCTCGTCGTCCTGGCGCTGTCCGCCCAGCGGCTGCGGATGCCGAAGGCGGACGGTCTGCCGTACCGGAAGGGACAGGGCAAATGACCTCCGCGGTCGACTGGGACGCCCTGCGGGAGGTGGCGCGCGAGGCCATGAGCCACGCGTACGCCCCCTACTCCGGTTACCCGGTCGGGGTCGCGGCCTTGGTCGACGACGGTCGTACGGTCTCCGGCTGCAACGTCGAGAACGCCTCGTACGGCCTCGGCCTGTGCGCCGAGTGCGGGCTGGTCTCCGACCTGCAGCGCACCGGCGGCGGCCGGCTGACGCACTTCACCTGCGTGAACGGCCAGGGCGAACTCCTCGTCCCGTGCGGTCGCTGCCGGCAGCTGCTGTACGAGTTCGGCGGCCCCGACCTGCTGCTGGACACCCCGGCGGGCATCCTGCCGCTGTCGGAGATGCTGCCGCAGGCCTTCGGGCCGGGGCACCTCCGCTCGTAACTCCCGTACGGCCCCTGGGACTTGACTCGCAGGGGCCGTACTCTTCGCAATCCCCGGAAGGAAAGCCAGTCATGGCCATGGACGCCATCTCCGTCATCCGCACCAAGCGGGACCGCGGTGAACTCAGCGACGAGCAGATCGACTGGGTCATCGACGCGTACACGCGCGGCGAGGTCGCCGACGAGCAGATGTCGTCGCTCGCGATGGCCATCCTGCTCAACGGCATGAACCGGCGCGAGATCGCCCGCTGGACGGCGGCGATGATCGCCTCCGGCGAGCGCATGGACTTCTCGTCGCTGTCCCGCCCCACGGCGGACAAGCACTCGACGGGCGGCGTCGGCGACAAGATCACCCTCCCGCTGGCCCCCCTGGTCGCCGCGTGCGGCGCGGCCGTCCCCCAGCTCTCGGGCCGGGGCCTCGGCCACACGGGCGGCACGCTGGACAAGCTGGAGTCGATCCCCGGCTGGCGCGCCCTGCTCTCGAACGAGGAGATGCTGAACGTCCTGGACACGACCGGCGCGGTGATCTGCGCGGCGGGCGACGGGCTGGCCCCCGCGGACAAGAAGCTGTACGCGCTGCGGGACGTCACGGGCACGGTCGAGGCGATCCCCCTGATCGCCTCCTCCATCATGTCCAAGAAGATCGCCGAGGGCACCGGCTCGCTGGTCCTGGACGTGAAGGTGGGCACCGGCGCCTTCATGAAGACCCTGGACGACGCCCGCGAACTGGCCTCGACCATGGTCGGCCTCGGCACGGACCACGGCGTGAAGACGGTCGCGCTCCTCACCGACATGTCGACGCCGCTGGGCCTGACGGCGGGCAACGCGCTGGAGGTCCGCGAGTCGGTGGAGGTCCTGGCGGGCGGCGGCCCGGCGGACGTGGTCGAGCTGACCCTCGCCCTGGCCCGCGAAATGCTTCAGGCGGCGGGCATCCGCGACGCCGACCCGGCGAAGGCTCTGGCCGACGGCTCGGCGATGGACGTCTGGCGCCGGATGATCGCGGCCCAGGGCGGCGACCCGGACGCTGAGCTGCCGGTGGCGCGCGAGCAGCACGTGATCAAGGCCCCGTCGTCCGGCGTCCTGACCCGCCTGGACGCCTACGACATCGGCGTCGCCGCCTGGCGCCTGGGCGCCGGGCGTGCGCGCAAGGAGGACCCGGTGCAGGCGGGCGCGGGCGTGGAGATGCACGCCAAGCCCGGCGACACGGTGACGGAGGGCCAGCCCCTGCTGACCCTCCACACGGACACCCCGGAGCGCTTCGACTACGCCCTCCAGGCGGTGGCGGGCTCGTACGACATCGCGGCCCCCGGCACGGACTTCACGGCGTCGCCGGTGGTGCTGGAACGTATCGCCTGACCTGGGGTTTCTCCTTTCGGGTGAACGGGATCGGTGGACCCGCGCCGGTCCCGTTCGGCATGCTGGGATCGGTGACGACCGATTGGAGACCAGCCATGAGCGCACTCGCCGCCGAGTCCGGCTCCCCTGGGAACACGGACTGGGACGAGCTCGTCCGTGTCTGGGAGGAGACGGACGCTCCCGAGGGCAGCAAGGTGGAGATCATCGAAGGGATCGTCACCGTGTCGCCTCCGCCGTCCGAAGAACACAACGACACTGCTGAGCTGGTTCAGCGTCGCCTGTACACAGCGATTCCGGACGATTGGGGCATCTATCAGACGCTCGGCCTCGCGTGTCCGGAGACGGGCGGCCTCTTCATGCCCGACCTGTGCGTGGTACCGAGAGCTGCCTTGCGCCGCGGAACGCGTGTGCACGCCGGCGAGGCGGAATTGGTCGTCGAGGTCACGTCCAAGAGCAACGCGAACCACGACCGCATCAAGAAGGCCCATGGCTACGCTGTCGCGGGCGTACCGCTCTACCTCCTGCTGGATGCCTGGCAGTCGGGGCGTCCCACGGCGATGCTCTACGGGGAACCGCAAAGCGGTACATACCGGGTCCTTGCTTCGGTGGAATACGGTGAGGAGCTGACGCTCCCCGCACCGTTCAAGCTGGTCCTCGACACCGGTATCTTCCCGCTCAGCTGAGACCTGATCACCCCAACACCGCCGCAACCACCACGAGCACCGGCACCGACAACACCGTCGACAACAAAATCGCCTCCCGTGCGAGCACCTCGCCCACCCGGTAGCTGCTCGCGTACGTGAACAGGTTCTGCGCGGCAGGCAGCGCAGACGTCACCACCACGTCCAGCAGACCGGCCCCCCGAAGGCCGAAGACGCCCGCCGCGAGCACCCAGGCGAGCAGCGGCTGGGCGACAGCCTTGAGGGCCACGGCGAGCAGGACGGGCCCGCGTTCCCCGTTGCGCAGGGGAAGGGTGCTGCCGCGCAGGGAGATCCCGAAAGCGAGGAGCACGGCCGGGACGGACATGTTCCCGATCAGCGTCAGCGGATTCATGACGGGCTCCGGGACAGGCACACCCGCCGCGGACACCGCCACCCCCGCCAGCGACCCCAGCGCTATCGGGTTACGCAGCGGCGTGAGCAGCCGCTGCCACAGCGGGCGTTTCTCGCCACCACCCGCGAGATCCAGGATCGTCAGCGCGATCGGCGTGACCCCGACCAGCTGGAACAACAGCACCGGCGCCACCAGCGACGCGTCGCCCAGCACGTACACGGCGATGGGGATGCCGAGGTTGCCCGAGTTGACGTAACTGGAGCACAGGGCGCCGATCGTCGTACGCCCCACACCCCACCGACGTACGACACCGACCGTCACGAACACACCCGCCGCCGCTGCCGTGCTCAAAGCCGTGACCAGCAGCCGACTGGAGAAGATCACCGAAAGGTCGGCCCTTGCCAGGGTGGTGAACAGCAGAGCCGGCGAGGCCACATGAAAGGCGAGCTTGGTCAGTACCTCGCGCCCCTGATCGCCGAGGTGGCCACGCACACCGATCGCGTACCCGACCCCGATGACGATCGCGATCACCGCGAAGCCGCTCAACACCCCCTGCACGACGCCCCCTCGTCGAGGAGACACACACCGGACATCGCAGGCGGAGCTGATCCATGGGGCATACACCCAACCCTCTGGGGCACCCCTCACCCAGGTCAATGTGATCCTCGCGGCCGCCCCACCCGCGATGACTTATGAGACCCGCACCGGTCTACCGGACGTGGATACGATGCCCCCCGCCGAAATCGTGCTGGCCGGCCCCGTCACCCGGGATGAGGTGACAGGGCTCTGTGATGAGGTGCGGGCGTTGCTGGAGGCCACAGGGGCCCCAGTGGTCGTATGCGACGTCGGAGGCCTCGGACCACCGGGTCTCGCGGCTGTCGACCTACTGGCCCGACTGGCACTGACGGCCAAACGGGCCGGGGGCGGCATCCGTCTCCGCGATCCCGACCCGGCCCTACACGCCCTCCTCGACCTGGTCGGCCTCCGCTTCGAGGTGGAGAGGCAGCCCGAACAGCGGGAACCAGCGCTTGGTGTCGAGGAAGCAGTGGAACCCGGTGATCCGGTTGTCTGAGATCTCCAGCACCTGCACGGCCCACGCGGTGAAGCCGCCCGACTCCGGGTCCGGCTTGTAGTGCGCGAACCCCGGCAGTCCATTGACCTCCACCGGCCGCAGCCGGGAGCCGGCGCAGGCGGAGCCAAGGGTGGTCATGAAGCCGGTGATGTCGGCCGGCCCGTGCAGCCACAGGTCGAACGGCGGCATCGTCATCACGGCGTCCTCGTGCAGCAGCGCGGTCAGCGCCGTCATGTCATAGCCCTCGAAGGCCGCGACGTACCGCTCCAGAAGCTTTTGCTGCTCCTCGTCCAGCGGGTCGGAGACGGCGGCCTCGGCGCCCGGCTGCTGCTGCTCGGCGAGAGTCGCCCGCGCCCGCTGCAGCGCGCTGTTCACCGACGCGACCGTCGTGCCCAGCAGCTCGGCGACCTCGCTCGCCTTCCAGGCCAGCACCTCGCGCAGGATCAGCACCGCCCGCTGCTTGGGCGGCAGTTGCTGAAGGGTGGCCATAAAGGCGAGCCGCACCGACTCCTTGGCGACCGCGGCCTCCGCCGGATCGTCGGTCGTGGGCAGCACGCGGCTGTCCGGCATCGGCTCCAGCCAGGTGTTGTCCGGGCGGGGCGAGAGCGCCGCCTGGGCCAGCGGAGTCGACTCCGTCAGGTCCATGGGCCTGGCCCGCTTGTTGCCCGCCGTCAGCATGTCCAGGCACACGTTCGTCGCGATCCGGTACAGCCACGACCTGAGACTGGAACGCCCCTCGAACTTGTCGTAGCTCCGCCAGGCCCGCACCATCGTGTCCTGCACCGCGTCCTCGGCCTCGAAGGACGAGCCGAGCATGCGGTAGCAGTACCCGGTCAGTTCGACGCGGTGTTTCTCCAGCCTGATGTCGAGGTCCGTTGTCGTAGTCGCCGTGCCGTCGCTCATCGTCCACCCACCCCTGTGGCCGTATCCCGTTGGTGCGCCTCGTCACGCCCAACACTTCGGAAGCTACCGCAGCCCACTGACAATGGCCCCCGGAGCGAATGAAAGCGCAGGTAGAGGGCTTCTCAGACCAGCTGTCGCACGGACATGAGCAGATGCCGGTGTCGCACCGGCCCGCCGCCCTCGCCGCCCTCGCCGTCGAGCGCGCTCAGCAGCGCCCGCTGCCCCGTGCCCAGCAGCTCCAGTCGCAGCCGGGGCGCCTCGAAGGAGTTCAGCGCGTCCAGCAGATACGCCGGGTTGAAGGCCACGGTGACCTCCGCCGCGCCGCTCAGCGAGGCCGGCAGCCGCTGCGCCGCCACGTCGTCCCCGTACCCGGCACGCAGCAGCACCGACCCGTCGGCCGAGAAGTCCATTCGCACCGGACTGCTCGCCTCCGCCACCACGGCCACCCGCCGCACCGCCTCCGCCAGCGCCCCGCACTCCACCTCGGCGACCGCCGCCCCCGCCACGTCGAACAGCGCCCCGTACGCCGGCAGCCGCCCGTCCAGCAACCGCACGACGCTGCGCATGCCCCCGCCCTCGAAGCCGACCAGCCCGCCCCCGGCGTCCAGCCCGATCCGCACCACCCCGCACCGCCCCAGCGAGCGCGCGGCATCGAGCAGCCGCCGCGCGGGCACCAGCGCCTCCACACCGCCCGCTTCTCCCTCCGGCTTCCACCCCACCTGCCGTACGGCATACCGGTACCGGTCCGAGGCCGCCAGCGTCATCGAGTCGCCGTCCAGGCGCAGTTGTACGCCGGTCAGCACCGGCAGCGTCTCGTCCCGCCCGGCCGCCACGGCCACCTGGCCGACGGCGGCCGCGAAGACGTCGGCGTCCACCGTGCCGTACGCCGCAGGCTGGGGCGGCAGCGCTGGGTACTCCTCGCGCGGCAGCGTCGACAACCCGAACTCGGTGCCGCCCGCCTCCACCGTGAACCGCGTCCCCTCCAGGGCACAGCTCACCGGCCCGTCCGGCAGCACCCGGCAGATGTCCAGCAGCCGTCGTCCCGGTACCAGCACCTCTCCGGCCGCCCCCGTCTCGGCGTCCACCTCCATGCGCGCCGCCGCCTCGAAGTCGAACCCGCAGACCGTGAGGCGCCCCGCGCCCGCCGCCAGCAGCAGGCCGCCCAGCACCGGTACGGGCGTACGGGAGGGCAGTGCGCGCCCCGCCCAGCCGACCGCCTCGGCGAAGGCACCGCGTTCGATGCGGAAGTCAATCCGGTGGGCCATCAAAAATCCCCCTGCCAGGCGCAGTCGTCAGTGATCGCGGAGGCTATCCGCGGCCACTGACAACCGGCCCCGACCAGGGGGAATGCAAGGCCGACGCGAGCTCAGGCCGCCGTCGTCAGACGCTCGCGCTGCAGGCGGGCCGCCCGGGTGCCGAACACCGTGATCGTCACGACGCCGAGGACCGCCAGCAGGCCGACGCCGACCGTGCCGGTCCAGCCGCCCGCGTGGAAGGCGATCGCGCCGACCGTGCTGCCCGCGCTGGAGCCGACGTAGTAGGCGGACTGGTACAGCGCGGCGGCCTGGGCGCGGCCGTGGACGGCCGTCTTGCTGACCGCCGAGGACGCCACCGCGTGGCCCGCGAAGAAGCCGCCGGTGATCAGGACCAGGCCGAGCAGGACGAACGGGAGCGAGCCCGCCAGCGACAGCAGCAGACCGGCCGCCGTCGTCGCGCCCGCCGCGTACAGGGCGCCTCGGCGGCCCAGGCGGCCCACCAGGCGTCCGGCCGTCGACGCCGACACCGTGCCGACCAGGTAGATCAGGAAGATCGAGCCGATGATGCCCTGGGGGAGCGAGAACGGCGCCTCCGTCAGGCGGTAGCCGATCACCGTGTACACGCCGCCGAAGACCGTCATGAACAGCGCGCCGATCGCGTACAGGCGGCACAGCAGCGGGTTGGCGAGGTGGTCGCGGACCGTGCGGGCCAGTACGCGCGGGCGCAGGGAGCCCGGCTTGAAGTGCCGCGGCGCCGGGAGCAGCAGGCGGAAGGCCACCGCGCACCCCACCGCGATCACGCCGATCACACCGAGGGCGGCCCGCCAGCCCCACTCCTGCGCGACCCACCCGGTGATGACACGGCCGCTCATGCCGCCGACGCTGTTGCCCGCGACGAACAGGCCGATCGCCGTGATCAGCGCCTTCGGGCGGACCTCCTCGGCCAGATACGCCGTCGCCGACGCCGGAAGCCCGGCCAGCGCCGCGCCCTGGACGGCGCGCAGCACGACCAGGGCGGTCAGGTTCGGCGTGAAGGGGACCAGCAGCCCGACCGCCACCGCGACCGCCAGCGACGCCGTCATGACCGTACGGCGTCCGAACCGCTCCGACAGCGCGCTCATCGGCAGGACGAAGAGAGCCAGGCCGCCGGTCGAGGCCGCCACCGTCCAGCTCGCTTCGCTCGCCGTCACTCCGAACTCGCCCGAGATCAGGGGCAGTAGGGCCTGGGTGGAGTACAGAAGCGCGAAGGTCGCGACACCGGCGAGGAAGAGGGCGAAGCTCATCCGGCGGTAGCCGGGGCCGCCCGGGGCCATTCGGGAGTCGACGACAGGGACTGCGGAGGTGGCGCCCACGACGGTGGACGCCCCGGTACTGGCGGGAGTCATGCCTCGAAGCTACGTACGCTCCCGCTCATCCGTCCAATGCATGGAATCGCCATAATCGTTCCCATGGCGCATCAGCAAAGCTCACAGCCTCGACTGTCACCAAGCAGTGACACAGAAGACACTCAAGACATCGTCACCCTCCTCGCCCCCCGCCTCACGTACTTCGCCGGCGTCGCCCGCACCGAGCACGTCACCAGGGCCGCGCAGGAGATGAACGTCCCCCAGTCCACCCTCTCCCGCGCCATGGTCCGCCTCGAAGAGGACCTCGGCGTCGACCTGTTCGCCCGCCGCGGCCGCACCGTCTCCCTCACCACCGCCGGCCGCACCTTCCTCGCCTCCGTGGAACGTGCCCTCGCCGAGATCGAGCGGGCCGCGGACGAGGTACGCGCCGATGCCGACCCGACCACCGGCAAGGTCGCGTTCGGCTTCCTGCACACCATGGGCGCCGAGACCGTCCCCGGCCTCCTCCACGCCTTCCGCGCCGACCACCCCAGGGTCCGCTTCAGCCTGGTCCAGAACTACGGCGAGGCGATGATCGAACGCCTCCGCGCCGGCGAACTCGACCTCTGCCTCACCTCCCCCGTCCCCGACGCCCCCGACCTGGTGGCCCGCCGCCTCGACGAGCAGAAGCTCCGCCTCGTGGTCCCGGCCGACCACCGCCTGGCAGGCCGCAAACGCATCCGCCTCGCCGAGGCCGCCGAGGAAACCTTCGTCACCCTGGAACCCGGCTACGGCCTCCGCCGCATCACCGACGCCCTCTGCCGGGAGGCCGGCTTCAAGCCGCGCATCGCCTTCGAGGGCGAGGAGGCGGAAACCCTGCGAGGGCTGGTAGCCGCGGGCCTGGGCGTTGCCCTCCTCCCACCCCCGGCGGTGGCCCGCCCCGGCGTGGTGGAACTGACGGTCACGGCCCCACGCGCGGTACGAGAAATCGGCGTGGCCTGGCTGGAGGGCCACCCGGACACCCCACCGGTGGCAGCCTTCAAGAAGTTCCTGCTCTCCAGAAGGGGCAACCTGCTCCCGGCCTGACCGGCGCTACCGCCGCAGCGACCGCCCAAACCCCGCAGCCAAGGGCATCCGCAACCCCAACGGCGGCGGAGCGGCCAACGCATCCTCGACAGGCCGCGAGAACCCCCGCCCGAACAACACCCCCATCGCGAAGTCCTCGGCCAGCGCCAGCACTTCGTCCCGATGCTGATGCAACCCATGCCGATCCGAGTGCACTTCGAACCGGCACACATCCCGGTTGACCTTCTTCACCCGCGCCGCATACCGAAACGACAGCTCAGGATCCGTCCGCTCGTCATTCGTGCCGTGCACGAGCAACACCCGCCGCCCCACCAACTGTTTCACCGGTTCGGGTGAGGCCGCCATGTCGTCCTCCGGCAGCCAGGGCGCAATCGCCAGCACGGAGTTGACGGCCTCGTGCCCACCCGCGTGCAGCGCCGCCCGCCCGCCCATGTCGATCCCGGCCAGACAGACGGGGACGTCGCCGTACCGTCGCACCGCCTCGTCCGCCGCCCAGGCGGCGTCCCGCGCCAGATGCGCCTCGCTGCCGTTCCACCCGCGGTAGCGGTAGTGCACGACATGCGCGGCCAGCCCCTCCGCGCGCCCCGCGCGTACCAGACGGCGCCCCAGTCCCCGCACCGACGCGGCCGCGAGCAGGGGAGAGGGTCTGCGCGCGGAGGCCTCCTCGCCGCCGGGGAGCAGCAGCACCACTGCGCTCACCGCCGTCGGTTCCGGACCGAGCGCCCGTCCCAGCCGGGCCGTGCGAACCGGCGTCGCTTGCTGTGCCATGACAGAACAGTGTCAGAAGCACCGGTGTACGCCACCCGTCCGCACGGTCACCGTTACGTATCGACGGAAACGTACACCCGGCGATCTACGCGCGTAGGAGTTAGAGTGCGAAAATGACGAGCCAGAATGACCGGAAGACCGACCGGATGGGGCACACCCCGAGCTCGGACCAGATCCGCCGGGCGCCCAAGGTTCTGCTGCACGACCACCTCGACGGCGGCCTGCGCCCCGGCACCGTCGTCGACCTCGCCCGGGAGACCGGCTACTCCCAGCTTCCCGACACGGACCCCGACAAGCTCGGCCTCTGGTTCCGCGAGGCCGCCGACTCCGGTTCGCTGGAGCGGTATCTGGAGACCTTCTCGCACACCGTCGGCGTCATGCAGACCCGCGACGCGCTCGTCCGGGTCGCCGCCGAGTGCGCCGAGGACCTCGCCGAGGACGGTGTCGTCTACGCCGAGGTGCGCTACGCCCCCGAGCAGCACCTGGAGGGCGGGCTCACCCTCGAAGAGGTCGTCGAGGCCGTCAACGAGGGCTTCCGGGAAGGCGAGCGGATCGCCCGGGCGAACGGCCACCGCATCCGCGTCGGCGCCCTGCTCACCGCGATGCGGCACGCGGCCCGCGCCCTGGAGATCGCCGAACTGGCCAACCGGTACCGGGACTTGGGCGTCGTCGGCTTCGACATCGCCGGTGCCGAGGCCGGCTACCCCCCCACCCGGCACCTCGACGCCTTCGAGTACCTCAAGCGCGAGAACAACCACTTCACCATCCACGCCGGAGAGGCCTTCGGGCTGCCGTCCATCTGGCAGGCCCTGCAGTGGTGCGGCGCCGACCGGCTCGGGCACGGGGTGCGGATCATCGACGACATCGAGGTCGCCGAGGACGGCACCGTCAAGCTCGGCAGGCTCGCCAGTTACGTCCGGGACAAGCGCATCCCGTTGGAGCTGTGCCCCAGCTCCAACCTCCAGACCGGCGCCGCCTCCTCCTACGCCGAGCACCCGATCGGCCTGCTGCGGCGGCTGCACTTCCGGGCGACCGTGAACACCGACAACCGGCTGATGTCCCACACCAGCATGAGCCGGGAATTCGAGCACCTTGTCGAGGCATTCGGTTACACGCTCGACGACATGCAGTGGTTCTCAGTCAATGCTATGAAGTCAGCATTCATTCCTTTCGATGAACGGCTGGGCATGATCAATGACGTGATCAAGCCCGGATACGCCGAGCTGAAGTCCGAATGGCTGTTCCAGCAGACCGCGTCCACCAGGGGTTCTGCCACTTCGGAGGGCTGACCGGGGGTCGGGGAATGCGGGCGGGCGTTCACAATCCGTCCGCATTTCGATGTTTGCGGAGGGTGCCCTCGCGTGTTTACGTTCTTGAACCGCTCCCTCCCCTGAACGTCATCCCCGTTATCCCATTTCAAGTCAGTCAAGGACGCAATTCACCATGAAGCAGTCTGCTGCCAAGACCCTCGGTGTCGCCGCCCTCGGTGCCGCCTTCGCCGCCGCCGGTGCGGGTGTCGCGAGCGCCGCTCCGGCCGCTCTCCCCGACACCAGCCAGGCTCTGGAGACGGTCGCCCGGACGCTGCCGGCGGAGAACCTCAACCAGGCGGTGCCGGGTTCGGCCGAGGCGCTGCACCAGGGCCAGACCGCGCTCGGCGCGGGCCTGCGGGCCGCCCAGCCGGCCGCCGAGTCGGTGCTCGCCGAGGGCCCCACCGGCCCGGCCGCCACACTGCTCGGCGGGATGCCGGTGCAGGGCGTGCCCGCGCACGGCACCGGCGTGAACGGCCTCCCGCTGGCCTGAGCCACACCCTTGCACGTGCCGATGGGGCGCACCCTTTTCAGGGGGTGCGCCCCATCGGCGTGTGCCCCTGAGGGAGGGCAGATCCGGGGGTGGTGTCACCAGGCTGTGCGGGCCGCCTTGTCCTCCGACGGGAGCAGGATCCACAGCGCGATGTAGAGCAGGAACTGCGGGCCGGGCAGCAAGCAGGAGAGCAGGAAGATCACACGCATCGTCGTCGCGGAGGTGCCGAAGCGCCGTGCCAGCGCTGCGCACACTCCGCCAATCATCCGACCACTGGTGGGGCGGGCAAGGCGGCTCATCGCGGCTCCTTCGTGAGCGTCTGTCCGAGGCCTCCTCTTCTGGCTGCCTCGTTCTGACATCCACGCTACGGAGACGAAGGGGGCAAAGCATCACTCCATGGGGCGATCCCGACCCTGGGAATCGTCGGGGTACGACCCTGAGGGGCGTCCTCCGTCGGCAGCGGCGGCAGCGCTGCCCGGCTGCGGGCCAGAGCCCTGCGGCGCAGCCAGTATCGGCCCGCCGGGACGACCGCGACATGGGTGAGGGTGACGCCCGTGGTGTTCAGCAGCAGCGAGTCGACGTCCACGACCTGGCCGGGCACGCCGGTCTGCAACAGCTCTATGCCGAGCGAGATCAGCGCCCCGGCGGCGACCGTGCGGACCAGGGAGCCGAGCGGGGAGACCCGCGGTCTGCCGCCCACCATCGGCAGCAGCACGCCCAGCGGCGCGAGCAGCCCGAGCCCGGCGCCGATGCTGCGCGCCGCCTCGGGCCAGCCCAGCGCGAGGTCGGCGCGGATACCGGCGAGCGGATGCAGATTGGCGGGCATCACCCAGGGCACGTCCAGCGGACGCAGCGTGTACCAGGCGACGAACGCGAGGTGCGCGGCGAGGAGGACACCCCCCGTCACCCGCACGCGGATCGCGGCGCTGCCGCCCCTGGAGCCTTGACGCTGCACGCCCCCCTAGACGCGGCCATCGGCAGGATCGGTTCCGGGTCGGGACCCCCTACCCGGGTGAGGCATGCGCCACACCTGCCGTCAGCCGCCCGTGACCTCCGTCGACGGTGGTTCCACCTCGCCCGGGCGGGCGCGGACGTCGTCGGTGCACTCGTAGCTGCGGGGCGGCGCGGCACCGGGGCCGCCGAGGATCACCGAGCCGTCGCCCTCGGCCGCCGCCGAGTCGGAGAACGTACAGACGATCTGGGCGAGCGCGTACGAGGTGAGGTCCTCGGGGGCCGTCGTCAGCCGCAGCGTGTCCTCCGGATCCCGCGGGCCCGGCCCGCTCACCGTCATACCGCCGCGTACGTCCGTGGAGTACCCGGCCTGCTTCTCGGCCGCCGACGGCGTCTTGGCGAGCTCGTCCAGCAGGCCCTGCGCGACCAGCACGCGCCGCTCGGAGTCCTCCGTGCCCTGGGGCACCCGCACCGCCCGGTCGACGGTGACCAGCGACGAACCACACAGCAGGAACACCTGTACGGGCATCCCGGGCGTGGACTGCGTGGTGATGCCCTGCCCGGCGAGCGAGCAGTGCGCCCGCGAGGGCGCCGGCCCGAAGTCCGTCGGCACCTCGGTGGCCCGGATGCCGCATCCGGCGAGCAGCGCGGCGAACACCGGCACCACCAGCAGACGAGCCTTCCTCACGCGTCCCCCTTCTTGGAGCGCTTCTCCTCCGCCGCCCGCACCGCGTCCGACGCGTCCCTCGGCAGCCGCAGCGTGAAGACCGCACCGCCCTCGGGGGAGTTGGCCGCGGTGATGTCGCCGCCGTGGATGTGGGCGTTCTCCAGGGCGATGGACAGGCCGAGGCCGCTGCCCTCGGAGCGTGGGCGGGAGGCGCTGGCCTTGTAGAAGCGGTCGAACACGTGCGGCAGGACGTCCTCGGGGATGCCCGGCCCGTGGTCGCGCACCTGGATGACGACCTCGCTGTCCTCCTCGCGCACGGACACCCGCACCGGCGAACCGCCGTGCTTGAGCGCGTTGCCGATGAGGTTGGCCAGTATGACGTCCAGGCGGCGCGGGTCGAGGCGGGCGTGGATGCCGCGCTCGGCGTCCAGCTCCACCGCGTCGAGCCAGGCCCGCGCGTCGATGCAGGCGGTGATCTGGTCGGCGACGTCGACGTCGTCCGCGACCAGCCGGGCGGTGCCCGCGTCGAAGCGGGTGACCTCCATCAGGTTCTCGACCAGGTCGTTCAGCCGCCGCGTCTCGCTCACCACCAGCCGTACCGCGGGCTCGATCATCGGGTCGATGCCGCCGCCCTCGGATTCCAGCTCCTCCTCCAGCACCTCCGTCACGGCGGTGATGGCGGTGAGCGGTGTCCGCAGCTCATGGCTCATGTCAGCCACGAATCGCCGCGACGCCTCGTCCCGTGCCGCCATGTCCGCGACCCGCTTCTCCAGCGCCTCGGCGGCCTTGTTGAACGTTCGGGACAGATCGGCCAGTTCGTCGGTCCCGGACACCCTGAGCCGGGTGTCCAGCTCGCCCTCCCCGAGCCGCCGCGCGGCGACACCGAGCCGGTGCACGGGCTTCAGCACGGTCGTGGCGGCGGCCTGCGCGAGCAGCGCCGAACCGATCAGCGCCAGACCGGTGGCGATACCGAGCGACCAGGCCAGCGAGTTGAGGTCCTTGGCCTCCGGCTCCAGCGACTTCACCATGTAACCGGTCGGCCCGCCGCCGATCACCCGGGTGCCGGCGACCAGGTACGGGGTGCCGTCTTCGACGATCCGCTGCCAGTACAGGTGGTACGGCGACTTGTTGTTCGAGGTGAGCGGCTGCTGCTTGTTCACGGCTGTGCGCAGCGACTTCGGTACGTCCGCCAGCGCGAAGCCGTCGTTCAGGCCGCCGGAACTTCCGTACACCGCCTTGCCGCTCGCGTCCTCGGCGACGAGGAGCACGCTGAAGCGCTGGCTGCTGCTGGCCATCTGGCCTGCGGTGCGCTGGAGTTCGTCCTGGGTGGGGTGGACGGGCAGGGCGCCGGCGCGGTTCTTCATCTCCTGCTCGAAGTCGCGCAGCACCGCGTCCTGGGTGCGGGTGAGCACGGCCTCGCGGTTGAGCCAGTACGCGATCCCGGACGCGGACACCGCGGCCGTCAACGCCACCAGCGCGAACACCACGACCAGCCGCAGCCGCAGACTGGTGAAGCGCAGCGTCGACAGAGCTCCCTTGCGTGCCGCGGCCCAGCCGCGGAAACCACCGTGCTGGTCTGTCACTGAGGGGCGTCCAGCCGATAGCCGACACCCCGCACGGTACGGATCAGTGTCGGGGACGACGGCACGTCCTCGACCTTGGCGCGCAGCCGCTGGACGCAGGCGTCCACGAGCCGGGAGTCACCGAGGTAGTCGTGCTCCCACACCAGCCGCAGCAGCTGCTGCCGGGACAGCGCCTGACCGGGCCGTCGGCTCAGCTCCAGC
This sequence comes from Streptomyces spinoverrucosus, assembly GCF_015712165.1. Lineage (NCBI taxonomy): Bacteria > Bacillati > Actinomycetota > Actinomycetes > Kitasatosporales > Streptomycetaceae > Streptomyces > Streptomyces spinoverrucosus. The sequence continues at coordinate 3,158,701 of NZ_JADPZX010000001.1, read as the reverse complement.
AGCAGCCGCAGCTCGGTCGGCGTGAGCTGGAGGTCCTCGCCGTTCTTCGTCACGGTCATCGCCGCGCGGTCGATGACGAGGCTGCCGAAGGTCGCCGCGTCGTTCGCCTCCCGCTCGCCGCGCCGCAGCACGGCCCGGATCCGCGCGTCCAGCACCCGCCCCTGCACCGGTTTGACGACATAGTCGTCGGCGCCGGACTCCAGCCCGACCACGACGTCGATGTCGTCGCTGCGGGCGGTCAGCAGGATGATCGGCAGCTGGTCGGTGCGCCGGATGCGTCGGCACACCTCGAACCCGTCGATGCCGGGCAGCATCACATCCAGCACGATCAGATCCGGTCGCTGCTCACGCAGGAGCTTCAGACCGTCCTCACCGCTGGCAGCGGTCGCCACGCGGTGTCCCTGGCGCGTCAGTGAGAGCTCCAGGGCCGTGCGGATGGCGTCGTCGTCCTCGATCAGCAACAGGGAAGGCACGGGCTCATTCTGGCCCATGGTGGCCCGGCGTTTCGACACTCGGGCGGCTGCGTAGCCGTACCGCTCTTCTCTGTGACCGTGCTGTGGGGGTTCTGCGAACGGCCTACGGCCCATCCCCTGTGACAGGTCTGTGACAGTCGGCGGACACGGCCATGAAGTGGGCTCGGCAAGCTTTTCGGCACAGGCAAGGAAGCAAGGACGAGCAAGGCCGAACACCGGTAAGTCCACGACGGGGGGCGCGAGATGAACACGCTGCACGGCACCAGCACCAGCGCAGTGATCACGCGTCTGCACGACGTGCACGGGGGCCGGGGTTCCGAGAAGTCCGGTGCCGTGAGCGGGCGGGGGTGCGCTCGCGGCGCCGGGCGTCAGCACACCGCGTACATGACGGTGGTTGACGGTTTCACGGGGGAAACGCACGGGGGAGCCGCGTACAGGGAGGACTCGGGGGAGAGGCGCTCGCTGAGCGAGGCGGAGTTCACCGCCTACGTCCAGGAACGCCGCGCCTCCCTGTACGCAACCGCCTACCACTTGACCGGCGACCGCTTCGAGGCCGAGGACCTGCTGCAGAGCGCGCTGTTCTCGACGTACAAGGCGTGGGACCGGATCAGTGACAAGGCGGCGGTCGGCGGATACCTCCGCCGCACCATGACCAACCTGCACATCAGCGCCTGGCGGCGCCGCAAGCTCAACGAGTACCCGACCGAGGAACTGCCGGAGACGCCCGGCGACACGGACGCGATGCGCGGCACCGAGCTGCGCGCGGTCCTGTGGCAGGCGCTGGCCCGGCTGCCCGAACTCCAGCGCACCATGCTGGTCCTGCGCTACTACGAGGGCCGCACGGACCCGGAGATCGCGGAGATCCTCGACATCAGTGTCGGCACGGTGAAGTCCAGCATCTGGCGGTCGCTCCGCCGGCTGCGCGAGGACGAGGTCCTCAGCTTCGGCCGTGACGAGCAGCACGCCTTCGGGGAGCTTGTCGCCTGAAGGCCGGGCCCCACGGGGGAGTACGGGGGAGTACGGGGCCGGGGGGAGCACGGGGGAAGCACGGCGGGGGACACGGGGGAACACGGGGGAGCGGGGCTGGAGGGCCGGGGGGTCCGTCCAGTCCCGCCTTCGTGTCTTCGGGGGGCTACGCCGCCGTACGTGCCGTAGTGCAGCGGCCCGCCGCCGCCGCGGCCAGGCGGCCCATCGCCTCGTCCCGGTCGCAGGCATGCGCGCCGAGCGCGGTCTGGCGGGCGATGATGGAGCGCTCGGTGCGCATCAGACGCCAGCCGCGGCGCAGCAGGAACGGCACCGACTTGCGGCCCTCCTTCAGGTCGCGCACGAAGCGGCGACGGAAGGTGCGCACCGGGCCGCGGCTCAGACACAGCGCGTCGGCCAGCACCCCCAGCTCGCGGCAGCGGGTGACGATCTCGGCGGCGAAGATGCCCTCCGCGATGAACAGCGGGGTCCGCCCGATGTCCAGGGTCTCGGCGCCGGTACGGGCGCTGAGCGAGATGTCGTAGACGGGGAGGTCGGTACGGCCCGTGCGGCACAGTTCCTCGACCGCGGCGACGGCCGCGTCCGCGTCCCAGGAGGCCGGGTGGTCCCAGTCGATGTCGGAGCTGCCGTTGACGAGCGGCAGCGTCGGGTCGGTGCCCTCCTTGTAGAAGTCGTCGAGCCGCAGGACCGGCAGGCCGGAGCGGGCGGAGAGGAGGGACTTGCCGGAGCCGGACGGGCCGCACAGCAGCACGACCCGGGTGGGTATGGGCGGATGTGAACCCAATGTGTCGTCCTTCTCACCTGCGGTCTCGGGGGCGGTTCGGGCGAGGCTCTCGCCCGCGCGCATCCCGCCATTATCCCTGCCGCCGCGCGGTCCCGGGAGCGTGCGGCCCGCGGTGACGGGATCGGTGGATGGGCGGGCGTACCGTGCCACCGTGGATACCGATCGTCTCGCTCAGCAACTGTCCGCCGTGGTGGGCCCGGAGCATGTGCTGGGCGACCCCGCGCTGTGCGCTTCGTACGAGACCGACTTCACGGGGCGTTACCGCGGTCGCGCCCGGCTGGTGGTGCGGCCCGCCGACACCGCACAGGTGGCCCAGGTGCTGCGGTGCTGCCATGCGGCCGGTGTGCCGGTCGTGGCGCAGGGCGGCAACACGGGGCTGGTCGGCGGATCGGTGCCCACGTCGGACGGCGGTGAGGTCGTGCTGTCGCTGCGGCGGCTGGACGGCATCGGGGCGGTCGACACGGCCGTGGGGCAGGTGACCGTGGGGGCGGGTGTGGTGCTGTCCGACCTGCATCGCCATGTCGCCGCACAGGGGCTGGAGTTCGGGGTCGACCTGGCCGCCCGGGACTCCGCGACACTGGGCGGGATGATCGCGACCAACGCGGGCGGTGAGCGGGTCGTGCGGTACGGCACCACCCGGGCCAACGTGGTCGGGCTTCAGGCCGTGCTGGCCGACGGGACCGTGCTGGACCGGCTGGCCGGGCTGCCCAAGGACAACACCGGGTACGACCTGACCAACCTGCTGGTGGGCAGCGAGGGGACGCTGGCCGTGGTGACGCGGGCCCGGCTGCGTCTGGTGCCGCGGCTGCCGGAGCGGGTGACCGCGCTGGTGGGGCTCGACTCGCTGCGGGCGGCGCTCGAACTGGTGGCGCGGCTGCGGGTGCTGGACTCGCTGGAGCTGGCCGAGTTCTTCATGGCGGAGGGGCTGGCGCTGGTGTTGGAGACGAGCGGGCTGCCCGCTCCCTTCCGTACCGCGTATCCGGTGTATCTGCTGGTGGAGTGCGCGGGGCGGCGTGATCCGGCCGAGGAATTGGCCGGCGTGCTCGACACGGTGGGGCCGGTGGAGACGGCGGTGGCGCTGGCGGACGCCGACCGGCGGCGGCTGGCCGCCTATCGGGAGCGGCACACCGAGTCGATCAACGCGGCGGGGGTTCCGCTGAAGCTGGACGTGACCGTGCCGTTGGCGGAGCTGCCCGGCTTCGTCGCGGAGCTGCCCGGCGTACTGGCGGGGCGGGGGCGGCCGTACCTCTTCGGGCATCTCGCGGAGGGCAATCTGCACGTCAACCTGCTTCAGGTGGCGGCCGAGGACGAGGAGGCGGTCACCGCCGCCGTCCTGGAGCGGGTGGCGGCCGTGGGCGGGAGCATCAGCGCCGAGCACGGGGTGGGACGGGCCAAGGCTCGCTATCTGCGCTTGAGTCGGTCGGACGCGGAGATCGCGGTGATGCGGTCGGTGAAGGCGGCGCTGGATCCGGAAGGGCTGCTCAATCCGGGGGTGGTGCTGGCGGGGGCTGGGGTGGGTGAGGCGTAGGGAAGGGGGCCGCCGTTCGAAGCCGTGGTGCACCTGGTTGCGGTGAACAGCTCGCGAGCGGGTCGCTGATTGAAGCACCCGTCCAGCTTCAACTACCCTACGTGTTGACCTGATTACTCAGCGCACACAAGCAAGCAAGGTGGCACCAACGATGGCCCGACACGACTCCCCCCTCAAGCCCACCACCCGGCGCGCCCTGGCCGTGCTCGCCACGGCGGGTGCGGCCCTGAGCGCGACCGCGACACCGGCCGTCGCGGACACCGAGTCGATCCTGGGCAAGGTGCACACCCGCCCGACCTCCCTCGGAAAAATCAACCCCGAGGCGGGCATGGCGGCCCTCACCGGCTCCGTCCCGTATGTCGTGGGCCCGGTCGCCGGTCTCAAGCCCAACCCCCTCGCCGGTACCGGTGTCGATCCCCTCGACAACGGCGTCGGCACCCAGTTGGCCGACTTCAAGCCGATGACCTCCCAGGCGCTCACCGGCCCGGTCGCGCAGGCGCAGTCGGTCGGGACCATCCCGGTGGCGGGGCAGGCGACGGGATTGCTGACCTGAGCAAAGCGGTTGGGGGGAGGGCGGAGAGGGTCTGACTCGCGAGGGTTCTCAATAGCCGCGAGGGTCCTTACTTGCCGCGAGCGCCCTTATTCGCCGCGCGGGACCTCACTCGCCGCGAGTGCCCTCTCCCGCCTCCCACCGCAACAGGTCCCCCGGCTGGCACTCCAGCACCTCGCACAGCGCGGCGAGCGTCGAGAAACGGACGGCCTTCGCGCGACCGTTCTTGAGCACGGCCAGGTTGGCGGGCGTGATCCCGACGCGCTCCGCGAGCTCACCCACGGACATCTTCCGCTTGGCCAGCATCACGTCGATGTCGACGGCGATCGGCATCAGATCACCCCCTTCAACTCGGCCTCCATCCGCGTCGCCTCGACGTCCCGCGCGACGGCCTGCGCCAGCAGCATCCGCAACACGAGCACGATGAGCGCCACGCCCAGCACGGCCACGACGACCCCGCCGATCAGCAGAACGACGCCCGGCGCGACGGTCTCGCCCGGCGTGAGCATGTACCCGAACATGCTCAGCAGGGCGGCGGCAGCGGCGATGGCCCAGATGACGATGTCCACGTACCTGAAGGCGGCGTGCGAGAAGACGGTGCCCCGCTGGACCATGGTCACCAACCGCCACACGCAGACGAGCACGACCTGCACGGTGACGACACCCAGGATCAGTACGACGAGAAACGCGGCCCGCGGATACGCCAGTTCCGTGCCGCCCTCCTCCAGGTCGGCCCTCATCAGCGGCACCATCACGGCCTGCACAAACACGGAACCCGCCAGCAGCACCACCATCACGATCCGCAATGCAAGCGTCGTCAGTTGCCCCATCGCCCCTCCTTCAATCGACGTGCGATAGAAATCTATCGATTTTCGATAGGTGAAGGCAAGTGTCGCTCAGTTTCGTCCCCGCATGCGTCGACCGGCGGCGCGTGTTTGGATGCGGACGTGGAGAGCATCACCCGGCGGCTCCTGACCAACTGCTTCGGCCGACCCAGCGGCCCGCTCGGCCGGCTCGGGGGCGTGCTCATGGCTCTCGGCAACGCCGCCACCGAACGCCATGCCGTCGCCCTCGCCGCACCCGCCGAACAGGACGTCGTCCTCGTCATCGGCCCGGGCCCCGGCGTGGGCCTCGCGGCCGCCGCCGAGCGTTCGGCCCACGTCGTCGGCATCGAGCCCTCCGAGGCCATGCGCGCCATGGCCCGCCGCCGCTGCGCCCCGCTGATCGCACGCGGCCGCCTCCGCCTCAGCCCCGGCACCGCCGCCCGCACCGGTCAGCCGGACGCCTCGGTCGACGTGGTGATCTCCGTCAACAATCTCCAGCTCTGGCCGGACGTCCCCGCCGCCCTCGCCGAACTCCACCGCGTCCTGCGTCCCGGCGGCCGCCTCCTCATCACCGCCCACGAGAAGTTGCTGCCCACCCACCTGCCCGCCCTCGCGGCCATGGTCCACGCGGCCGGTTTCGGCTCCGTCCGCACCTGGACCTGGCAGCCCCCGACCCGCATGGCGCCGACGGCGGCGCTGGTGAGCGCGGTACGTGTCTAGGGCCGGCCGTCCGACGCGGAAGGCGCGACACAGCGCGAAAGGCCGCGCCCTGCCCCGAGGCAGAAGCGCGGCCCTTCAGGCACGTCCCGTCAGTACGAGGACCCCGAGGCCCCCAGCGACCCCGTCGGATGCCACACCGTCTTCGTCTCCAGGAACGCCGTCAGGCGGTCGATCCCCGGCGTCTCGGTGTAATCCACAGGCTGTGGACGCAGCACCCGCTTGAGATTGTCCGCTGCGGCGACCTCCAGCTCCTTGGCCAGTACGTCGTCCGCGCCCGCCAGGTCGATCGCGTTGACGTCCTGGTGCGCGGCCAGCGGCGCCGCGATTTCCGCCGTACGGCCGGAGAGGACGTTCACGACGCCGCCGGGGAGGTCCGAGGTGGCCAGGACCTCGCCGAGGGAGAGCGCGGGCAGGGGGGACTTCTCGGAGGCGATCACCACCGCAGTGTTGCCGGTCGCGATCACCGGGGCGACCACCGAGACCAGGCCCAGGAAGGACGAGTCCTGGGGGGCGACCACGGCCACCACACCCGTCGGCTCGGGCGACGAGAGGTTGAAGTACGGGCCCGCCACCGGGTTGCCGCCGCCCACCACCTGGGCGATCTTGTCGGTCCAGCCCGCGTACCACACCCAGCGGTCGATCGTCGCGTCGACCACCGCCGCCGCCTTGGACTTCGACAGCCCCTCGGCGTCCGCGACCTCGCGCGCGAACTGGTCCCGGCGCCCCTCCAGCATCTCCGCGACGCGGTAGAGGATCTGCCCGCGGTTGTACGCCGTCGCGCCCGACCACGCGCCGAACGCCTTGCGCGCGGCGACGACCGCGTCGCGGGCGTCCTTGCGGGAGGACTGCGGCGCGTTCGCCAGCCAGTTGCCCTTCGAGTCCGTCACCTCGTACACCCGGCCGCTCTCGGAACGCGGGAACTTCCCGCCGACGTACAGCTTGTAGGTCTTGAACACACTGAGACGGTCAGACATCGAGGTACGCCTCCAGGCCGTGGCGGCCGCCCTCGCGGCCGAAGCCCGACTCCTTGTAGCCGCCGAACGGCGAGGTCGGGTCGAACTTGTTGAACGTGTTGGACCAGACGACGCCCGCGCGCAGCTTGTTCGCGACCGCCAGGATCCGGGAGCCCTTCTCCGTCCAGATGCCCGCCGAGAGGCCGTACGGAGTGTTGTTGGCCTTGGCGACGGCCTCGTCCGGCGTACGGAACGTCAGCACCGACAGGACCGGGCCGAAGATCTCGTCGCGGGCGACGGTGTGCGCCTGCGTGACGTTCGTGAAGAGCGTCGGGGCGAACCAGTAACCGGACGACGGCAGTTCACACGCCGGCGACCAGCGCTCGGCGCCCTCCGCCTCGCCCTGGTCGGCGAGAGCGGTGATCCGGGCCAGCTGCTCGGCGGAGTTGATCGCGCCGATGTCGGTGTTCTTGTCGAGCGGGTCGCCCAGACGCAGGGTGGAGAGCCGGCGCTTGAGGGAGTCCAGCAGCTCGTCCTGGATCGACTCCTGCACCAGCAGTCGGCTGCCCGCGCAGCAGACCTGGCCCTGGTTGAAGAAGATGCCGCCCACGATGCCCTCGACGGCCTGGTCGATCGGGGCGTCGTCGAAGACGATGTTGGCGCCCTTGCCGCCCAGTTCGAGGGTGAGCTTCTTGCTCGTCCCCGCGACGGTGCGCGCAATCTCCTTGCCGACGGCGGTCGAGCCGGTGAAGGCGACCTTGTTCACGTCCGGGTGCGCGACGACCGCGGCGCCCGCGTCCCCGTATCCCGGAAGGATGTTGACGACACCCTTGGGCAGCCCGGCCTGGCGGCAGATGTCCGCGAAGAACAGGGCGGACAGCGGGGTGGTCTCCGCGGGCTTCAGCACGACCGTGTTGCCGGTCGCCAGCGCCGGGGCGATCTTCCACGCCAGCATCAGCAGGGGGAAGTTCCACGGGATGACCTGGCCTGCCACACCCAGCGGCCGCGGCGACGGGCCGAATCCGGCGTGGTCGAGCTTGTCGGCCCAGCCCGCGTAGTAGAAGAAGTGCGCCGCCACGAGGGGCAGGTCGGCGTCCCTCGTCTCCCGGATCGGCTTGCCGTTGTCGAGGGTCTCCAGTACGGCGAGCTCGCGGGCGCGCTCCTGGATGATGCGGGCGATGCGGAACAGGTACTTGGCGCGCTCGGCGCCGGGCAGCGCCGACCACTTCTCGAACGCCTTGCGCGCGGCCCGCACGGCCCGGTCGACGTCCGCCTCGCCCGCCTGGGCGACCTCGGAGAGGACCTCCTCGGTGGCGGGGGAGATCGTCTTGAAGACCTTGCCGTCGGCCGCCTCGACGAACTCGCCGTCGATGAACAGGCCGTAGGAGGGCGCGATGTCGACGATCGCGCGGGACTCGGGCGCCGGTGCGTACTCAAAAGTCATGATGGATCAGTCCACCGTCACGTAGTCGGGGCCGGAGTAGCGGCCGGTGGCCAGCTTCTGGCGCTGCATCAGCAGATCGTTCAGCAGCGAGGAGGCGCCGAAGCGGAACCAGTGGTTGTCCAGCCAGTCCTCGCCGGCGGTCTCGTTGACCAGGACGAGGAACTTGATCGCGTCCTTGCTGGTGCGGATGCCGCCGGCGGGCTTCACACCGACCTGGATCCCGGTCTGGGCCCGGAAGTCGCGCACGGCCTCCAGCATGAGCAGGGTGTTCGCGGGCGTCGCGTTCACCGCCACCTTGCCGGTCGACGTCTTGATGAAGTCGGCGCCCGCCAGCATGCCGAGCCAGCTGGCGCGCCGGATGTTGTCGTACGTCGACAGCTCGCCGGTCTCGAAGATGACCTTCAGGCGGGCCGACGTGCCGCAGGCCTCCTTCACGGCGACGATCTCGTCGTACACCTTCATGTACTGGCCCGCGAGGAAGGCCCCGCGGTCGATGACCATGTCGATCTCGTCGGCGCCGGCGGCCACGGCCTCGCGCACGTCCGCCAGCTTCACGGAGAGCGGGGCGCGGCCGGCCGGGAAGGCCGTGGCCACCGAGGCGACCTTGACGGTGGAGCCGGCGACGGCCTGCTTGGCCGTGGCCACCATGTCGGGGTAGACGCAGACGGCCGCGGTCGCCGGGGTCGTACGATCCGTCGGGTCCGGATGGACCGCCTTGGCGCCGAGCGCCCGGACCTTGCCCGGGGTGTCCGCGCCTTCCAGCGTCGTCAGGTCGACCATCGAGATGGCGAGGTCGATGGCGTACGCCTTCGCGGTGGTCTTGATGGAACGGGTGCCGAGGGAAGCGGCGCGCGCCTCCAGGCCGACCGCGTCGACGCCGGGCAGCCCGTGCAGGAAGCGGCGCAGCGTGCTGTCGGAGGCCGCCACGTCCGTGAGGGTGTGTGCAGTGGTGGGCATGGTCACCAGACGAGCATATCTACGCGCGTAGCGGCTGTACACCCCCTCTTGCTCATGCTGTCGGATCGGTGCGCGCATGAGCGTGGGGGCGGCCTCGGTGCGACCGCCCATGGGCGCTGTCGGTGGCGTCGGGCAGAATCGAGGGCATGACGACCCCGGACCAGCAGTCACCAGCGCCGCAGCCTCCGCGCCCCACGACCCGGGACCGGATCTACCGGTCGCACATGGGTCTGGTCGGCGGCGCCCTGCTGCTCGGCCTCGCCGCCTGGATCGGCGGGGACGCGATTCTGATGGGCGGGGGCCGCGCACCATGGCTGGCGCTCGCCACGCTGCTGCTCGTGGTGCCGCTGGTCGTCGCCTTCACCCTGCGACCCGCCGTGTACGCCGGTGAGGACGGGCTGCGGATCCGCAACCCGTTCCGCCTGATCGTGCTGCCCTGGGGGGAGGTCGCCGCCCTGCGCTCCGGTTACACCAACGAGGTCGTCACCAAGGCCGGCGCCAAGTACCAGCTGTGGGCGATACCCGTCTCCCTCCGCGCCCGCAGCCGGGCCGCCCGCAAGGAGGCGCGGCGCGTGGCAGCCGGGGAGGAGAAGGGCCGTGCCTTCGGCGGGTCGGCGCGCGCCGACGTCCCCGACGGCCCTGTCCGTGCCGACAGCGACCGGATCATGGACGACCTGCGCGAGATACAGGAGGCCCGGGAGCAGGTGAGGACGGCGCAGGGCGAGGTGACCGTGCGCTGGGCGTACGAGATCGCGGGGCCTGCGGTGGCCGGGGCGGTGCTGTTGGCGGTGTTGCTGGCGGTGGGGTAGGGGGCGGTGAGGTAGCGGGTGGTGGGGTAGCGGGTGGTGGGGTAGCGGGCGGTCCGCTGGGCGGGGGACGGTCCTGGCCGGGTGTCGCCTTCCTTATGCTTCGGCTGCTCAGTCGGCGATTTCCTTATGCTCCGCCTGCTCCGCCTGCTCAGCCTGCGATGTCGCACCGGCCGTGAGGCCGCCCTGACCACTGGGAAGCCATGCGTACGAACCCTGCTCCCGGGCGGCCGCTCCCGTTGCCGCTGCCCGCCACCTCGATACCGGACGGCTGCCGTCCCTGGAACATGGACGAGGCCCGCCGTTGGACACAGGCCCTGCCGCCGAGGTGGGTGCCGGTCCGGTGGCGGGCACTGTACGTCTGCGCGGCGGTGGTCGTCGCCGTACTGGCCGCCGGCGCGCTGACGCTGTACGCCGGTCTGCGGCCGTGGGGCGCGGCGCTGGTGGCGGGGCAGGTGGTGTGGATCGTGGCCCGGCCGGAGGCCGTACTGCTCTCCGCTCCCGGCGCCGTCGCCCTGACCCTCGTCACGCCCGGAGTGCCGTGGGCGGTGCACCTGCCGGTCGTCGCGTGCCTGGCGTTCGTCTGGGTGGCCGCGTGCCTGCGGTTGGCCGCGCGGCGGCGACAGCGGGAGGTGGCCGGCGCGGCGGCGGGAGGCGTGACCGCCGCGCTGCCCGACAGCGGAACGCCGCTGGAGCGCGGGGCGTTTCTCGCGGGGCTCGGACTGGTGCTGGGGGCGGGCGGGGCCGTACTCCTCGCCACTGCTGATCACTGGACGCTGGGCGAGGACCGGGGCGCCGCACTCGCGATCGGTTGGCTGGTGGTGCTGCTCGCGGTGTCCGTCCTCGCCTCGGCGGCACTGAGTCGACGGCGCGCCGCGGGGCTGCGCCGGGCGGGGGCGGTGCCGGTGCTACGGGTGCTGGTGCGGGAGAACGCCGACGGTGACACGGAGATCTTCGCGGCCGACGACGTGACGGCGTTGCGGCCGCTGTTCACGGTGGCGCTGATGCAGGTGGGGAGGCCGGACGACGAGACCGACGAGGCCCGGGACGGCGAGGAGGAGCGGGAGGCGTTCTTCGACCGCTTGGCCGCCGACGAACCCGGCCCGGTGCGCGAGGCCGTCCTCTACGGCACCCCGTACGACGGCGGTGAGACGGTGCTGGTCAGCGCGGCCGAGGGGACGGACGAACCGCCGGTCGTGGAACGCTCGGCGGGCCCGGTGCGGCCGCTGTCCGAGGTTGCCGTACGCCGTCTGGCCGTGGCCGGGGAACGAGCGCGGGCTCATGGGCGTCGGCAAAAGGACCTGCGGAAGGCGGTCACTGAGACGATGACCGTGGTGCCGGTACGGCGGTGGCGCGCGGGCGGGGTGGACTGGCTGGCCAGCGTGTTCATGGCGCAGTGGGGGCTGTGGGTGTGCTGGGACTGGTTCGCCGATCCGGACGCCGGCTTCTGGGAGCCGGCGCTCATCGAGGTGATCGGCCTGTTGGGCGCGTACCGCCTGGCCGTGAAGTCGGGCTGGCGCGTCACCGCCGACCGCGACGGGCTGTGGCTGAACGGCCTGCGCGGGCCGCGCCACATTCCGTGGGAGGACTTCCGCACCGCCGGCCGCGAGTCGTTCCAGCTGAAACTGCGCTGGCGGGACGGCAGCTGGTCGGTGTCGGCCCCGTACTGGGGCCGCCTGCACAGCAGGTGGGGCCGACCGCATCCGTACGACACCCTGGCCGCCGAACTCACCGCGATGCACGCCGATCCGCTGCTGCGGCCGACCGGGGAGAGCGAGGCGCGGGAGCGGGGGCGGCCGTTGTGGCCGCTGTCGGCGGCGCTCGCGGTGGTGTGGACGTCGGTGGTGGTGTGGTTGTGGGTCGGGGCCGCGGGGTGGCGGTAGGTATCGGCGTCGGTGAGCCCGCCGGACTGGTACGTGGCCGGTCCGGGCTCGCCGTCACCGTGTGGCGGCTGCTCGACGACTGAGTGGTGCCGAACGATGACGGCCCTTGACCTCAAGCGTGCTTGAGGTAACAGGCTTCTGCGCATGGACAGCGAAGCGATACGACGCCAGTTGCGGGATCTGACCGACCGGGCCGACATCAGCGACCTGATGAGCCGCTACCTGCACTCCCTGGACGAGGGGGTCTTCGACGAGGAATGGGCGCGCGCCTTCCACACCGAGGACGTCACCGCCGAGTGGCCCATCGGTGTCGTCCACGGCCGCGATGCGCTGCTGGAGCACATCCAGCGAGGGATGGCGCCGTTCGACCGGACGGTGCACATGGGGACCGACGCCGTCATCGAGATCGACGGCGATCGGGCCACCGTGCGCGGCAACCAGCTGAGCACCCACGTCCTGGCGGACGGCTCGGACGGGATCTTCATCTCCGCCGGTCGGGCCGACAGCGAGCTGGTCAGAACGGCCGACGGCTGGCGAATCTCCGCCACGTCGCTCCGGGTGGTGTGGACGCGGGGGACGCCGCCGCGGTTGTCGGTCTAGGCCAAGTCCTGGAACCCATCCCGCCGGAGGGTTGTGGTCTCCGACGGGACGGGCGTTCCTGGTTGCGACCCTGACCCGGCGGTCGCCGCCGGGTGGGGGACCCGACACCAGGGCGAGGACGGGAGCGGTCATGGCTGCCGCGTACAGCAGCAGGACGACGATCGCGGTCACGAGGAGGCCCCTGCCCAGGGGTGACAGGCGCAGCCGCATCGGCGCTGGAGCAGGACTCTTGTGGCGTGCGGCAGCGGGATGTCGCGGGTCTGGCGGCACTCGCCGTGCAGGTCCTGGTAGCCGGGCCGCTTGGCGAGGGTGCACTCGGCGGACAGCGCCGCGGTGTCGGGGAGGGGGCGCGTGGTCGTCATCATCCGGTCCCGTCTCGCAGCTTTTCGTGGTGGTCGCACAGGGCACTGACCGAGCGGGCGAGCTTTTGTACGACTGCGTAGCGGACGTAGAGGGTGCTCCCCGGTCCCAGTCGGAGTCGCATGCGTGCCTCCCCGGCGACGGTCAGAGCAACCTCGCGTCGGATGTCTCCCCTGGGAAGGCGGCTAGCCGCCCGCTCGACCTCGGGGCCGAGCAACTGGATGTGCCCGCGCAGCTGGAGCCGCAGCGCCTCCAGTGCCTCGTCGGACAGCGGCGCGGCTCCCCGCGCGAGCACCCGTTGGACCGCGGCGCGCATGGCCGCGGGGTCGGGCGGAAGGGCGGCGGTCAGTGTCACGGCAGCTCCCCTCTGGAGCGGGCGTTGGCGGCGGCGACACCCTCACTCAGAGCCTCGCCGACCGGGACCGGCCTCAGGTTCTCGGGGCGGGCGTCCCACTCCCGGCCGCCGCCGGGCGGGCGCAGCTGCACGTACGGGCCCTGGATGCCCATCACCTTGCCGATCTTCCTGGCGCCCGTGTCCTCGACGGTGTCGCCGATCAGTGGCTCGTACGTCGTCATCACCACCGCGCCTCCCCAGCGCGCGCGGCCAGGACCTGAGTGCGCTCCTGCGGCGGCAGTACGTAGGCGCGCACCAGGGGCCCGGGATCGGATGTGACAGCGGGCGCGGCGTTCTGCCATACGTGCGGGGCCCTGCGGCGCCGCGCACCGGCGAGGATGGCGCCCCACATCTCCGTGGACGGGCATCCCGTCGTGTCCGGCGGGATCGCGGGAACGGGGGTGGTGCGGTCGTTCCTGCCGGGCGCGCGCCGCCCGAACACGCGACTTCTCAGGCCTGCGAGGGCCCGTGGTACACATGGCATTGTCGACGCTCCTTTGCAGCGTTGGCCGTCCCCGGGGCCGTCGCGAGCGGTCGCCGGGGTTTGTCGTAACCGTTGCCCGGTGGGCTCTCCGGTTGGTCTCCTACAGTTCCAAGTGAGGCACGTAGCGTCACGGGCGGCGGTGACCAACTCTTCTGGACACTGCACCCCCGACTGACCTGGTACGACGGCCGTGTTTGGACAAGGCGTTGGGCACTGTGGCGCCTCAACCTGCGGCAGACAGCGCCCAGTTCAGCGACGCCACGGCTACGGTGAGTTCACGACACCGCGCAGGGAGCCCGCCCATGAACGACCGTCCCAAGCCCGGTTCCAAGGCAGACCGGGACGCTCTCCGCCATGACATGGCAGCCGCAGGATGCGCCGTCGCCGACATCGCAATCGAGATGCGCGCCCGCTACCGGATGCGTCCCAGGGAGGCATGGCGGCACGCCCATGGCTGGACCCTGCAAGAAGCGGCAGACCGGTTCACCCAGGCCAGCAGCGAGCGAGCCGGCCAGATCGTCGCGGCCGACGCATCCCTCGTAGGGAAATGGGAGAAGTGGCCAGGACCGTCCTCACGACGTCCCACCCTGCCCGTTCTGCTCGCAATGTCAGACGCCTTCGCGTGCCGCGTGGAAGACCTTCTCGACCTGGACGACCGGCGGGCGCTTCCTGATGCCGATCTGCGCATACTGCGCCGGCCAGAGCCCGCCCGGAACTCATCGGCCGTCGTCCTCCCCCCACCGTCGGAACGAGCGGAGCCGACTGGCAGCGAACTGGTGCGCCTGGCCGCAGACGAGTCCGCCACCTGGGCTCAATGGGTCGAGGCCTCCAACGTTGGTGACATCGCGCTCGAACAGCTCATGGCCGACATCAGAGCGCTCGCCTCCGACTACCTCACCTCCGACCCGATCCCGCTCTTCGTCAGGACGCGCGCCCTGCGCGACCGGGTCTTCGCCCTCCTCGAAGGCCACCAGTACCCGCGCCAGTCCGCAGACTTGTACATGGCGGCCGGATACCTGTGCGGGCTGCTCGCTTGGATGTCCTCGGATCTCGGGCACCTCCGGGATGCCGACACCCAGGGCCGAACCGCGTCGCTGTGCGCCGAACTGTCCGGGCACAAAGACGTGCGGGCCTGGGTCCTGTCTACCCGATCCAAGGTCGCGTTCTGGGGCGGGCGTCTGCGGGACGCCATCACCTACGCCCGGCGCGGCGCCGACTGCCGATCCACCGGCACTGTCCCGGTGATGCTGGCCTGTCAGGAGGCAGACGCCTGGTCGCAACTCGGCGCCGAGGACGAGGCTCTGGCGGCGCTTGCCCGCGCCGTCGAAGCCCGCGACACCTTGAGCGGTGAGGACGACATCGGCGGGATCTTCTCCTGCGCGCCCGCTCGCCAGCAGAACTACGCCGCTGCCGTCCAACTCCGCGTCGGCCGGGCGAACGACGCCCTGTGCGCCGCCGAGCAAGCGCTGGCTCTGCTGGCGTCCCAGCCCGTACGGGCCTACGGCACTGAGGCTCAGATCCACATCAGCAAAGCGGCAGCCCACCTCGGTGTCGGCGAGGCCGAAGGCGCCTTCGAAGCGCTGGCGCCCGTACTCGCTCTTCCGCCCGGCCACCGCCTTGCTCCTGTAACGCGGCGGCTGGGCGAACTGCCGCTCGACGCCGCCCGACCCCACAGCTCCGGGAGGGCAGCTATCGGCCTGCGCGCGGCCATCGAGGACTTCTGCCTGGACTCGGCTCCGCGCCACCTCGCGCTCTCGCCAGGAGAAGGCTCCGCCTGATTTGATCGCGGGCTATGACGACTCAACCCGAGACGATGCGGAACCACTGGTGGTGGCGGCCCGGCTGGAGCGTGGGCCGCCGCTTCTACACCTGGCACCTCACCTTCGAGGGTCAGGGTGACGTGCACCGGCTCGCCGCAGAGTACCGATCCGCGCTCGCGCCCCTCGGGGACATCCTCACTCCCATTCCCGATCAGTGGCTCCACCTGACCATGCAGGGCATCGGCTTCGTGGGCGAGGTCAAGGAAGCCGACGTCCACGCCGTCGCCGATGCTGCGCGCATCCGCCTGGCCGGCGTGCCCGCCTTCGACCTGAAGATCGGACCAGCGGTCGTCGATCCGGAAGCCGTACTGCTGCACGTCCACCCGGACGGGCCGGTGCGCGCGGTCAGGGACTCGATCCGCGCGGCCATCGGCGACGTCCTCGGAGACGTACCCGAGAAGGCCGAAGGGTTCACCCCGCATGTCTCCGTCGCCTACAGCGCAAGCGACGGACCCGCGTCTCCGATCTACCAAACCCTGTCGGAGTCGGAAGCCGCACCCGCTCGGGCCCGCATCTCGACAGCGGAACTCATCGTGATCCACCGCGACGACTACATGTACGAGTGGAAGTCCTTCGCCAGGGTTCCGCTCGGGTAGCACAGCAGAGGCCCGCCTGGCTGCTCATGCCTGCGGCCCGGCCGGGCCGGTGCCTGCCGAGGCCAGGACCATCCGGGTCACCCTGCCGCCCGGTGACCCCGGCGCGCCGCCGCACCGGCACGGGTTACGGAGCCTTTTCCGTGAGGTACGTCCGCTGACGGCGTCGTGTCGGCCGGTCGCGGCGAGAGAAGCCGTCACGCAGGTGGGACCGGAGGCTCCGGTGGGGTGGGGAGTGTCCGGCCCAGGCGGGCGAGGGGGGACAGGGCCATCAGTGCCGGAGACAGCAGCATGCCTGCGGCTGTTACCAGGAGGCTGGTGCGCGTCCCCCACGCTTCCGCGAGGAAGCCGCCGAGCAGCGAGCCGAGCGGGGTCAGCCCCATGCCGACGAAGTTGATCGTGGCGGCCGCGCGGCCTTGCATCCCGTCCGGAGTGACGGTCTGACGGACGGCCATGACCGTGACGTTCACCAGCTGGCTGAAGGTCCCGAAGACCAAGTTGACCGCGAGGAGCGCGGGAACCGTCACCGCAGAGGTGCCGTGCAGTGCGGGCACCAGCAGGAACACGCCGTCGCCGAGGGCTGCGGCGGACACGAGCACAGTGCCATGTCCGAAGCGGGCCGGTAGGCGGGCGGCCAGCAGCGCGCCCAGGAGTGCGCCCGGCCCCGTCGCCGCGAGCGCCAGCCCGACGGCGGTGCCCGACAGGTGCAGGTCCCGTGGCAGGAACAGCAGGTAGACGGTCATCACGGCCGCGAAGAAGAACTGGAAGGCGGCTGAGGCGAGGCACACGGTCCGCAATGAGGTGTCGCCGGCGACGAAGCGGAGGCCCTCATGGATCTGCCGCCGGATTCGAGGAGGTCGTTCCGAGCGCTCCGGGACGTATTCGCGGCGACCGATCCGGCGGATCGACAGGAACGACAGTGCGAAGAACACCGCGCTGGAGGCGGCGGCGATCGGCGCCGACAGCACGGACACCAACGCGCCGCCGAGCGCGGGACCGGCGATCTGCGCGGCGGACCGGCTGCCCTCGAGCGCGCTGTTGCCCCGCACCAACTGATCGCGCTTCACCAGCCGTACGAGAGAGGCCTGGTATGCCACGTCGAAGAACACGGACAGAGCGCCGACGGCGAAGGCAACCACGAGCAGCGCGGACAGGCCGAGCCCCCCGACGAGACCGGCCACGGCGGCGGCGCCCAGTGCCAGGGCCCGACCCGCGTCCGTCAGCACCATCACCGTGCGGGTCCGCCATCTGTCCACCCACGCGCCGACGAAGAGCGACAGCAGCAGGATCGGCGCCTGCCCCACCGCGCGCAGGGCGCCCAACTGGTCGGCACCGGCGTTGAGCGTCAGGACGGCGAAGAGCGGCAGAACCACCAGGCTGGCGTGTTCGCCCAGTTGAGAGGCCGTCTGGCCGAGCCAGAGCCTGCGGAAGTCGGCGTCCCGCCACAGGCTTGACGGAACAGGTCGAGCGGAATCGGATACAGCGGCGGAAGAGGAAGGAGAGGCGGAAGAGGAAGAAGAGGAGGACGGCACAGGGATTCCTCGGGTGACCGGAGACGAGACCCGCCAACCGGCGCACCACAGGTGCACCGACCATTTCAGGCAGCGGGAAAGGAAGGCTCGCTGTGCCGCGCATCAAGGGCAGCACGCGATGACAGGCCGCTCACGGCCTCAGACATCAACGCGTGCTCGGACGACCGACCATGTCTTCGCTCCTCGTAAGTCACTCGCTGCGCGAACACTAGCGTGCAGCGTGGGGATGTTGTGTGTGGGGAAGAGTCTTGCGCGCGGGGTGGCAAGGGGGCGGTGGCGTCCGTTATGACAGCGTTGTCCTGCGTTGGTGGTGAGCGGTTTCTCGTTGGCTGTCCTAGGGGTGTCCAAGGGGATACTTCGACGTGAAGCGTGGCACCGCCAGTCAGTTTTGTCCGGGCGGTATCACGCGCCTCTCAGTAGATTGCTCGTGCCGCCCATACCCCCGTACCTGCGGGTTTTCCTTTTCCTTTGGGCGGCGGGGGTGGGGACATGGAGCAGTCCGACGGGACGGCAAGACCTGTCGTCGCGGTGGCCGGTGTGAGATGCCAGATCGATATCGACAGCCAGGGAAGATTCGGCTGGCGGCTGGTCGCGCCGAACGGCAGACCGGTCGCGGTGTCGCTGACCGCGCACGACACGCATGCACGGTGCCGCGCCGACTTCGTGCGGCTGTGTACGCGCCATGCCGAGATGGAGGGTGGCGTGCAGCACAGTTCGGAGGGTGGCGGTTGGGTTTGGGCGGTTTGGGAGCGGACGGGACGGCATCTGGCCGGGTCGGCGCGGACGTATGAACGGCACGCCACCTGTCGTGCCTCGTACGAGCGCTTCCGCGCGATGCTGCCCGAACTGGGGGCGGTGAGCCTTGAGTTATGGGATGACTAGACGGCTCGGCAGTCGTGCGTGCGGTGTGGACGAGGTATGCGCGTGTATCTGTAACGGAAGTTGCCCCTAGGGCACCCGTCGTTTACGCATCGGGATGGGCATGTCAATCAGGCCCCAGGAGCGTCGAACGTGTGTTGTTCAAGAAGAGACAGCCGCAACTAGCCGCCGCGGAGCCCGTACCCGGGTCGCGGGCCGCTCTTTCGGTCGACGCGGCCGCCGACTTCCCCCGGCGCCTGTACGCCGATCCGGGCCTGCCCGACCGTGTGTTCCGCGCGGTCCTGCGCTCCGGCGGCGGCCTGGTGCTCGCCGTCATGCTGCTCGTGGGCGGCTTCCTGCTGTACCGGGCGTGGCTCGCGCTCGACCGCGCCGGGTGGTCGTTTCTCAGCACGGCCGAATGGGCGCCGGACGCGGGCCGGTTCGGTATCGCCGCGGTGCTGGTCGGGACCATCCTGATCGCGATCGTCGCGGTCTGCGTGGCCGTACCGCTCGCCACCGGCGCGGCCCTGTACATCTCCGAGTACGCTCCGCCCCGGTTGCGCCAGAGCCTGATCAGTGTGGTCGACCTGATGGCGGCCGTACCGTCGGTGGTCTACGGCCTGTGGGGCGTGTTCTTCCTCCAGGACAAGGTGCTGCCGACCGCCCGCTGGATCTCCACCTACTTCGGCTGGATCCCCGTCTTCGACGTGGAGGGCGCCGACCCCAACGACCCGCTGGCGTCCGCCAGCATCTACACGTCCTCGACGTTCATCGCCGGCCTGGTCGTCGGCATGATGATCGCGCCGATCATCTGCTCGATCATGCGCGAGGTCTTCTCCCAGGCCCCCGCCGGTGAGCGGGAGGGCGCCTACGCGCTCGGCGCGACCCGCTGGGGCATGATCCGCAGCGTCGTACTGCCCTTCGGCAAGGGCGGCATGATCGGCGGCACCATGCTGGGCCTCGGCCGCGCCCTCGGCGAGACCATCGCCGTGTTCATGATCATCTCGCTGACCTTCGACATCCAGTGGCATGTGCTGCAGTCCGGCACCAGCTCGGTCTCCTCGCTGATCGCCCTGCGCTACGGCGAGGCGAGCGAGTTCGGCATGTCCGCGCTCATGGCCGCCGGCTTCGCGCTGTTCGTGATGACGCTGATCGTCAACTTCGCCGCCTCGTCCATCGTCGCCAGATCGCGCTCCGGCGCGGCGAGCGACGCCTGACGCCGGTCGGCCTCCCTCTCGCGGCCCGTCCCGCACCCACCCCCACCCCGCACCGCCCGGTTCCACCCCCGCACGGCCGCCCGCACCCACACAGGAAAGAGCGACCATGACCGTTGCCCCTGAAGCGCCCGGCGCGCGTCAGGCGCCGAGACGTCCGCGTACGACGCTGCCCGGCCCTCCGCTCTCCGCCGACCCCGGCGGGGAGCGCCGCCGCGCCCTGTCCTCGCTGCGCGACACCGACGTGTACGCCATGGTCGGCGCCGCGGCCGCCGCGCTGTCGCTGACCTGGCTGCTGTTCGGCTGGCTGCTCCCGTTCAACGGCATGGTCGGCTTCGTCGTCATGGCGTACGGCTTCTTCCTGCTGCTGTACGCGCTGCTGGTCTCCTTCGACGAGGACGGACCGGCCGTCGTCGACCGGATCGCGGCGGCCGTGGTGCGGTCGATGGGCATCCTGCTGGTGGCCATCCTCGCGATCGTGGTGGTGTACGCCCTGGTGGAGGGGCGCAAGGCGCTCGTCCATCTGAACTTCTTCACCCAGGACATGGAGCTGGCCGGCCCCCTGGAGCCGCTCAGCGTCGGCGGTGCCCTGCACGCCGCGGCCGGCACGCTCATCATGATCGTCATCGCGCTGGTGATCACCGTGCCGCTCGGGCTGATCTGCGCGGTGTTCCTCAACGAGGTGCCCGGCCCATTCGCCCGGTTCGTGCGCACCATCGTCGAGGCGATGACAGCGTTGCCGTCCATCGTCGCGGGCCTGTTCATCTACGCCACCGCGATCCTGGGCCTCGGCCTGGACCAGTCCGGCTTCGCCGCCTCGCTCGCGCTGTCGGTGATGATGCTGCCGATCATCATCCGCGCCGCCGACGTCGTCATCCGGCTGGTGCCGGGCACGCTGCGGGAAGCGTCGTACGCCATGGGTACGTCGCGCTGGCGTACCGCCTGGCACGTCGTGCTGCCGACCTGCCGCTCGGGCCTGACCACCTCGGTGATCCTCGGCACCGCGCGCGGCATCGGCGAGACCTCCCCGGTGCTGCTGACGGCCGGCTTCACCTCGGAGCTGAACCTCGACCCGCTGCACGGCCCGATGGTCTCCCTGCCGCTCGCGACCTTCGAGTTCGTGAAGTCCCCCGAGCCGACCATGGTCTCGCGCGGTTTCGGTACGGCGTCCCTGCTGATGGCGCTGGTGCTGCTGTTGTTCGTCGCCGCGCGGATCGTCGGCGGCCGTGGGCCGGGGCAGTTGACGCGCCGCCAGGAGCATCGCCGGGTCCTCGCGTCGAAGCGTGACGCGCGTCGCTTCGCCGCGCGGGCGGGGCGGGCGGCACCTCCCACGGCCGCGCGGGCCGCCGCGTCCAGGGACGCCGACCCCATCGACGTGAAGGGCTCCGCCGATGTCAGGACCTCGACCGACGTCAGGGCCTCCGCCGACGTCAGGACCTCCGCCGCCGCGAAGTCCTCCGCCGACGTCAGGGCCTCCGCCGACGTCAGGACCTCCGCCGCCGCGAAGTCCTCCGCCGACGTAAAGCCCTCCGCCGCCGCGAAGTCCTCCGCCGACGTAAAGCCCTCCGCCGCCGCGAAGTCCTCCGCCGACGTAAAGCCCTCCGCCGCCGCGAAGCCCTCCGTTCCGCCCGCCCCGTTCCGTCCACAACCCGGGAGTTCGTCGTGAGACCCGCCACTCGTTTCCGTCTGGCGGCCACCGTGCTGTCATTGCTGTGCGCGTTGCTCGCCGTCCACACACCGCCGGCCGCAGCGGCCTCCTACGCCAAGATCACGGGCTCCGGGTCGACCTGGAGCGCCAACGCCGTCCAACAGTGGGTGCGCAACGTCAAGGCCAACTACGGCATGACGGTCAACTTCACGGCCAACGGCTCCTCCCAGGGCCGTGAGCAGTTCAAGAACAACACCGTCGACTTCGCGGTCTCCGAGATCCCCTACGGCCTCAAGGAACAGGGCATCACGGACCAGCCGCCGAGGCGCGGCTACGCCTACATGCCGATCGTGGCCGGTGGTACGGCGTTCATGTACAACCTCAAGATCAACGGCAAGATGGTCACGAACCTGCGGCTGTCCGGCGCCACCGTCGCGAAGATCTTCACCGGGGCGATCACCCGCTGGAACGACCCCGCGATCCGCTCCGACAACCCCGGCCTGAACATGCCGGCCCGCGCCATCGTCCCGGTCGTCCGCTCCGACGGCTCCGGTACGAGCGCCCAGTTCACCACCTGGATGGCCAAGGAACACGGGTCCATCTGGAGCAGCTACTGCGGCCGCACCGGGCGCGGCAGCGGCAACTGCGGCATGACCTCCAACTACCCGCTGCTCAGCGGCTCCGCGATGGTCTCCAAGTCCGGCTCGCTCGGCGTCTCCGGCCATGTGCGCCAGCCGTCCGGTGAGGGCGCCATCACCTACGTCGAGTACTCGTACGCCAAGAACACCGGTTTCCCGGTGGCCAAGGTGCTCAACAAGGACAACTACTACGTCGAGCCGACCGCGGCCAGCGTTGCGGTGGCCCTGACCAAGGCCGAGATCAACAAGAACGAACGGTCCGTCAACTACCTGACGCAGATCCTGGACGGCGTCTACCGCAACGCCGACCCCCGCACCTACCCGCTGTCCAGCTACAGCTACATGATCCTGCCCACTAAGGAGGAGGCCGGCTTCACCAAGGCCAAGGGCAACTCGCTGGGTACGTTCGGCCGTTACTTCCTCTGCGACGGCCAGCAGCAGGCGGACCAGCTCGGCTACTCGCCGCTGCCGAAGAACCTCGTCGAGGCGGGCTTCGACCAGCTCCGCAAGGTGCCCGGCGCCCCCACGGGCTCCATCAACATCAACGAGTGCCGCAACCCGACCTTCTCGGGCGGCACCAACACCCTCATCAAGAACGCGCCGATGCCCAAGGCCTGCGACAAGAAGGGCCCGACGCAGTGCAGTGACGGCACCGCGGGCGCCGTGGGCACCGACACCCCGGTCAAGCCCGGCGCGCAGGGCGGCGGCAACTCCGGCGGCTCCGGCTCCACCGGCGGCGGCAACGGCGGTTCCGGCGGCACCGGGGGTTCCGGTGGCAGTGCCGGTTCCGGTGGCGGCACCGGCGGTGCGGACACGGACGGCGACGGGCAGCCCGACGCCACCGAGGGTGCCGCGTCCGGCGGGGCCTCGTCGGGCGGCGTCATCGACCCCGACACCGGCCAGCTGGTCAGCGGCGACGGCACGGGCACCGGCGACACCTCCGTCGCCGCCAACCCGGTCAGCCTCGCCTCCGGCGACGCCTTCGGGCTGCGCGGCGCCCTGATGGCGCTGTCGGCGGTCCTGCTCGTCGCGGTGGTCGTCGGACCGCCGCTCACCGCGCGGGCCCTCGCGGCGCGCACCCGCCGTAAGGGGGAGTTCTGATGAGATGGCCGACGGTACGGACACGGGGGGCGTCGTCCCCCGGGCGACGGCGGGTGACCGCCGGGGTCGGGTGCCTGCTCTCCGCCCTAGTGATCGCCGTGGTTCCGCTGCCGGAGGGGGCGGGCCAGGCACGGGCGGCCACGAGTGAGAGCTCGGCGGTGACCAAGAAGGGGACGAAGGGGAAGTACGACTTCTCCGAGCTCGAGGTCACCGTGCACCAGACGAAGGGCCTGAACGGGCAGGGCGTCAGGGTGACGTGGAAGGGCGGTGAGCCGTCCAACGGCGTGGGGACGAACTTCCTGTCGCTCATGCAGTGCTGGGGGGACGAGGCGTCCGGGCCGGACCGTACGCAGTGTGAGTTCGGCCGGTCCGCCGGCGCGCAACCCGGCGACGGCCGCGGCGTGTTCCTGTCCGACAACGCCGATGGTTACGACCCGCTGGAGACCGAGACCGGGACGTCGGTGGATCAGAACGGCACCCGCTTCGTGCCGTTCCGGCCGGTGCCCGGACAGGGCGATCCCACGACGGCCGCCACGGATTCCACGTACTTCACCCAGGGCGACACGAACGCCGTCCCGTTCCTGCCCAACGACGGCAACGGCGGCGGCGACATGGCGTTCGAGGTGAAGTCGGCCGTGGAGCAGCCCGCCCTGGGCTGTGGCGCCCGCCGGACGTCGGCGGGTGCGATACAGCCGTGCTGGCTGGTGGTGGTGCCGCGCGGTACCCACGATGCCAATGGAGACCCGGCAAAGGACAGGATTCTCAGGTCGCCCTCGCTGAGCCGGTCGAACTGGGACCAGCGCATCGCCTTCCGCCTCGACTTCGAGCCGGTCACGGACAACTGTGACCCCGACAAGCCGGAGCGCCAGATCATGGGCTCCGAGCTCGCCACCGACGCGATCACGTCGTGGCAGGGGAACCTGTGCGCCACCGGCACTCACCGGTTCACCTACACCCAGTCCAGTGAGCAGCACGCCAGGGACTCCGTGGCGTCGGCGGACTCCTTGGCCGGGCTCGCCATGACGGTGGATCCCGTCCAGCCGGCCGATGGGGTGGTGCACGCGCCGGTCGCGATCAACGGCCTGACCATCGGCTTCGTGTGGATGTACGACCAGCGGACCGGGGAGGGAAGCAACACCGTCGACCGGCCGCTGCCGCTGAAGAACGTCAAGCTCAACCAGCGGCTGCTGGCCAAGGTGCTCACCCAGTCCTACCCCAGCAGCCTGGTCCCGACGAATGAGCAGACTCCCACCTACGTCTCCGGAAATCCGAGGTCCATCGGAATGGACCCCGAATTCCAGCAGCTCAATCCTGGCCTTGAGGATCTGGCCACGAACGAACGGCTGGCCCCGTTGGGTCTGGCTGTTTCCTCGGAGAATTCCGACTCGGCTCGCCTGGTGTGGGACTACATTCTGGCGGACCGCGATGCAAAGGAGTTCATCGAAGGAGAACAGGATCCCTGGGGTATGAAGGTCAACCCCAAGTACGAAGACGGAGTGATCTCGGATTCCCTGGATTACTTCCCCAAGGCGGATCTCACGTCCACGACCCTCAACTGCCCCGGTGGGTCCACCCCGATCCAGCTGACGCGCACCGGGCAGGACGTGGTGCCCTACGTGACCGACATGCACGAGGGGGCGCTGAAGGTCCGCCGTGGCGACATCGGCACCGCATACGAATGCAGCGCCACCGGCACCCTGGCGAAAATGACGCCGCTGGGCCGCCCGGTCCCGACAAAGCAGCGCCAGTTCGGCATCGTGGACAACGCGTCCGCGGTGCGTTACCAGCTGAACGCCGCCGCCCTGCCCAACGCCGACGGCGAGTACGTCAAGCCGACCGACACCTCCCTGCTCGAGGCCGTCGCCCAGATGCCCGACTCGGAGGTGCCCGGCGTCAAGGCACCCGACCCCGCCAAGATGAAGGACGGCGCATACCCGCTGGCCACCGTGGTGTACGCGGCGGCCTCGCTCGGCCAGGCCGAGGACGCGCGGCAGGACTACGCCGACGTGCTCCGCTACGCGGCCGACCAGGGGCAGACGCAGGGCACGGCGAAGGGCCGGCTGCCCCACGGCTACGCCCCGCTGCCCACCGCGCTGCGTCAGCAGGCGCGGCAGGCCGCCGACCAGCTGGAGAAGGGCGCGGCGGCCGCGCCGCAGCCGTCGAACCCCGAGGACCCGGCCTCGAACGACGGCCCGGACACCGGCGGCGGTGGCACGGCCGGCGGACTCGACGGCGGTACGGGCGCCGGGGGCCTGGGCGGCGGCGACCCGGCCGGAGCGGCCGGCGGCGCGACCGGCCCGGCGGGCGCGGGCGGGCCCGGATCCGGTACCTCCCGGCCCGACCCGTCCGAGACGGACCCGGCCAAGCAGAACGTGGCCCAGTCCGGCGGACTCACCCCCTCGGAGGTGCTCGGGCTGATCCGCTGGGTGCTGCTCGGCGTGCTCGTCGCCGGCGGCGTCGCCGGACTCGCCGGTCCGACGATGGTGTGGCTCTCCACCCGCCGGGCGGCCGGTAGCGGCTGACCATTTCCGGCGGTCTCCGGATTCCCCGGGACGCTTATTGTCCCGGGGAATCCGCACACGATTCCGTGAATTCCCTTGGAGTCATCTTGGAAACGGACTCGTAACCTGATGAGCGACTGGAATTAGTGGCCGCCCGGGGTGGGTTTGCGGAATTGTTCTGCACGGCCGGCCGACGGGTCGGTGGCGAAAGAAATCCGGATTTGCTTGCACGTCCATTCCTCGATCCGTTCCCACGGAGGAGAACCGTAGTGAACGTCAAGTCCCGCCTGCGCATCGGTGCCGGTGTCGGCGCTGTCGCCCTCGGCCTCGGTGTCCTGGCCGCTCCCGCCTACGCGGACCCCAACCCGATCACCGACTACCGTCAGCTGGCCGGTGTCGGCTCCGACACCACCCAGGACGTCATGAACGGCCTCGGCGACGTGGTCACCAACGGCAACGGCAAGATCATCGCCTCCTGGAACGCCACCGGCTCCGCCACGATCAAGACCAAGGCGAACGGCTGTGTGATCAACCGGCCCAACGGTTCCTCGGCCGGCATCGACGCCCTGCGCACCGCCGTGGACACCAGCACCGGCTGCGTGGACTTCGCCCGCTCCTCCCGTGGTGTGGCCGACAGCTCCACCCAGGACCTGACCTGGATCCCGTTCGGCAAGGACGCCGTGAGCTGGGCGAAGCGCTCGGACAGCGCCCTGCCCACCAACCTGACGGATATTCAGCTCAGGGACATCTACGAGTGCCGCCTGACCTCGCTGAACGGCGTGTCGATCACCCCGATCCTGCCGCAGTCGCAGTCCGGTACCCGCGCCTTCTTCCTCAGCTCCATCCAGGCGACGCCCGGCACCTGCGTCCAGACCAGCGAGTCGATCCAGGAGAACGACGGCCGGGTCCTGGACAGCGCCGGTGACATCGTCCCGTTCTCCGTGGCCCAGTACACCGCCCAGGAGACCGAGGCCGTGACCGACCGTCGCGGCGCTGCCGTGCTCGGCTCCGTCAACGGCCAGGCGCCGCGCGACGAGAACCTCGAGCTGAACCCGGCCTTCCCCTACCTGCGTGACGTCTTCAACGTCGTCCCGACCAGCAAGCTGTCGGACACGGTGATCGCGGAGACCTTCGTGGGCTCCGGCTCGAAGGTCTGCCAGGCCGCCGACACGATCACCAAGTACGGCTTCGGCACCGTCAGCAACTGCGGCAGCACGTCCCTCAAGGGCGAGCGCTGATCACCATCCCGTAACCGCCGAACGGCCGGGCACCGTCCAGGTGCCCGGCCCTCTCGGCGTATCCATCCACAACCACAGCCCCGTGGGGGGAGCACCACATGAACCAACGACTCGCGCACCTCAGATCACCGGTGGCACTGCTGACCTGCTGCGCGCTGTTGTGCGCCGCCCTGGCCGGGATCGTCGCCTTCTCGGGGCGGGCCAACGCGGCCACGGACCTCGGCAAGTTCACGCTCAGCCCGTCCTCGGGGAACATCCTGACCAACCCGCTGGCCGAATCCGTCACGACGAGCGGCGGATGCCCGGATCCGGCCGACCCGGCGGCCCCGCACTCGCTCAACCTCAAAGTCGTCAATCCTCAGAACACCGCTGTCCAGACGTCCTTCGCCAGGGGTGTGGAGAAGGCCCCGATCGGCACGGCTCCCTTCACGGTGAACCTCCAGCCGCACATCGGTGCGTTCAGGAAGCCCCTGGGCGAGGTGCTGCGGGGGTGGACACCCGAGGGCTCCCTCGACGGCGTGTACACGCTGCTCCTGGCGTGCGGCGGCGGCACCGAGGCCCCCGTCTTCCAGGCCAGGATCAGGGTCACGGGCGACACCTGGACCCTGCTCCAGCAGCAGGCCACGAACGTCAGCCTCACGGCGGCCACCGGCGTCCCCGTCAAGGGCGACCTCAAACTCACCGCCACGGTGCAGCCCCAGGCGGCGGCCGGGTCCGTGGAGTTCAAGACCGGCGGCACCTCGCTCGGCAAGGCGGACGTCACCGACGGCAAGGCGGAACTCACCGTCAAGGCGCCCGCGGTCGGCGGCCCGCACCAGTACGAGGCCGTCTTCACCCCTGACGACCCCGACGCCTACGGCGAGTCCCGGGGCACCGCGCCCGCGAACATCGGCTACCTGCTCACCGCCAAGGACGCCGAGGGCAACGCCCTCGGTGACAATCCGACCCTGTCCATCGGGAAGACCGTGAAGATCACCGTCCAGGGCTTCACGCCGGGCTCCACGGTCAAGGTGTCGCAGTCCCCCGCGTCCGGAGCGACGTTCCAGGACGCCACCCCGAACGCCGAGGGCACGATCGTCGACTACGCGTTCACCGTCCCCGACCGCACGATCAGCGGTGAGACGAGCCTGTACTTCGACGAGGGCGGCTCGGCCAACAAACGAGCGAGCTTCGACTTCACCAGCACCGACGAGGAGGACCCCGACCCGACGGACCCCGCTGACCTCGAAGTGACCGACGAGGACGGCAACACCCTCGACGAGAACCCCAGCCTCGAACCGGGCCAGACCGTGAAGATCACCGCCCGCGGTTACACCGAGGACGCCACGGTCACCGTCACCCTCGCCGAGAGCGAGGAGACCTTCCAGGACGCCACGGCGAACGCCGAAGGCACCGTCGAGGAATACGAGTTCACCGTCCCCGAGGACATCGCGGACGGCGACCACGTGCTGACGCTGGCCGAGGACAAGACCGACGGGCACTCCGTCGACTTCGCGTTCACCACCGGGGAGGAGCCCACCGAGAGCCCCTCGCCGTCCGAGTCGGAGACGTCCGGTGACGACGCCGGTACGGGCAACGGCGGCACCGACAGCGGCGGTACGGACTCGGGCGGCGCCGCCGGCGGGGACACCGGTGGCACGGGCACCGGCGGCGGCTCGATGGCGTCCACCGGCGCCCAGGTCGGCGCCATCGGCCTGACCGCGCTCGCGCTGCTGTGCGCGGGTGCGGCGCTCGTGATCCACATGCGCCGCAAGGGCCTGCTGGCCTTCGACGGCGACACCCCGCAGCACCACTGACGGCCGGGCGGTCCGGGGGCGCACGCGACGCGCCCCGGGCCCGCCCCGCCGCCCCTCGTCTTCACCGTCCCGCTTCCAGGGAGCGCACCCGTGACCACCGTCGCCCCACCCACGGCCGGCCCGCCGACCGAGGCCGCCCCGCCCGCCGTACCACCGCCGCCCGCGCCCCATCCGGCCCGCAAGGCGCCGCCGCGGCCCCCCGCCCACCCCGGGCTCGCGCTCGCCGGGGCGGCCCTGTGCGTCCTGGCGGCCGTACTGTTCGGGTTCGCCGCGAACCTCACGATCGTCGGCCACCTCCAGCACGCCCGCGACCAGCAGACCGCGTACGACGAACTGCGCCGCCAACTCGCCCTCGGTGTCGCCCCCGTGGGCCAGCGCGACTTCGAGGGCAACCTGCTGAAGATGGGCGCGCCCGTCGCGCTGCTGACCATCCCCGCGCTCGACGTCGAGGAGGTCGTCGCCGAGGGCACCACGTCCGAGGTGCTGATGTCCGGCCCCGGCCACCGCCGGGACACCCCGCTGCCCGGCCAGGCCGGCACCGTCGTCGTCATGGGCCGCCAGTGGGCCTACGGCAGCCCCTTCAACGACCTGCACAACCTGCCCGTCGGCGCCCGCATGGAACTGACCACCGGCCAGGGCAAGTCGGTGTACGAGGTCACGGGACTGCGCCGGGCCGGCGACGAGCTGCCCCCGCCGCCCACCGAGGGACAGGGACGGCTCACCCTCATCACCGCGACCGGTGGGCCGTACACCCCGAACGGCGTGCTGCGCGTCGACGCCAAGCTGCTCACGGACGTCCGGCCCAACCCGCCCCGCGACCTCGCCACCGGCTGGATCGCGAGCTCCGAGCAGGCGCTGGGCACCGACGGCAACGCCTGGCTGGAGGTCTTCCTGTGGACCCAGGCCCTGCTGCTCGCCTCGCTGCTCACGGTGGCCGCGTACCGCTTCTGGGGCCGCTGGCAGACCTGGATCTGTGCCGCTCCCCTGCTCGCCGCCCTCGGCCTCGCCGACTCCGGCGCCATCGCCGCGCTGCTGCCCAACCTGCTCTGAACCACCCGAACACGCCCGGGAGTTGACGCACACCATGTCCACCGACATCAACGGCACCGCCACCGCGGACGCCGACCTCACGGACACCGTCGTCCAGCCGCGGGTCGGCGCCGGCCGCGGCCCCGCCACCCTGCGCGCCGAGGCGGTCTCCGCCTGGTTCGGTGACCACAAGGTCCTCGACCGGGTGTCGCTGACCATGCCCGCCCGCCAGGTCGCCGCGCTCATCGGCCCGTCCGGCTGCGGCAAGTCGACCTTCCTGCGCATCCTCAACCGGATGCACGAGCTGATCGGTTCGGCCTCGCTCGCGGGGCGTGTGCTGCTCGACGAGCAGGACATCTACGACCGGGGGCGGCGCATCACACACGCCCGCCGCGAGATCGGGATGGTCTTCCAGAAGCCGAACCCCTTTCCCGCGATGTCCATCTACGACAACGTCCTCGCCGGGCTGAAGCTCAACGCCATCAAGGCCACCCGCGACGGCAAGGACGAGCTGGTCGAGGAGTGCCTGACGAAGGCGGGGCTGTGGCGCGAGGTCAAGGACCGGCTCCGGCAGCCCGGCGGCGCCCTCTCCGGCGGCCAGCAGCAGCGGCTGTGCATCGCCCGCTCGCTGGCGGTACGACCCCGGGTGTTGCTGATGGACGAGCCGTGCTCGGCGCTCGACCCGACCTCGACCCGGCGCATCGAGGAGACCATCGCCGAGCTCAAGTCCGAGGTGACCATCGTGATCGTCACCCACAACATGCAGCAGGCCGCCCGGGTCTCCGACACCTGCGCCTTCTTCCTCGCCTCGCACGGCACACCCGGCGTGATCGTCGAACACGGCGACACGGACGCGATGTTCAACTCGCCGCAGGACGAGCGCACGTCCGACTACGTGAACGGGCGGTTCGGGTGACGGGGTCGCCACGGCGGCCCGTGCCACACGGTGGGCGGGGCCGGGCCGGCCGGGTCGGGGGTGGGGTGGCGGCTGTCCTGGCGGCCGTCCTGTTCACCGCCGGCTGTGGTGCTTCCGGCGGGGGTACGGCGCTGCCTCGGGGGACGGTCGCGCATGTGGAGGGTGGGGCAGGTTCGGGGGCCGGGGGTTCGGAGACCCCGGGGGCGTCGGGACCTGCGTCGGCGCCTGGTTCGGCGTACGCCGGTGTTGCTCCCTCCGGTACGCCGTCGTTTCCGCCGCCGCGTCCCACCGCCACGTCGTCCGGCACGCGGGCGCCCCGCCCCACGGCCGCCGGCAGTCCCTCACGCCGTACGGGCCCCGATCTCTCCCGCACCCCCTCCCAGGCGTCCCGCGACCGCGTCGCCGCGACCGGGCCCTCGCCGTCCGCCGGGCGCGCCGTCATCCGGATCGGGAACTGGTCGTCGTACGTCGCGCGCGGCGGTCAGGACGAGGTGGACGCCTGCGAGGAGGCGGTGCAGTGGGCCGGGCCGGACATCGGGAAGGAGGACGGCTACGAGATGCGGACCGTGGTGATCGTCGGCCACGACTACTGCAACGGCTTCGACCGGTTCGCCGAGCTGCCCGTCGGCACCCGCGTCACGGTCACGACCGTGCGCGGCACCTGGACCTACGAGGTGTACGCGAACTACATCACCCCGGGGCGCGGAGTCCCCGCCGCCGGCCTGTACTGGGGCGACCTCACGCTCCAGTCGTGTGTGGGGCCGGACACGGGCTTCAGTTACCTCACGCGGGTGTGACGCGCTCATCATCTGGGGGGATCGGCGCGCACCTCGCGCGACAGTGAGGCCCGCGTCCGGCCCCTATGCGCGCCGATCAGGGGGGGGTGACCGGGGCGCCTGGTGACTGGCGCCCCTGGGGGGTCAGGTGTGGCGCCGGACACCAGTTCCATACTGGGGGGTCGGCGGACGGGTGGGGCATCCGGGGAGCATGCGGCAGCCCAACTCCCGGTGAATCAGGGTGCGGGGGTGCATCGGGGTGCATCGAGGGGATGCATCGGGGGTGCCCCGGTTCGTCAGATGCCGGCCGCCTCCGACAGGTCCCGCTTGATCGCCGTCAGCAGGTCCTTCGCCTTGGCGCGGGCCGCCGGGAGGCCGGTGTGCGTCGCCACGGGGACCACCACCTCCAGATAGCACTTCAGCTTCGGTTCCGTGCCGCTGGGGCGGACGATGACGCGGGCGCCTTCGAGGGTGTAGCGCAGGCCGTCCGTGGGCGGGAGCGTGTCCGTGCCCTGGGTGAGGTCCTCGGCCCTCGTGATCGGCAGGCCCGCGAGGTGGGTGGGGGGCTGCTCGCGGAGCCTTCGCATGGCGTTGGCGATCACCGAGAGGTCCTGGACGCGGACCGAGAGCTGGTCGGTCTCGTGCAGGCCGTGTTCGACGGCGAGGTCGTCGAGGAGGTCGAGGAGGGTGCGGTTCTCCGCCTTGAGGGTGGAGGCGAGTTCCGTGATGAGGAGGGCCGCTGTGATGCCGTCCTTGTCGCGTACGCCGTCCGGGTCCACGCAGTAGCCGAGGGCCTCCTCGTAGCCGTAGCGGAGGCCCTCGACGCGGGCGATCCACTTGAAGCCGGTGAGGGTCTCCTCGTGGGCCAGGCCCGCCTTGGCGGCGATACGGCCGAGGAGGGAGGAGGAGACGATCGACTCGGCGAACGTTCCCTGGGCGCCGCGGTTGACCAGGTGCGCGGCGAGGAGGGCGCCTACCTCGTCGCCGCGGAGCATGCGCCAGGCGTCGTTCTCTTGTGCGTCCACCGCTTTTACGGCTACCGCGCAGCGGTCGGCGTCCGGGTCGTTGGCGATGATCAGGTCGGGGTTCGTCTCGCGGGCCTTGGCGAAGGCGAGGTCCATCGCGCCGGGCTCTTCCGGGTTGGGGAAGGCGACGGTGGGGAAGTCCGGGTCGGGGTCGGCCTGCTCGGTGACGAGGGTGGGGGTGGGGAAACCGGCGCGTTCGAAGGCGGCGAGGAGGGTGTCCTTGCCTACTCCGTGCATCGCCGTGTAGACCGTGCGGGCCGTGCGGGGGGAGTCCTTTGCGAGGACGGCGTCCGTGCGGGCCAGGTAGGCGTCGAGGACGGTGTCGTCGAGGGTTTCCCAGCCCTCGGTGGGGCGGGAGACCGTGGTGAGGGAGGGGATGGCTGCGATTTCCGCGGCGATGTCCGTGTCGGCGGGCGGGACGATCTGGGAGCCGTCGCCGAGGTAGACCTTGTAGCCGTTGTCGCGGGGCGGGTTGTGGCTGGCGGTGACCTCCACGCCGGCGATCGCGCCGAGGTGCCTTATGGCGAAGGCGAGGACGGGGGTGGGGAGGGGGCGGGGGAGGAGAGCCGCGCGGAGGCCGGCGCCGGTCATGACGGAGGCGGTGTCGCGGGCGAAGTCCGCCGACTTGTGGCGGGCGTCGTAGCCGATGACGACCAGGCCGGTGGTGTGGCCCTGCTTCTTGAGGTACGCGGCGAGGCCGGCGGCGGCGCGGATGACGACCGAGCGGTTCATGCGCATGGGGCCGGCGCCGAGTTCGCCGCGGAGGCCGGCGGTGCCGAACTGGAGGGTGCCGCTGAAGCGGGCGGTGAGTTCGGTGACGTCCTTGGTGTCGATCAGGCGGGCGAGTTCGGCGCGGGTTTCCGGGTCGGGGTCCTCGGTGAGCCATGCCTGGGCCTGTGCGAGGAGGTCGTCTTGCACGGTCGGTCAGCCTCTCGTTGGGGGGGTGGTGGGGTGCGGGTGGGTGCCTGCGGCGGCCTGCTCGGGTTCGGTGGGGGTTGCTGCAGCGCCTGCGGTTCGGTGGGTGGTGCGGGGCCGTGCCGGGGGGTGTCCGTCCTCGGAACGGCGCGGAATCGGTCATCTACAAAGGTGCCCGGGTTGACGCGCCAACCGCTGCGGGCGGACACCCCCCGGCACGTCCCCTTCCCGCCGTGGGCGGCTTTCCCGCCGTCGTGCCTCGCGTCATCGTCCCAAAAGGGGCGCGGGGAACTGCGCGACCAGCCCCCACGTACCCGCAGCTACGACAGCTACGACATGACGCGACACCCCTACGGCGGTCAGAGGCGGGCCAAGACCTGGCCCAGCAGCGCACCCATCCGCGTCGCGCTGTCGCGGCCTGCCTGGAGGACCTCCTCGTGGTTGAGGGGCTCTCCGGTCATGCCGGCGGCGAGGTTGGTGACCAGGGAGATGCCGAGGACCTCCGCGCCTGCCTCGCGTGCCGCGATCGCCTCCAGGACCGTCGACATGCCCACCAGGTCCGCGCCGATCACGCGGGCCATGCGGATCTCGGCCGGCGTCTCGTAGTGCGGGCCGGGGAACTGGGCGTAGACGCCCTCCTCCAGGGTGGGGTCGATCTCCTTGCACAGGGCGCGGAGGCGGGGGGAGTAGAGGTCGGTGAGGTCGACGAAGTTGGCGCCGACGATGGGGGAGGTGGCGGTGAGGTTGATGTGGTCGCTGATCAGTACCGGCTGGCCGGGGCGCATGCCCTCGCGCAGGCCGCCGCAGCCGTTGGTGAGGACGATCGTCTTGCAGCCGGCGGCGACGGCGGTGCGGACGCCGTGCGCGACGGCGGCGACGCCGCGGCCCTCGTAATAGTGGGTGCGGCCGAGGAAGACCAGGGCGCGCTTGTCGCCGGTGCGGTACGAGCGGATCTTGCCCCCGTGTCCGGCGACCGCGGGCGGCGGGAAGCCGGGCAGCTCGGTGACCTGGAACTCGGCCTCAGGGGCGCCCAGCGCGTCCACGGCCGGTGCCCAGCCGGAGCCCATCACGAGGGCGACGTCGTGGGACTCGGCCCCGGTGAGTTCGCGCAGGCGCGCGGCGGCGGCGTCGGCGGCGGCGTAGGGGTCGCCCTGGATGTCGTCCGGAAGAAGAGAAGCGTTCACGCGACGAGGGTAGCCGGTTTGGTCCTACGCGCGTAGATGATGGAGGTCACGGGATTGCGATCGTTGTCTTGTCGTTTCCGACGAGCCTTCTGTTTCAGCAGGGTCGCTTTCGTAGCTCCATCACGTAATCGTGCGGCGCGCCTGCCGATTCGGCCGCGTCCGCGATTTCGCCCAGGTAGCGGGCCGAGGGGAGGCCGCCCTCGTAGGCGTTGAGGACGTACGCCCAGGCCGGTTCCTCGCCGTCGAGGGTGTGGACGCGGACGCGGAGGCGGCGGTAGACGCCGAGGCCGACGCCGACCCATCGGTCGAGTGACTCCTCGTCCATGGGTGCGATGTCGTAGAGCGCGACGAAGACCTGGGCCATCGGGTCCTCGACGATCGTCGCGAGCGCGCCCTCCCAGCCCATGTGCTCGCCGCCGAACGTCAATCGCCAGCCGTTCAGCCACCCCGTGGCTCGCATCGGCGAGTGCGGGGCGCGGCGGGACATCAGCCGCGCGTCGAGATTGCCGGCGTAGGCGGCGTAGAGCGACATGGATCGAGAGTACGGCAGTCGGCTCGCGTGTCACTTTCGTGTCAGGGGTACCTGTGGTAGCTCCGGTGGGCCCCCGGGGCAGTCGCACGTTGAAGGGTGCGGGACAATGGAGTACGTGACTCGGATCGTGATCATCGGTGGCGGACCCGGCGGATATGAAGCGGCGCTGGTCGCCGCACAACTCGGTGCGGAGGTGACCGTCGTCGACTGCGACGGTCTGGGCGGAGCGTCGGTGCTGACCGACTGCGTGCCGTCGAAGACCCTGATCGCCACGGCCGAGGTGATGACCAACTTCGACTCCTCGTACGAGGAGCTGGGCATCATCGTGGCGGACGACACGCCGCCGGAGGAGGTTTCCGCCCGGATCATCGGGGTGGACCTGGGGAAGGTCAACCGACGGGTGAAGCGGCTCGCGCTCGCCCAGTCGCATGACATCACCGCCGCCGTGACGCGGGCCGGCGCCCGGGTGATGCGCGGGCGGGGGCGGCTGGAGGGCATGCAGGCCCTCGACGGGTCACGGAAGGTCGTGGTGCGGGCCGCGGACGGCAGTGAGGAGACGCTCACGGCCGACGCGGTGCTCATCGCCACCGGTGGGCATCCGCGGGAGCTGCCCGACGCCAAGCCCGACGGTGAGCGGATTCTGAACTGGACCCAGGTGTACGACCTCGACGAGCTTCCCGAGGAGCTGATCGTGGTCGGGTCGGGTGTGACCGGTGCCGAGTTCGCGGGGGCCTATCAGGCGCTGGGGTCGAAGGTGACGCTGGTGTCGTCCCGGGACCGGGTGCTGCCGGGTGAGGACCCGGACGCGGCGGCCGTCCTGGAGGACGTCTTCCGGCGGCGCGGCATGAACGTCATGGCGCGGTCGCGGGCCGCCTCCGCCAAGCGGGTGGGCGACCGGGTCGAGGTCACCCTCTCCGACGGGCGGGTCATCACCGGGTCGCACTGTCTGATGGCCGTCGGCGCCATTGCCAACACCGAGGGCATGGGGCTGGAGGAGGCCGGGGTCCGGCTGAAGGACTCCGGGCACATCTGGACCGACAAGGTGTCGAGGACGACGGCTCCGGGTGTGTACGCCGCCGGTGACGTCACGGGTGTCTTCGCTCTGGCGTCCGTCGCGGCCATGCAGGGGCGGATCGCCATGTACCACTTCCTGGGTGACGCGGTGACGCCGCTGAACCTGAAGACCGTCTCGTCCAACGTCTTCACCGACCCCGAGATCGCCACCGTCGGCTACACGCAGGCCGACGTCGACGGCGGTGTCATCGACGCCCGGGTGGTGAAGCTGCCGCTGCTGCGCAACCCGCGCGCGAAGATGCAGGGCATCCGGGACGGCTTCGTCAAGATCTTCTGTCGGCCGGGCACCGGGATCGTGGTCGGCGGTGTGGTTGTCGCACCGCGCGCGTCCGAGCTCATCCATCCGATCTCGATCGCCGTCGACAACAATCTGACGGTCGAACAGATCGCGAACGCGTTCACCGTTTATCCCTCCCTTTCGGGGTCGATCGCGGAGGTGGCACGACAGCTCCACACCCGGAAGGTGACCGCCGAGGCCTGACCGTTTCGGCGGCCGAAAGCGACTCCTCGCTGGTCACGGGGAGTTGCCGACCATGCGTTCGGCATAGGCGGCGGGACTAGGCTCCTATACCACTTCCCGCTGTTGTGTGCGAACAACTTCTGTTATTCGGCGCAAACTGCTGAAAGCAGACGGTCGTTGGGGTTACTGTCAGTTTCGTGTTCGCTGCAGAACGTCGCCAGTTGATCCTCGAAATGGTGCGAGCGAACGGGGCCGTGTCGCTCCGTGAGCTCGCCCGCGTCGTCCAGACCTCCGAAGTGACCGTACGGCGGGACGTGCGCGCACTGGAGGCAGAAGGACTCCTCGACCGCCGGCACGGCGGTGCGGTATTGCCGGGCGGATTCACGCGGGAGTCCGGCTTTCCGCAGAAGTCACATCTCGCGACCGCCGAAAAGACCGCCATCGCCGACCTCGCCGCGAACTTCGTGGAGGAGGGCGAGGCCATCGTGGTCGGGGCCGGGACGACCACCCAGGAGCTGGCCCGTCGGCTGGCCCGGGTGCCCGGGCTGACCGTCGTCACCAACTCCCTGCTGGTGGCGCAGGCGCTGGCCCACGCCAACCGGGTGGAGGTCGTGATGACCGGCGGCACGCTCCGCGGTTCCAACTACGCCCTCGTGGGGTCGGGGGCGGAACAGTCCCTCCAGGGGCTGCGGGTGTCCCGGGCCTTCCTCTCCGGTAGCGGCCTGACCGCCGAACGCGGTCTGTCCACGTCCAACATGCTCTCGGCATCCGTCGACCGGGCCCTCGTCCAGGCCGCCGCGGAGGTCGTGGTCCTCGCGGACCACACCAAGCTCGGTACGGACACGATGTTCCAGACCGTCCCGACCGATGTGATCACCCGCCTCGTCACGGACGAACCGCCGGTTCACGACGACCGCGCCGCCACCGAACTGCAGGCGCTGGCCGACCAAGGCGTCCAGATCGCCGTGGCCGGGACGGGAGCTGCGGGAAACGCCGGTAACGCGGGCGGTGAGGGCACCCCGGCGCGCCAGCAGCGCCGGGACGTGCCCCTCCCGGGTCCGCGCCGGGGCCAGGTCCCGGGCGCCGGCTCGGCCCTGCGCACGGCGGCCGTCCTCGGCGAACAGACGCCGGGCGGCGAGCGGGCCAGGGTGGCCGATCTGCGGCGCCGTTAGTCTGCGAGGCCCGGTGGGCCCGGGCGCCTGCTCGCCGTAGGGGCTGTGGTGTGTGCGAGTGCGGGCTGTCTGCGGGTGCTCGCGCAGTTCCCCGCGCCCCTTTGGGTGGGCACGGGGAACGTACGTCGCAAGAGCTGCCGTCAGTCCTTGATCTCGCAGATCACGGCGCCCGACGTGATCGACGCGCCGACCTCGGCGCCCAGGCCCTTGATGGTGCCGGACTTGTGGGCGTTGAGGGGCTGTTCCATCTTCATCGCCTCCAGGACGACGACCAGGTCGCCTTCCTTGACCTCCTGGCCCTCCTCGACGGCGATCTTGACGATGGTGCCCTGCATCGGCGAGGCGAGGGTGTCGCCGGACGCGACCGGGCCGGACTTCTTCGCGGCGCGGCGCTTGGGCTTGGCGCCGGCGGCGAGGCCAGTGCGGGCCAGGGACATGCCGAGGGAGGACGGCAGGGAGACCTCCAGACGCTTGCCGCCGACCTCGACGACGACCGTCTCGCGGCCCGGCTCCTCCTCCCCCTCGACGTCGGCGGGGGCGGTGAAGGGCTTGATCTCGTTGACGAACTCGGTCTCGATCCAGCGGGTGTGGACCGTGAAGGGGTCCGTGGAGCCGGTCAGCTCGGGGGCGAACGCCGGGTCCCTCACGACCGCGCGGTGGAACGGGATGGCCGTGGCCATGCCCTCGACCTGGAACTCCTCCAGCGCGCGGGCGGCGCGCTGCAGGGCCTCCTTGCGGGTGCGGCCGGTGACGATCAGCTTGGCGAGCAGCGAGTCCCAGGCGGGGCCGATCACCGAGCCGGACTCCACGCCCGCGTCCAGGCGGACGCCGGGACCGGACGGAGCCTGGAACGTGGTGACCGTGCCCGGGGCGGGGAGGAAGTTGCGGCCCGGGTCCTCGCCGTTGATACGGAACTCGAACGAGTGACCGCGCAGCGGCGGGTCGTCGTAGCCGAGCTCCTCGCCGTCGGCGATGCGGAACATCTCGCGGACCAGGTCGATGCCGGCGACCTCCTCGGTGACCGGGTGCTCCACCTGGAGCCGGGTGTTGACCTCCAGGAAGGAGATCGTGCCGTCGAGGCCGACGAGGAATTCGACCGTGCCGGCGCCGACGTAGCCGGCCTCCTTCAGGATGGCCTTGGACGCCGAGTACAGCTCGGCCATCTGCGCCTCGGAGAGGAACGGCGCGGGAGCCTCCTCGACCAGCTTCTGGTGGCGGCGCTGGAGCGAGCAGTCACGGGTGGAGACGACCACCACGTTGCCGTGCTGGTCGGCCAGGCACTGGGTCTCCACGTGCCGGGGCTTGTCCAGGTAGCGCTCGACGAAGCACTCGCCCCGGCCGAACGCGGCGACGGCCTCGCGGACCGCCGAGTCGTACAGCTCGGGCACCTCTTCGAGGGTCCGGGCGACCTTCAGGCCACGGCCACCGCCGCCGAAGGCGGCCTTGATGGCGATCGGCAGCCCGTGCTCCTCCGCGAAGGCGACGACCTCCTCGGCGCCGCTCACCGGATCGGGTGTACCGGCGACGAGCGGGGCGCCGGCGCGCTGGGCGATGTGGCGGGCCGCCACCTTGTCGCCGAGGTCGCGGATGGCGTGCGGCGGCGGGCCGATCCAGATCAGCCCGGCGTCCAGGACCGCCTGCGCGAACTCCGCGTTCTCCGACAGGAAGCCGTAACCCGGATGGACGGCGTCCGCGCCGGCCTCGCGGGCGGCGTTCAGGACCTTCTCGATGTCGAGGTAGCTGGTGGCGGGGGTGTCACCACCCAGGGCGAACGCCTCATCCGCGGCGCGGACATGCAGAGCGTCCCGATCCGGGTCGGCGTATACGGCCACGCTCGCGATACCGGCGTCCCGGCAGGCCCGGGCTACGCGGACAGCGATTTCGCCACGGTTGGCGATGAGCACCTTGCGCACGATTGAGGCTCCCTCCTTGAAACAAGCCGAGTTTAGGGACTGCCGACACGGCACTTCGACCCGTCCCCAGTGGTGAGCTTGCCCACACGGAGCGTGATGCGAGGCTCGCTCGACCCGCGAAATCCCTTGTCGTGGCGCGGTACGCAGGATTCCTCCGGAAAACCCTAGCCTTCCCATGTGGCCAAGGTCTCTGTGAGAGCGTGCTGCGGCCCACTCCGATTCTTTGTCGAGTCCCTACGAATGGCCCAATGATTCTTTGCCCACGGCCGAACCCTTGTCCCGCGGTTTACCCGTTAGTAGCGTTCGCGATGTACTTGAACGTACTCGGGGTAACGGCACCCGGTGGCGGTGCGGCGGTCGAAAGTGGGTGGGGGCCGGTGGTGCGCAGGCCGGTGGCGTGGATCGTGGCGTTGGTGCTCTTCGTCGAGGCGTTCGGCATCGCGGGGCTGCAGTGGATCCTGGGGACCGTGGTCGACAACCAGGACATGTCCCTGGCGGGCCTCGACCCGGACGTGATGTCCCTGTCCTCGAAGATCGGCGGCGTGGCCTTCGGGCTCTACTTCGCCCTGTGCGGCCTGGTCGCCCTTCTGGTGGCCGTGCGGGACCGCACCCCGGCCGGTCTCGGGCGTGTCCTGCTGGTCAGCGCGGCCGTGGTGCACGGCGTGCTGGGCGCGGTCACCTGGGGGCTGGTGGGCCCGCACGCGTTCCTGTTCATGATGGTGGTGATGGGCCTGATCGTGCTGCTCCTGATGACGTACGACGGTCAGCGGCGGCCCACGTCCGACCAGCCCCAGGACGGCACCGGCGGCACGGGCGACTCGCCGGTCAGTCCTCCGCCG
This sequence comes from Streptomyces spinoverrucosus, assembly GCF_015712165.1. Lineage (NCBI taxonomy): Bacteria > Bacillati > Actinomycetota > Actinomycetes > Kitasatosporales > Streptomycetaceae > Streptomyces > Streptomyces spinoverrucosus. Next base: position 3,118,183 of record NZ_JADPZX010000001.1, on the reverse strand, counting down.
GCGCCCACAACTCCGTGATCTCCACACCCAGTTCGGCCAGCAGCCGCCGGACGAGGGGCAGGCTGATGCCGATCACGTTGCCGTGGTCGCCGTCGATGCCGTCGATGAACGGCGCCGAGCGGCCGTCCAGGGTGAAGGCCCCGGCGACGTAGAGGGGCTCGCCGGAGGCGACGTACGCGGCGATCTCCTCGTCGGTGGGTTCACCGAAGCGGACGACCGTGGAGGCGGTCGCGGACGCGTACCGCCCGCTCAGCGTGTCGTAGACGCAGTGGCCCGTCTGGAGTGTCCCGGCGCGGCCGCGCATGGCCTTCCAGCGCGCGGTGGCCTCCTCGGCGTCGGCCGGCTTGCCCAGTGCCTCGCCGTCCAGGTCGAGCACCGAGTCGCAGCCGATCACCAGGGCGCCCTTGACGTCGGGCCGGGCGGCCACGACGGAGGCCTTCGCCTCGGCGAGGGCGAGTGCCAGCTCGGCGGGCGTGGGCGCGGTCACGGCGTCCTCGTCGACGCCGCTCACGATCACCTCGGGGTCGAGTCCGGCCTGCCGCAGCAGCCCGAGCCGGGCGGGGGACTGGGAGGCGAGCACGAGTCGGCGGCGCGGCTGATCAGTCATGCGGCCAGCGTATCGGCGTCACCCGAGTGGTGGCTCATCCCAGGATCACGATCATCGCGAGCACCATGGCCAGCGCCATGAGAACGCCCAGCCGCCGCAACATCTCCTGCATGTCGCGCATTTCTTTGGGCGGCTCGTTCTCCGGGTCGGACCACAGCATGCCCCCAGCGTGGGGCTTTCGCCGAGGGGGGCGCCTGAGTACGGGTACTCAAAAGGCGCCCCGGTTGCCCCGAGGTGCGCGGTTCCCCGCGCCCCCGAGGACGTTGCCGCTAGCTCGGCCAGTAGGTGCGCGCCCACGCCGCCGGGCCCGGCTGGGGCACGTGCCGGCCGGCGATGCGGGCCGGGTCGGACCAGGAGTCCCGCGGGCCGGGCGCGCCGGGCGGCAGGTCCGATGCCGCCGCGGCGCGGGCCCGGACCACCGCCAGTGCGGCGGCCAGCTCCTCAGGGGTCGGATTGCCCCGTACGACCTTGATCGTCATCTCGGCTCCCAACAGGGCTAGAGGGGGATGTTGCCGTGCTTCTTCGGAGGCAGGGATTCCCGCTTGGTGCGCAGTTGACGCAGGCCGCGCACGATCTGGGCGCGGGTGTCGGACGGCATGATCACCGCGTCGACGTAGCCGCGCTCGGCGGCGATGTAGGGGTTGAGGAGGGTGTCCTCGTACTCCTGGATGAGCCGCGCCCGGGTCGCCTCACCGTTCCCGTCGGCCTCCGCCTCGGCGATGGTGCGGCGGTGCAGGATGTTGACGGCGCCCTGGGCGCCCATCACCGCGATCTGGGCGGTCGGCCAGGCCAGGTTGAGGTCGGCGCCCAGGTGCTTGGAGCCCATGACGTCGTACGCGCCGCCGAAGGCCTTGCGGGTGATGACCGTGATGAGCGGGACGGTGGCCTCGGCGTAGGCGTAGATCAGCTTGGCGCCGCGCCGGATGATGCCGTCGTGCTCCTGGTCGACGCCGGGCAGGAAGCCGGGGACGTCGACGAAGGTGATCACCGGGACGTTGAACGCGTCGCAGGTCCGGACGAACCGCGCCGCCTTCTCGCTGGCGGTGATGTCGAGGCAGCCCGCGAACTGCATCGGCTGGTTGGCGACTATGCCGACGGGGCGGCCCTCCACGCGCCCGAAGCCGGTGAGGATGTTCGGCGCGAAGAGCGGCTGCGTCTCGAAGAACTCGGCGTCGTCCAGGACGTGTTCGATCACCGTGTGCATGTCGTACGGCTGGTTCGCGCTGTCCGGCACCAGCGTGTCCAGCTCGCGGTCCTCGTCGGTGAGGGCGAGGTCCGCGTCCTCCGGGAACGCCGGGGGCTCGCTGAGGTTGTTCGACGGCAGGTACGACAGCAGCTGCTTGACGTACTCGATGGCGTCCTTCTCGTCCCCGGCCATGTGGTGGGCCACGCCGGAGGCGGTGTTGTGGGTGCGGGCGCCGCCCAGCTCCTCGAAGCCGACGTCCTCGCCGGTGACGGTCTTGATGACGTCCGGGCCGGTGATGAACATGTGCGAGGTCTGGTCGACCATGATCGTGAAGTCGGTGATGGCCGGCGAGTAGACCGCGCCGCCCGCACAGGGCCCGACGACCAGGCTGATCTGCGGGATCACGCCCGAGGCGTGGGTGTTGCGGCGGAAGATCTCGCCGTACGCCCCGAGGGAGGCCACCCCCTCCTGGATGCGGGCGCCGCCGGAGTCGTTGATGCCGATGACCGGGCAGCCGGTCTTCAGCGCGAAGTCCATCACCTTGACGATCTTCTGCCCGTAGACCTCGCCGAGCGCACCGCCGAAGACGGTGAAGTCCTGCGAGAAGACGGCGACGGGACGGCCGTCGACGGTGCCGTACCCGGTCACCACGCCGTCTCCGTAGGGGCGGTTCTGCTCCAGGCCGAAGTTGGTGGAGCGGTGCCGGGCGAACTCGTCCAGCTCCACGAAGGAGCCCTCGTCGAGCAGCAGCGTGATCCGCTCACGGGCCGTCAACTTGCCCTTGGCGTGCTGCTTCTCGACGGCGCGAGCGGAGCCGGCGTGCGTCGCTTCCTCGATGCGGCGCTGGAGATCCGCGAGCTTGCCCGCGGTCGTGTGGATGTCGATCTCGTGACGCTCTTGACGCTCTTCCGGCTCGGACATCGGGATACGGCTCCCTGCCTGCTCAAAAGGGGGGACGGTTACTCATCCGTAGCGTAGTGGGGTGCCTTCCGATCAGCAGTGCGGCGTTTACCACACCTAGGGTGGCTTGCATGACGCCCCGAGATGCATCAGAGCCGAACAACCGCTGGACCGATCTGGAGCGGCCGCCCCTGAACGCCGTCGCGCTGCGCAGGGCGCTGGTGCGGGAGGGCGGGTTGTGGTCCGAGGTGCAGGTGGTGCAGCGCACCGGGTCCACCAACTCCGACCTGGTGGCCCGGGCCGCCAAGGGCCTGGCCGTCGAGGGGGAGGTGCTGGTCGCGGAGGAGCAGACCGCCGGGCGCGGCCGCCTGGACCGTCAGTGGACCGCTCCGCCGCGCTCGGGCCTGTTCTTCTCCGTCCTGCTGCGCCCCACGGACGTGCCGGTGTCCCACTGGGGCTGGCTGCCGCTGCTCACCGGCGTCGCCGTGGCGACCGGCCTGTCCCGGGCGGCGGGCGTCGACACGGCACTCAAGTGGCCCAACGACCTGCTGGTGACCGTCGGCGGCGAGGAACGCAAGGCCGGCGGCATCCTGGCGGAGCGGGCGGCGGACGACGGCGTGGTGCTCGGCGTCGGCCTCAACGTCACGCTCCACGAGAACGAACTGCCGGTGCCCACGGCGGGCTCGCTGGCGCTGGCCGGGGCGGTGAACACGGACCGGGACCCGCTGCTGAGGGCCGTACTGCGGTCGCTGGAGGAGTGGTACCGGCGCTGGCGGACCGCCGGGGGTGATCCGGTGTCCAGTGGCTTGCACGAGACGTATGCCGCCGGGTGCGCCACGCTGGGGAGGGTGGTGCGGGCCGAACTGCCCGGCGGCCGGTCGATCATCGGAGAGGCGGTCGCGGTGGACGGGGACGGGCGGCTGGTGCTGGCGACGAAGGAGGGCGTGCAGGAGCCGGTCGGCGCCGGCGACATCGTGCACTTGAGGGGGGTTTAGCCGTGGTGCCGGGAGGAGTGACCTGGGGCACAGCTGACGTAAAGTTGGGGCCGGTCGATACCTGACCGCGGCAGATCGGAAGGGCAGCAGGCGTGACCGTCGACGACACGGGCTCCGGAATGGACCCGCAGGGCGCCGACTCCGGCGAGGACCCGCTCGCCCTGCGGCTCGAACAGCTCATCCTGGGCGCCGAGCGGCGCTACACGCCGTTCCAGGCGGCCCGCAGTGCGGGTGTGTCCGTGGAGCTGGCCACCCGGTTCTGGCGGGCCATGGGCTTCGCCGACATAGGCCAGGCCAGGGCGCTGACGGAGGCGGACGTGCTGGCGCTGCGGCGCCTGGCCGGTCTGGTCGAGGCGGGCCTGCTGAGTGAGGCGATGGCGATCCAGGTGGCCCGGTCCACCGGGCAGACCACCGCCCGACTGGCCGAGTGGCAGATCGACTCCTTCCTGGAGGGCCTGACCGAGCCGCCCGAGCCCGGCATGACCCGCACCGAGGTGACCTATCCGCTGGTCGAGCTGCTCCTGCCGGAACTGGAGGAGTTCCTCGTCTACGTCTGGCGGCGCCAGCTCGCCGCCGCGACCGGGCGGGTCGTGCAGGCCGGCGACGACGAGGAGATGGTCGACCGGCGTCTGGCCGTCGGCTTCGCCGACCTGGTCGGCTTCACCCGGCTGACCCGGCGGCTGGAGGAGGAGGAACTCGGCGAACTCGTCGAGGCCTTCGAGACCACGGCGGCCGACCTGGTGGCCGCGCGCGGTGGGCGGCTGATCAAGACGCTGGGCGACGAGGTGCTGTACGCCGCGGACGACGCGGGGGTCGCGGCCGAGATCGCGCTGCGGCTCATCGAGACCATGGCGAACGACGAGACGATGCCCGAGCTGCGGGTGGGCATCGCGTTCGGCACGGTGACCACCCGCATGGGTGATGTCTTCGGAACGACGGTGAACCTGGCGTCCCGGTTGACGTCGATAGCTCCACGGGACGCGGTGCTGGTCGACAGCGCGTTCGCCGAGGAGCTGATCCGCTCCGGCGAGGCCCCCGCGTCCGAGGCGGAGGCGGCGGAGGCCGCGGCCACCGCGGAGAAGGAGGGCGAGGAGCCGCCGGCGTACCGCTTCGCGCTCCAGCCGATGTGGCAGCGGCCGGTGCGCGGGCTGGGCGTGGTCGAGCCGTGGCTGCTCACGCGGCGGGACGGGGCGTCGTAGCGGGGGCGTGCCTCGCATGCCTCACCGCTCGCCCAGGGGATCCAGACACAGGTCGATGATCGGTACGCAGAGGCCGGGGTCGTCGGGCTGTGGGGTGGGCGTGCTCGGGGTGGGTGACGGGGTGGGGCTGGTCGTGGGCGGGCGCTGGGGTGTGGTGGGGCGGTTGGTGCTGCCGGGGTTGGACGGGCCGTTCGGGGCGGCTGTGGCTTCGCCTCGGGCCGGGGTCGTGGGGTGGGCGTAGCTCGGTGAGCCCGCGTTCGGGGCTGACGGGGTGGTGTGCGTCGCCGTCGTTCCGTGCGCGGGGATCGCGCTCGGCCTGCCCAAGGGGGCGGGTGCGGAGGGGCCCGCGGTGGCGGGGTCGGCGGGGAGGGTGGCGGCCGTGTTGGCGGCCTGCTCACTGCCGACCCCCGCATCGGGACTGGGTCCCGTCGCCGCGGCTCCGACCCCGCCGCTTCCGGAGTCGGGCGACGCCAGGCGTACGAGGCTCAGCACACCGGCGGCGAGAGCGAGGCCGCCCGCGGCGAGGAGGACCTTGCGGGGGCGGGGGCGACGGTGGCGGCCGCGGGCGGTGGGGGTCCAGGGTTGGGGGGTTGGCGGCGTGTTCCTGCGTTGGGCTGGTCGGGGTTGGGGCGCGGGTCCGGCTGCCCTCGGGCCCTGGGGTTGGGAGGCAGGCTGGGGCGCGCGTCCCATCGATGTCGTGCCCTGAGGTCGGGGTTCGCGTCCTGGTGGGGTCGTGCCATGGGGTTGGGGTGCGCGTCCTGGTGGTGGTGTCGTGCCATGGGGCTGGGGTGCGTGTCCCCGTCCTGGTGGTGGTGTCGTGCCTTGGGGTTGGGGTGCGCGTCCTGGTGGTGGTGTCGTGCCATGGGGCTGGGGTGCGCGGCCTGGTGGTGTCGTGCCTTGAGGCTGGGGTGCGCGGCCCGCTGTCCGTGCGGCGGCGTTGACGGGGCCGTTCGTGCCGGTAGGCGCTTCCCTGCGTTCGCTCATGCCGTCGCGTCTCGTGTCGTTCCTCTGGCCGTTCCTTGCCGGGATGTCCGTCGACGTGTTGGTCCTCATGGCGGTCCCTCCCCGATGCGCTCGCGCGCCCCCCGGTGCGCCGTGGCGGTGCGCACGCTATGCGCTCCCCTGGGGGCAGGGGAGGGAGTCGGGCCGGATGTCACTCGAACGGGGTGTCGGGGGGTGAGTCGGGAACCGGGGGCGCGCGGTGGGCTCGGCCTTCCCCCGGAGGGGTGGGGCTGGAATGATCGGGGCGAGTGCTGTTAACCCGCGTTAACCGGGAGGGTGTCATGAGCGAGGAGCGGTTCGGGGAGTTCGTGCTGGTTCGGCGGCACGCGGACGGGCATGTCGCGGAGCTGGCACTCGACCGGCCCAAGGCCATGAACGCCGTGTCGACCGAGATGGCCAGGTCGGTCGCCGGGGCGTGTGCGGCGCTGGGGGCGGACCGGGACGTGCGGGTGGTCGTGCTGACCTCGACGCATGAGCGGGCGTTCTGTGTGGGGGCCGACCTGAAGGAGCGCAACTCGCTGAGTGACGCCGAGTTGGTGCGACAGCGGCCGGTGGCGCGAGGGGCGTACACCGGCGTGCTGGAGCTGCCGGTGCCGACGGTGGCGGCGGTGCACGGGTTCGCGCTGGGGGGTGGGTTCGAGCTGGCGCTGTCGTGTGACGTGATCGTGGCGGACGGTACGGCGGTGGTGGGGCTGCCGGAGGTGTCGGTGGGGGTGATTCCGGGGGGTGGCGGTACGCAGTTGCTGCCCCGGCGGGTGGGGGCGGCCCGGGCGGCCGAGCTGATCTTCAGCGCGCGGCGGGTGGAGGCGGCCGAGGCGCGGGAGCTGGGGCTGGTGGACGTACTGGTGGAGGACGGCCGGGACCGGGCGGAGGCACTGGCGCTGGCGTCCCGTATCGCCGCGAACTCGCCTGTCGGCCTGCGGGCGGCGAAGCGTGCGCTGCGGCTGGGGCACGGGCTGGACCTGCGGGCCGGCCTGGAGGTCGAGGACGCGGCGTGGCGCTCGGTGGCGTTCTCGGGGGACCGCGCGGAGGGCGTCGCGGCCTTCAACGAGAAGCGGAAGCCGGAGTGGCCCGGGGAGTGATCGGGGCCAGGCGGTCCAGGGCCTGTCCGGCGGATCAGGTCGCAGCAAATCGGGGGTGACTCGTCGTCGCGGGTGAGCGGGGGCGAGGGGGTCCCCCGCGCGAGCTCGTTCGAGCGTGGGGGAGTCGGCGACCGAGGACAACGCCGCAGATCGGCGTGCCAGACCCCGCGTCTGCGGCATGATCCGCCGGACAGGCCCTTGGCGGTCCCGACGTTCCTCGGCGGTCCAGATGGTTCCGTCGCGTCGCACGTCCCTCACCCCACCGCCCCCCAAACATCCCCATTCCCCCCAAACCTCCCTAGCCTGGAGTGATGGGTGAGGACAACCGGCTCGCGGCCGTGGTGGCGTTGGCGCAGGGGATGGCTGCGGCGCAGTCGGAGCGTGAGGCGTGGCGGGCCGCGGCGTTCGGGGCGTGCCGGGCGTTGGACGGGAGCTTTGCCGCGCTGTCGGTGTGGGAGCGGGACCTCGGGCGGTTGCGGGTGCTCGTCAATGTGGGGGAGCGGGCCGCGGGCGAGGAGGAGTTTCCCGAGGACGAGGCCTATCCGGTGCACCAGTTCGCCGAGATCACGGAGTTCCTGCACGAGCAGTGGGCCGGCGGCGGCGAGCCCGACGCCTGGGTGGAGACCGCCGAGGGTCCCACCGCCGGGCGTGCCGGATTCTGTCACCAGAGGGTCGCCGCGCTGCGGCGCAGGGGACGCGGCTGCTGCGTCGTCGCCCCCGTCGTCCTGCACGGCCGCGCCTGGGGCGAGCTGTATGTCGCCCGGCCCCTCGGCGCCCCCGTCTTCGACCGCGCCGACGCCGACTTCGCCACCGTCCTGGCCGCCGTCGTCGCCGCCGGGATCGCGCAGACCGAGCGGCTGGAGGAGGCCCGCCGACTGGCCTTCAGCGACTCCCTCACCGGCCTCGCCAACCGCCGCGCCGTGGACATGCGCCTGGACGAGGCCATCGAGCGGCACCGCCGGGACGGAGTCGTCGTCAGCCTGGTCGTCTGCGATCTCAACGGGCTCAAGCGCGTCAACGACACCCGCGGTCACGCCTTCGGCGACCGGCTCCTCGAGCGGTTCGGCTCCGTGCTCTCCCTGTGCGGCGCCATGCTGCCCGGCGCCCTCGCCGCCCGCCTCGGCGGCGACGAGTTCTGCCTGCTCGCCGTCGGTCCGCCCGCCGACGACGTCGTCAAGGTCGCCGACGAGCTGTGCCGGCGCGCGGCCGAGCTGGAACTCGGGGACGGTGTCGCCTGCGGTGTCGCCTCCACCGAGGACCCCATCGGGCCCGTCCGCTCCGCCCGCCGCCTCTTCCGGCTCGCCGACGCCGCCCAGTACCAGGCCAAGGGCGTCCGCGCCGCGAAGGCGGTCGTGGCCGGCCGCGAGGGACCCGACGACCCCGTCGTACGCCTCGCCGACGCACCCCCCGAGGGCCCCACCCCCGAGCGCCGCCGCTTCCGCGGCCGCCGCTGAGCGGTCCCCGCATCACGGTAAGGGTCACATCCCGCCCCCACTCGTGACATCTTCGAATTCACTGCGTACGCTCCTGAATATGGATATGCACACTGTGGTGGTGGGGACGTCTGGTGTCACCGCGTCCGACGTCCTCGCCGTGGCGCGCGCCGGCGCCCGCGTCGAGCTCTCCGGCGAGGCGGTGGCCGCCCTCACCGCGGCCCGCGGGATCGTGGACGCCCTGGCGGCCAAGCCCGACCCGGTCTACGGCGTCTCCACCGGCTTCGGCGCCCTCGCGACCCGGCACATCGGCCAGGAACTGCGCACCCAGCTCCAGCGCAACATCGTCCGCTCGCACGCCGCCGGCATGGGACCGAAGGTCGAGCGGGAGGTCGTACGGGCGCTGATGTTCCTGCGGCTGAAGACCGTCTGCTCCGGGCACACCGGCGTACGCCCCGACGTCGCGCAGACCATGGCCGACGTGCTGAACGCCGGCATCACCCCCGTCGTGCACGAGTACGGCTCCCTCGGCTGCTCCGGCGACCTCGCGCCCCTGTCCCACTGCGCCCTCACCCTGATGGGCGAAGGGGACGCCGAGGGCCCCGACGGGGTCGTCCGCCCCGCCGCCGAGCTGCTCGCCGCGCACGGCATCGAACCCGTCGAGCTGCGCGAGAAGGAGGGCCTCGCCCTCCTCAACGGCACCGACGGCATGCTCGGCATGCTGCTGATGGCCCTCGCCGACCTCGACACCCTCTACAAGTCCGCCGACGTCACCGCGGCCCTGTCCCTGGAAGCCCTCCTCGGCACCGACAAGGTCCTCGCCCCCGAGCTGCACGCCATCCGCCCGCACCCCGGCCAGGCCGCCAGCGCCGCCAACATGCTGGCCGTACTGAAGGGCTCCGGCCTGACGGGCCATCACCAGGGCGATGCCCCGCGCGTCCAGGACGCCTACTCCGTGCGCTGCGCCCCCCAGGTCGCCGGCGCCGGACGCGACACCCTCGCCCACGCCCGCCTCGTCGCCGACCGCGAACTCGCCTCCGCCGTCGACAACCCCGTCGTACTGCCCGACGGCCGGGTGGAGTCCAACGGCAACTTCCACGGCGCCCCGGTCGCCTATGTGCTCGACTTCCTCGCCATCGCAGCCGCCGACCTCGCGTCCATCGCCGAGCGGCGCACCGACCGGCTGCTGGACAAGAACCGCAGCCACGGCCTGCCGCCGTTCCTCGCCGACGACGCCGGGGTGGACAGCGGACTGATGATCGCCCAGTACACGCAGGCCGCGCTGGTGAGCGAGATGAAGCGGCTCGCCGTACCGGCGTCCGCGGACTCCATCCCGTCCTCCGCGATGCAGGAGGACCATGTGTCGATGGGCTGGTCGGCGGCGCGCAAGCTGCGCACGGCCGTCGACAACCTCACCCGGGTCGTCGCGGTCGAGCTGTACGCCGCCACACGCGCGATCGAACTGCGCGAGGGTCTGACCCCGGCCCCCGCCACGCAGGCCGTCATCGACGCCGTGCGGGCCGCCGGGGTGGCCGGTCCCGGGCCGGATCGTTTCCTCGCCCCCGACCTGGCCACGGCCGACGCGTTCGTGCGGGACGGGCGGCTGGTGGCGGCGGTGGAGACGGTCACCGGGCCGCTGCAGTAGAACGGTTGAGGGCCCTGCCGTACGACCGGCAGGGCCCCGGAGATTACTTGAGCTTGGCGACCTGCGCCTCGACCACGGCCGCCGGGATCTCGGCCGCCTCGCCGGTACCGAGTGCGGCGAAGTTCACGGTGTAGAACGTGGCGATGGTGTTGCCCTTGCGCACCACCTCGGTGTGGAAGGTGGCCGTGCCTTCGCCGTCCATGTCGACGTCCTCGGCGAACGCCACCGACTCGTCACCCAGCCCGGAGCCCTTCACCGTGGCGACCTTGGTGACCTTCGAGTTCTCGCCCCCGGCGGTGAGTCCGTACCCGCCGGAGCAGGCCGAGACGCCGTCGGACACGGCCTTCATGGCCTTCTCGGCGCCATCGCCTTCGTACGACGAGAGGCCGACGAACGTCATGTTGACGTTGAAGGCGTCGGCGACGTCCTCCGGCTGCGCGGTGGCGGTCGACGCCTTGTCCTCCGCGACGTTGTTGCTGGCGTTCGCTTCCGTGTCGCCCGGGGCGAGACCGGCGGTGGCCCAGGCGAGCGGGTCGCACTCCGCCTTGTCGGTCTTCACCTCGGACTTGGACTTCGGGAGGGTGTCGTCCCCCGAGTCGACCTTGTAACCCTTGACCTCGCCCTGCGCGAGCAGCAGCTTCTCCAGCTCGGCGGCGCTGAGCGCCTTGGCGGCCTGAGCCGGAGAGGAGGAGGACTCCGTGCCCTTGGAGTCGGTGGAACTGTCCGACTCCCCGCCACAACCGGTGATGAGGGCGAGCGACAACGCGCTCACGGCGACCGTGGCGCCTATGCGCGCCCTCGATGATCTCTTCATGAGCGGACTATGAGGCTCAGGTCAAGGACACGTCAAGCCGAGTTTTTCAGAACATTCTCAGAACCCGAGGCGTTCCCGACGCACCGAATACACCACGAATCCGGCACCCAGTGCCAGACAGAACGTGCCGCCGACGACGTACGGGGTGCTGTCGAAGCTGCCGGTGTCGGCCAGCCGGGTGCCGTCGGTCTGAGTGCCGGTCGTGTCGGTGGTCGTGGTCGCCACCCTGGCCTGCGTCATCTGCGTCACCGTGGACCGCTCTCTTGTCGGGCCGTCCGCCGTCGCGTTCGCGGAGGGGACGAACCACAGGGCCCCCAGCAGGGTGCCCGCGGCGGTGGCGGTCAGCAACGGACGACGAGCGGATGACACGGAATATCGATCCCCTTGTGACGCTGGCGAATTGGCCGTGTGGGGCGATGCTAGTGAAAGTCGCGGGTCGCGGGAAAGTCGCGGGCCCCCCGGGCCGTACTCTCCGAGCATGAGCACTCCAGAGACATCAGGTTTTGTGCGGCTTCGGGTGGAACTCGTCCTCCAGGTCGACGACGCCGAGGCCGTGATCCGGGCGGCGCGACGGCGGATCTCCGAGGACGCCGATATGCAGGCCGAGGAACGGGTACACGCCGAGAGCGCTGTGACGGAGGACACCGCGGAGGCGCTGGCGTATCTCGTTGACCCGTTCGATCTGGTCAGCGAGGTGCCCGGGGTCGAACTCCAGCAGGCCTCCTGGAGCAGCGAGCAGGTGGACTACGACCCCGATTCGCCGGACTGGGACCTCGACGACGATGATGTGGACGACGAGGAAGAGGAAGAGCGGGTCGGCTGACGCGGCTTGGGAAAATCGTGACCCCGGGCGGCAACCGCCGCCCGGGGTTCATTCGTCTCAAGGGGCGCACGGACCGACACCCGCACCATGTGTCACCCGCCACGGCGGACGTGGTGAGCCCCACACATCGAGGGAAAGTGGAACGGGACGAACCGGTCGTAGCGTTGAATCTCTTGACGGGGACTCCTGGGGTTCTGGGGAATCGGCAACGATGGAGAAGCGTGTGATGACGAACAGTAAGCGGCTCAGGGGCCTGAGGGCCGCGACCGCACTGCTCGGCGGCGTACTGGTGCTCTCGGCGTGCTCCGGCAGCGGGGAGGCCGCCGACAACGACGGCGGCAACGACACCTCGCAGGCCAAGGTCGACGAGGCGGCGGCGCAGAAGACCTCCGAGGCCCAGATCGAGATCACCCCCAAGGACGGCTCGACGAACGCCTCCATCAACAACTCGGCGGCCGTCACCGTGAGCAAGGGCACGCTCACCGAGGTGTCGATGACGACCGTCGACGGGACCGCCGTCGAGGGCGAGATCTCGGCCGACAAGACCAGCTGGAAGCCCAGCGTCCAGCTGGAGCGCTCCACCCGCTACAAGGTCGCGGTGACCGCGAAGGACGCCAAGGGCCTGGAGGCCCACGAGAACGCCTCCTTCACCACGGTCTCCCCGGACAACAGCTTCATAGGCACCTTCACGCCGGACGACGGCTCCACCGTCGGCGTCGGCATGCCGGTGTCGATCAACTTCGACAAGGCGATCACCAACAAGGCGGACGTCCAGAAGGGCATCACCGTCTCCACCAGCAGCGGCCAGGAGGTCGCCTGCCACTGGTTCAACGCCAACCGCATGGACTGCCGTCCCGAGGACTACTGGCAGGAAGGCTCCACCGTCACGCTGAAGCTGGCGCTCGACGGCGTCGAGGGCGCCGAGGGTGTCTACGGCGTCCAGCAGAAGTCGGTCTCCTTCACCATCGGCCGCAACCAGGTCTCCTACGTCGACGCGCAGACCAAGCAGATGAAGGTCACGCAGGACGGCAAGGTCGTCAAGACCATCCCGATCTCCGCCGGCTCGCCCGAGAACAAGACGTACGAGGGCCAGATGGTGATCTCCGAGAAGTTCAAGGAGACCCGGATGAACGGCGCGACGGTCGGCTTCACCGACGACGACGGCAAGGGCGAGTACGACATCAAGGACGTCCCGCACGCCATGCGGCTGTCCAGCTCCGGCACCTTCATCCACGGCAACTACTGGGGCGCCGACTCCATCTTCGGCAGCGTCAACACCAGCCACGGCTGTGTCGGGCTGAACGACACCAAGGGTGCCAACGACCCGAACACCGAGGGCGCTTGGTTCTACAACAACTCGATCGTCGGTGACGTCGTGGTCGTCCAGAACACCGGCGACAAGACCATCGCGCCGGACAACGGGCTCAACGGCTGGAACATGAGCTGGGAGCAGTGGAAGGCCGGTTCCGCCGTCTGACCCGCGCTTTCTGACGCACGCTCAACGACAGAGGCCGCCCCGCGCCGGGCGGCCTCTGTCGTTTCCTGCCGCTTGTCATCCCTGTCTTCTCATCCTTCTCTTATCCCGGCCTTATTCGGCCATCACGGTGCGTCCCTAGCTTTCGGCGCATGTTCTTCACCTACCTGAGGCGCGAACTGCGCCGCCGCAGAAAGGCGGCCCTCGTCGTCGCCTCCGGCCTTGCGCTGGGCATCGCGCTGGTCATCGTCGTCAACTCCGTGTCCTCCGGCATGGGTCAGGCACAGGACAAGGTCCTGCAGTCGCTGTACGGCCTCGGCACCGACATGACCGTCACCAAGGCCGCCGATCCGCAGGAGGAGGGGCAGGCCCAAGGGCCGCGGTTCCGGTTCGACGCGCAGGACAGCGGCTCCGACGAGGAGCAGAGCAGCGACCGGGTGATGGTCCAGGGCTTCGAGACCCTGGCGAGTTCGACCGTGTCGAAGGTCGGCACGCAGGACGGCGTCTCGAACGCCGTCGGTGGGCTGAGCCTGCAAGTCATCAAGGTCAGTGGCCAGTTCACCCGCGGTCAGTTCCAGCAGGGTGGCGGTGGTGCCGGCGGCGGGCAGCCGTCCGGCCAGCCGGGCGAGGGCCGGGTCCAGGGCGGCGGCGCGGACTTCGACGTCAACAACTACTCCGTCTTCGGCACCGACGTCACCGAGCCCGAGCTCGGCCCGCTGACCTCCTCGAAGATCACCAGCGGCCGTACCTTCACGTCCTCCGAGACCAACGCCAAGGTGGTCGTCGCCGACTCCTCCTACGCCAAGGAGAAGGAGCTGGCCGTCGGTGACACGGTCACCATCAAGGGCGTCAAGTACGAGGTCATCGGCATCGCCACCGCGGAGAGCGGGGACGCGGCGGCCAACCTCTACATCCCGCTCAAGCAGGCGCAGACACTCAGCGACTCGGCGGACAAGGTCACCACGATCTACGTCAAGGCGGCCGACTCCCAGCAGATCGACGCCGTCAAGTCCACGATCCAGAAGAACATCTCCGGTACGACCGTGACGACCTCCGCCGACCTCGCGGACACCGTCTCCGGCTCCCTGTCCACCGCCTCCGACCTCGCCACCAGCGTCGGCAAGTGGCTGTCGATCGTGGTGCTGGCGGCCGCGTTCCTCGTCGCCGGACTGCTCACGTCCTCCGCGGTGTCCCGGCGGGTGCGGGAGTTCGGCACGCTGAAGGCGCTCGGCTGGCGGTCCGGGCGGGTGACCCGGCAGGTGGTCGGGGAGGCCGTCGTCAACGGGCTGGTCGGCGGTGCGCTCGGGATCGCGCTCGGGCTGGCGGGGGCGTACGTCGTCACCGCGATCAGCCCGACCCTGCAGGCCGAACTGGGCGGCGGCGGTGGCGGGACGACCGGTCCCGGCGGCGGTGGATTCGGCGGCGGTCCCGGGCGGCAGGCCGCGGCCCGCACGCTCGACGTCGCCCTCACGGCCCCCGTGAGCGTGACGACCATCGCCCTCGCGGTCGGGCTGGCCGTGACCGGTGGGCTCGTCGCGGGCGCGTTCGGCGGGTGGCGGGCGTCGCGCCTGCGGCCGGCGGACGCGTTGCGGCGCGTGGAGTAACGGGCCGTCCCGGCCGGCGGGGCCGGCCCTGCCCGGGGGCGCGGGGAACTGCGCGACCAGCCCCCGCGAACCCGCAGTCGAACCCGATGCGCACCACCCCCGAACCCCACCCAGGAGCCATTGACCATGTACGAACTCAGAGGCGTCACCAAGCACTACAGCCGGGGCAAGGACACCGTGCGCGCGCTGGACGGCGTCGACCTCACCATCGCCGACGGCGACCGGCTGGTCATCCAGGGCCCCACCGGCGGCGGCAAGTCGACGCTGCTGCAGATGCTCGGCGGCCTGGACCGGCCCACCTCCGGCGAGGTCGTCCTCGACGGGACCGACCTGGCCCGGCTGCCCGAGGCCCGGCTCACCCGGGTGCGCAGCGAGAACATCGGCTTCGTCTTCCAGAGCTTCAACCTCATCCCGACGCTCACCGCCCAGGAGAACGTCGAGACCGCCCTCGTACCCCTCGGAATCAAGGCCGGGGAACGGCGTGAACGGGCCGCCGAGGCGCTGGAGTCGGTCGGGCTCGGTGAGCGGCTGGGGCATCTGCCCGGGGAGATGTCCGGCGGTCAGCAGCAGCGGGTCGCCATCGCGCGGGCGCTGGTGAAGCAGCCGAAGGTGCTGCTGGCCGACGAACCCACCGGAAACCTCGACGAGTCGATGCGCGACGAGATCATGGACGTACTCGAACGCACCTGGAAGGAGCTCGGGCTCACCTTCATCATGGTCACCCACGACTCCGCCATCGCGAAGAAGGCCCCGCGGCTGGCGACGATCCGCAAGGGACGGATCACGGTGAAGGAGAACGCCAACTCGTAGCGGCCCGCGCCGCCGTGGCCATCGCGAGTTCACGGTTCATTCGTCTTTATGGCCAACTCGTGACAGACATCTCTATTGAGGAAGCTGATCACCCCCCGGCATACTGCGTGATTCCGGGGGGTTGCACGAGCATGTGTGCGGAACCACCCCCGGCCGGGTGAATGGGGATTCGTCCGGTTACTCAACTCCAGGGGGAGTTTTGCGCAGACAAGTGAAGAGAGCCGGCGCCGCCGCAGTCGCCACCGCGGCCGCCGTCGCCCTCGCAGCGGGACTGACCAGCCCGGCGAGTGCGAAGCCGGAGCAGAGCCCGAACGGCCCTGCGAAGCTCACGTCGCATCACCGCATCACCCTGATCACCGGTGACCGGGTCTCCGTGGACGCCAAGGGGCGGGTCGTCGGCGTGGACCGGGCCGAGGGCCGCGAGCACATACCGGTGCAGATTCGTAAGGCCAACGGCCACACGCTCGTGATACCCGCCGACGCGGCCCGCCTGGTCGCCACCGGCACGCTGGACCAGCGGCTGTTCGACATCACCGAGTTGAACAAGTCCGCGACCCGCAAGGCCCAGAAGAACGGCCTGAAGGTCATCGTCGGCTACAAGGGCGCCGCCACCGCCGCCAAGGCCGACGTCCGCGACGCGGGCACCCTGCGCCGGAACCTGAAGTCGCTGAACGCGGACGCCGTGCAGACCGCGCCCAAGGACACGCCCGAGCTGTGGGACGCGGTCACCAACGGCGACAAGACCGTCTCCGGCATCGCGCACGTCTGGCTCGACGGGGTCCGCAAGGCCACCCTCGACAAGTCCGTCCCGCAGATCGGCGCCCCCAAGGCCTGGACCGCCGGCTACGACGGCAAGGGCGTGAAGATCGCCGTCCTCGACACCGGCGTGGACACCACCCATGCCGACCTCAAGTCGAAGGTGGTCGCGTCGAAGAACTTCACCGCCGCCGCCGACGCCACCGACAAGCAGGGCCACGGCACGCACGTCGCCTCCATCGCGGCCGGCACCGGCGCGAAGTCCGGCGGCAAGTTCAAGGGTGTGGCGCCGGGCGCCGAGATCCTCAACGGCAAGGTCCTCGACGACAGCGGCTTCGGCGACGACTCCGGCATCCTGGCCGGCATGGAGTGGGCGGCCGAGCAGGGCGCCGACGTCGTCAACCTCAGCCTCGGCGGCATGGACACCCCGGAGGTCGACCCGCTGGAGGCGGCCGTCAACCGGCTCTCCGCCGACAAGGGCATCCTCTTCGCCATCGCGGCCGGCAACTCCGGTCCGGAGTCCGTCGGTTCGCCGGGCAGCGCGGAGGCCGCGCTCACCGTCGGCGCCGTGGACGACAAGGACCTGCTGGCCGGCTTCTCCAGCACCGGCCCGCGCGTCGGCGACGGCGCCATCAAGCCGGACGTCACCGCGCCCGGTGTGGACATCACCGCGGCCGCCGCCAAGGGCAGCGCCATCGCCCAGGAGGTCGGCGAGAACCCGGCCGGCTACCTGACCATCTCGGGTACGTCGATGGCGACCCCGCATGTGGCGGGCGCGGCGGCGATCCTCAAGCAGCAGCACCCGGACTGGACGTACGCCGAGATCAAGGGCGCGCTGACCGCGTCCACCAAGGGCGGCGCCTACACGCCGTTCGAGCAGGGCTCGGGCCGCATCCAGGTCGACAAGGCCATCAAGCAGACCGTGGTCGCCGACCCGGTGTCGGTGAGCTTCGGCGTCCAGCAGTGGCCGCACACCGACGACACCCCGGTCACCAAGCCGCTGACGTACCACAACCTCGGCACCACCGACGTCACGCTGGACCTGAAGGTCACCGCCACCAACCCCAAGGGCCAGGCGGCCCCGGCGGGCTTCTTCAAGCTCGGTGCGACGAAGGTGACCGTCCCGGCGGGCGGCAAGGCCTCCGTCGACATGACCGTCAACACCAAGCTGGGCGGCACCCTTGACGGCGCGTACTCCGCGTACGTGACCGCGACGGGTGGCGGGCAGAGCGTCCGCACGGCCGCCGCGGTGCAGCGCGAGATGGAGTCGTACGACGTCACGGTCAAGCACATCGGCCGCGACGGGCAGGGCACGGACGACTACAACACCGCGCTGCTCGGCTACTCGGGCCTGGGCAACGGCCGCGCCTACCAGGTGCCGGTCGTCGCGTCCGGCACCACCAAAATGCGCGTGCCCAAGGGCACCTACCTGATGGACGCCTGGATCGCCAAGGACTTCGTCAACCTGGAGGGCGGCCTCGACTGGCTGGTCCAGCCGCGGCTGACCGTCACCAAGAACACCTCGGTGACGATCGACGCCCGTAAGACCAAGTCCGCGACCATCACGGTCCCGGACGCCGCGGCCAAGCCCCGGTCCGCGACGGTCTCGTACTTCCTGGAGAGCGCGGGCATCGGCTTCGGCTTCGGCGCCGGCTCCTTCGCCGATCTGCGGATGGCCCACCTGGGCGGCGAGATCACGAGCGGCCTCAGCCAGACCTGGGGCGGCCAGTGGACGAAGGGCACGGCCGCCGAGTACGACGTGGCGACCACCGCCAACGTCAAGAAGATCCAGGGTGACAAGGTCCGGCGGTTCAGCAAGTCCGAACTCGCCACGGTGAAGGGCTACCTCGGGGCCGCCGCCTCCGGCAAGACGGGCGCGCTCGTCCCCATCGGTGTCTTCCCCGCCGACTTCTACGCCGGTGAGTCCGTCGAGCAGAAGCTGCCCGGCAGCCGCACGCTGTACCTGTCGACGTCCCAGGGCATCCAGTGGACGTTCGACTTCGAGCAGTACGGCGGCAAGGACGCCCAGGGGAACCTGCTCTCCGAGGCGTACTACTCGCTCGGCGACCCGCGGGTGTTCAAGGCGGGCAAGTCGTACACGCAGACCTTCAACAAGGCGGTCTTCGGGCCGACCCTGAACTCCGAGTTCGGTCTGTACCGCGAGGGCAACGACATCTACGGCTACGTGCCGCTGTTCGCCGACAGCTCCAAGCACCCCGGTTCGTCGCTGTTCGGCTCGGTGGCCACGACCCTGTACCGCAACGGCGTCAAGGTCGGCACCAACAGCGACCCGCTCTTCGGCGACAAGGCGTTCAGGGTTCCGACGGGTGACGCCGAGTACCGGCTGACCACCTCGGTGAAGCGGGACGCCAAGGTCGCGGGGACGTCCACCCGGATCGACGCGAGCTGGACGTTCCGCTCCAAGAAGCCGTCCGCCGACATGGCCAAGCTGCCGGCGTCCACGGTCCGCTTCAACGCGCCGCCCGGCCTGGACGGCCGCGCCCCGGCCGGCCGTACGGTCACCTTCCCGGTCTCCGTCGAGGGCTCGGCGGCGGGCAGCAACCTCAAGTCGCTGGGTGTGTGGGTGTCGTACGACTACGGCCAGACCTGGAAGAAGGTCACCGTCAAGAACGGCAAGATCACCGTCAAGAACCCGGCCAAGGGCAAGGCGATCTCGTTCCACGCGAAGATCACCGACAAGAAGAACAACAAGTCGACGATCTCGATCTACAACGCGTACTACGGCAAGTGATCGCCCGCCGTTCCTTGGGTGGACTTCGCTGAAACCCTGAGCGAGAGCCCGCCGGAAGCCCAGCTTCCGGCGGGCTCTCGTGCTTCAGCACTCCGTCTGGCGTCAACTGCGGCAAACGCAAGGGTGATTTGCCAGGGGCAAGCGGGTGGGCGGACGAGCGGTTGCGGGATAAAGTCGTTCAATTACCGCCGGTTGTGGGGGTCGGCGGATTTGGCACGTCGTGCCCGTGTTCTGGGGGAGGGCCTGTAGGGGATGAGTCGTCGCTCCGATGGGTTGATCGGTGTCTGGGCGGAGATGCAGCGCCAGCAGCAGCGTCAGGTGGAGGCGCAGGCCAGGCAGCAGCGGGAGTACGAGCGGCAGCAGCGCGCGTACCAGCGGGAGCTCGCCCGTAGTCAACGCGAGCAGCAGGCGGCGTACCGTCAGCAGCGGGAGGCGGATGCCCGGCGGCGGACCGCCGAACTGGACGCCCGGGTCGAGGTATTGCGGGCCCTGCTGGTCACCGGTTGCCGGGCTCCGGCGTTCAGGGCGGCAACGCTCATGCGCGCCGAACAACTGGAGCCGTTCTCGCCCGGCGCGCTCGCGACCCCGGTGCGTATGCCCGACCCCAACCAGTATCAGGCGCAGGGCGGCGGCTGGACCGCCGGCAGGCGTGCTCAAGCGCAGGCGGAGGCGCGAGCCCGGTTCGAACGCGACTGGCATGCGGCGCAGGCCGCGGAGGCCCAGCGGCAGCGGCAACTGTCGGAGTACCGGCGTCAGTACGACCGGTGGGCCGCCGCCCAGTTGGCGGAGATCCGCCGGCACAACGCGGGCGTCGCCGGGATGACGGATGCCCTGCGCGACAAGGACCCCGAGGCCGTGGTGCAGTACTTCTCCGCCGCCCTCTACTCCTGCGCCGTCTGGCCGGAGGGGTTTCCTCGTCAGGTCGCGGCGGCTTACGACGCGGCGGCACGGCAGCTGGTGCTGGACTGGGAGCTGCCGAGGTACGACGTGGTCCCCGAGGCGAAGTCGGTGCGGTACCAGCCCAGCACCGACCAGGACAAGGAGACGTCCCGCCCCGTCACCCAGCGCCGTGCCCTGTACCGGAACGTCCTCGCGCAGTGCGTCCTGCTGGTGCTGCACGATCTCTTCGCCGCGGACGAGTTCGGTGTCCTGGAGTCGGTGGCGCTGAACGGTTTCGTGGACGACCACGATCCGGTGACCGGCCGCCGGACGCACATCTTCCTGGCCACGGTCATGGCTCCTCGCTCGGTTCTCATGGAGCTGCACCTCGAACAGGTCAACCCCACCGACTGCCTCGTGGACGGCCTTCGGGGGCAGCTGTCCGCCCGCCCGGACGACCATGCCGCCGTACGGCCGAGCCGGAGCCCCTCGGATGTCGGGAACGGCGTGGTCACACACGGAAGCGACGAGGAGCCGGATCTGTACGAGATGGACCCGATCGCCTTCGAGTCGTTGGTCGCGGACCTGTTCCGCGCGATGGGGATGCGGGCGGTGACCACCCGGCGGTCCAACGACGGCGGAGTCGATGTCGACGCCCTGGACCCCACGCCGATCCGGGGCGGCAAGATCGTCGTCCAGGTGAAGCGCTACCGCAACACCGTTCCCCCGACGGCCGTCCGGGACTTGTACGGCACGGTGCAGGACGTCGGCGCGAACAAGGGAGTCCTGGTCACGACGTCCGGATTCGGGCCGGGCGCACACACCTTCGCCAACGGCAAGCCCCTGGAACTCGTATCGGGCCGTGAACTCGTCGACCTGCTGCACCGTCACGGACTCCGCGGACGCCTCGGGGACGGTGCGCAGCCGGCGTCACCCACCGGGCGGGCGACGCCGGACGCCGGGGACCGGACGGACGACGGCGGTGACCACAACGTCCTGGGCCTGTCGTGGGCGGGGAATGTCGCCCTGGACGTGTGCGCACTCGTCTGCGGCGGCGGGCGGGTCCTCAGCGACGACCACTTCGTCTTCTTCAACAACCCTCGGACACCCGACGGCACCGTCCGCGCCCTTACCGCCACCGCACCCGACAAGACCGCGATCCGGGTGGCCTTCGACGCGCTCCCTGCCCAAGCCGACCGGCTCGTCCTCGTCGCCGCGGTCGATCCGGTCGTGAATCCCGAGGCCGATCTCTCCGGCTTCACGGACGCCGCGATCCGACTGCTGGACCCCGCCATGACCGAACTCGACCGACTCGACGTCGCCGACGGCCGGTCGGGCGAAACCGCCCTGGTGCTCGGTTCCTTCCGCCGTCGCGCCGGCGGTGACTGGGACTTCGTCGGCGGCGGCAAGGGTTACACCGGCGGGCTTGAGGCGCTGGTCCGGGACTTCGGCATCGACGTGGCGTAGTGCCGATCGCTGTGCGAGCGCGGGCCGAGTTCCTCAGCCCCCACTTCCGTAAGGCCGGGTGAGGATCTCCAGGTTGTGCCCGTTGGGGTCGTCGAAGTACGTGCCGCGGCCGCCGTCGCGGTGGTTGATCTCGCCGGGACGGGTGTGGTGCGGGTCCGCCCAGTAGGTCAGGCCGGCCTGCTGGATGCGCGTGAAGATCGTGTCGAACTCGGATTCCGAGACCAGGAAGGCGTAGTGCTGGGGTGTGATGTCGCCCGGCTCGTTCATGTAGTCCAGGGTCACGCCGTTCGAGATCTCGACGGGGGTGAAGGGGCCGTACGGCGGGCGCACCTCCAGGCCGAGCACGTCGGCGATGAAGCGGGCCGAGGTCTCCTTGTCGTGGGCGGCGACGATGGTGTGGTTCAGCTGGACCGTCATGGCTGGCCTCCTCCGGTCTGCTCCGGTCCGCACCGGCCTCCACCGGGCTACTCCGGTCTCCACCGGTGTCGTCCTCACTTCCACGCTAGACCCGCCCCTCCTGGACGGCGCACCCGCCCTTGGAGATCCCGCTCGGCGTCCTCACCTCGCTCGTCGGCGGCCCGTAGCTCCGCCGGCTACCGGGCCGCCGAAAAGCCACACGAACGATCAGATCGTGGCGGTGTCGATCACGAACCGGTACCGGACGTCGCTCGCCAGCACCCGCTCGTACGCCTCGTTGATCTGGTCCGCGCGGATCAGCTCGATCTCGGCGCCGAAGCCGTGCTCGGCGCAGAAGTCCAGCATCTCCTGGGTCTCGGCGATGCCGCCGATGGCGGAACCGGCGAGCGTCTTGCGGCCCATGAGCAGCGGGAAGAGGTTCAGCGAGATCGGCTCCTCGGGCGCGCCCACGTTCACCAGCGCGCCGTCGGTCTTCAGCAGCCCGAGGTAGGCGCCGAAGTCCAGCGGGGCCGAGACCGTCGACAGGATGACGTCGAAGGTGCCCGCCAGCTCCTCGAAGGTCTTGGGGTCGCTGGTGGCGTAGTAGTGGTCGGCGCCCAGCTTCAGCCCGTCCTCCTGCTTGCGCAGGGACTGGGACAGGACGGTGACCTCGGCGCCCAGGTGGTGGGCGATCTTCACGGCCATGTGGCCGAGACCGCCCATGCCGAGGACGGCGACCTTCTTGCCGGGGCCGACGTTCCAGTGCTTCAGCGGGGAGTACGTGGTGATGCCGGCGCACAGCAGCGGCGCGGCCTCGTCCAGGGACAGGCCCTCGGGGATGCGCACGACGTAGTTCTCGTCGACGACGATCTTCTGCGAGTAGCCGCCGTAGGTCGGCTCACCGTTCTTGTCGAGGGCGTTGTACGTGCCGACCATGCCGGTGCCGGTGCAGTACTGCTCCTGACCGGCCTTGCAGTTCTCGCACTCACGGCAGGAGTCGACCATGCAGCCGACGCCCACCCGGTCGCCGACGGCGAACCCGGTGACACCGGGCCCGACCTCGGCGACGACGCCGGCGATCTCGTGGCCGGGCACCATCGGGAAGATGGCCTCACCCCAGCCCTCACGGGCCTGGTGAATGTCGGAGTGACAGATTCCGGCGTACTTGATGTCGATCAGGACATCGAACTCACCGACCTCCCGCCGCTCGATCGTGGTCCGCTCCAGCGGAGCCTTGGCGGCGGGGGCGGCGTATGCGGTGACAGTGGTCATGCCGGGGGTCTCCTAGCGATGTGATCGCGCCCGGCTGCCTTCCGACCGGGCACGCCATCCAGGCTGCCGCCGGATCGCGCATCCACCCAGGTCACGGCTTTGCGTACGTCCGCTGTGCCTACCACTGGCGGGGACAGGCTCGTGTGCGTACGACCGTGAATACTGGACGTATGGACGAACAGCCCCTGCCCGTGCCGGAGCCCGGCGGTGGACCTGGCGCGCCCGTGCAGGAGCCCGCCGGCAGCCTGGACCGGCGCGCCGAGCTCAGCGAGTTTCTGCGCAGCCGACGGGCCCGGCTGAAGCCGGAGGACGTGGGGCTGCCGGACTACGGACGGCACCGCAGGGTCCCGGGACTGCGCCGCGAGGAGCTGGCCCAGCTGGCCGGGGTGTCGGTGGCGTACTACACGCGGCTGGAGCAGGGCAACGGGCGGAACGTCTCGGCGGAGGTGCTGGACGCGATCGCGCGGGCGCTACGGCTGACCGACGCCGAGCATGCCCACCTCACACACCTGGCCAAGCCCAAGCAGCACAAGAAGAAGCCGGCCGCACGCAACCAGCAGGTCAGGGTCGCGCTGCAGCAGCTGCTGGACTCGATCGAGAGCGTCCCGGCCTACATCGTGGGCCGTCGCTCGGACCTCCTGGCCTGGAACCGGATGGCCGAGGCACTCTTCGGGGACTGGACGGCACTGCCGGCGCAGGAGCGGAACTGGGCGCGGCTGGTGTTCCTGAAGCCGGAGTACCGCGAGCTGTTCGTGGACTGGGACCAGAAGGCGTCCGACATGGTCGCCTTTCTGCGCATGGACGCCGGCTGCCATCCGGACGACCCGCGTCTGTCGGCCCTGGTGGGCGAACTCTCCGTCAAGAGCCAGGAGTTCCGGCGGCTGTGGGCCACCCATGACGTCAAGGAGAAGAGCTACGGCGTCAAGCGGCTCCACCACCCGCTCGTCGGTGAACTGTCCCTGTCCTTCGAGACGTTCCGCATGATCGACGACGCCGAGCAGTCCCTGATCACCTACCACGCCGAGCCCGGCTCCCCGTCCGCGGAGGCCCTCCGCCTGCTGGCCAGCTGGGGGAGGGACGCGACGCGAGCGGGGACGGGGTCTTCGGCGTCGTCGACCTGAGGGCTCCGTCAGGCCGGGCACACCGTCGGGGGGAACCCGGGGAACCGTCAGGGTGACCCCGGCGAACCGTCGGGGTCACCCCGGGGATCAGCCCTCCGCCGGCGCCACACCGATCGGGCACGACACTCCCGTGCCGCCGATCCCGCAGTAGCCGGCCGGGTTCTTGTCCAGGTACTGCTGGTGGTACCCCTCCGCCGGATAGAACGGCCGGTCCTCCGCCGGGAGGATCTCCGTCGTGATCCGGCCGTAGCCCGAGCCGGTCAGGACCTGCTGGTACGCCTCGCGGGAGGTCTCAGCCGTCGCGGCCTGCTCCGGGGTGTGGGGATAGATCGCCGAGCGGTACTGCGTACCGACGTCGTTGCCCTGGCGGAAGCCCTGCGTCGGGTCGTGCGCCTCCCAGAAGGTCTTCAGGAGGCGGTCGTACGAGATCACCTTCGGGTCGTAGACCACGCGGACGACCTCCGTGTGGCCGGTCAGGCCCGAGCAGACCTCCTCGTACGTGGGGTGCTCGGTGTGGCCGCCCTGGTAGCCGACGAGGGTGGTCCACACGCCCGCCGGGAGCTGCCAGAACTTGCGCTCGGCGCCCCAGAAGCAGCCGAGGCCGAAGTCGGCGATCTCCAGGCCCTCCGGGTAGGGGCCGAGCAGCGGGTTGCCGAGGACGGTGTGGCGGTCGGGAACCGTGAAGGCGGGCTCCGGGCGGCCCTTCAGTGCCTGCTCGGGGGTGGGCAGGGTGGGTGTACGGCCGAACAGCATGTCGGGGCTCCTTCTTCCCGGGCTTACAACGGGGCCTTCCCGGTCTCTACGGGACGACACTGGATGAACGTCCCAGCGCCGCCCCGCATTCCGGACGTCCGTCAGCCCTCGGCGGCGACCACCTGCGCGGACCCGTTGCGTATGCGGCAGTAGTGCGCGGCCATGTCGGCACCGCCACCCCGGTAACGCCAGGGCAGGGCATTCACATACCCGTCCACGAGCCTGAACTGCTCGATCGCCATCTCGTCCCGGTCCTGCAGCGACAGGTAGAAGGCCAGCATGTGACGCAGCTCCGGCAGCCGCGGATGGGCCGGGTCGGCCGCGGCGGCGTCCGCGAGGCCGGCGTCCACCCGGGCCACCATCTCGGGCGTGCGGTCCACCTCGGTGTCGTTCGAGTCGTCGTGCTCGAAGTGCACGATCAGCGGCAGCACGGTCAGCAGACTGCCCAGCGGTGCCTTCGCCGCCGCCCGCTCGGCGAACTCGGTGGCCAGCTCCTTGGAGCCGCGCCACTTCTCGCACCAGTACTGGAGCGCCGAGAAGTGGGCCTCGTAGTGGTACGGGGCACGGCTCGTGATCTCCGCCCACAGCTTGTCCATCTCGGAGTGCGGATATCCGAGGCCGAGCGCGACCCAGATCTCCGCGATGAACGGCGTGGGGTCGTCCGGGTTGAGCGCCGCCGCCCGGGCGATGTCCTCACGGGCCCGCTCCAGCGTCCGATGGAAGCCCGCGAACTGCTCGCTCGTCGTGTAGTCGGCCCGCTTGCCACCCCGGATCTTCCACGCCAGGATGACCGAGCTGCGCGCCCGGACCACGGCCGCGTCCGGGTCCTCCGGGCGGTCGGACTCCCAGGCGAGCAGCCACTCGTCGTCCTCGGCCGCGATGTCGGCCAGGAGGTACGCGGCCGCCGACCGGCGCTCCCAGTCCCGCCCGATGCCGCTCATCAGCTCGGCTCCCGCCTTCCAGTCCCCGCCCCGCACGGCACCGAGCGCGGCCTCCCAGCCGGCGGGCAGCGGGCCGGCGTACTCGGTGTTCTGCCGGTCGGCGGGCAGCAGGCCGAGCTTCTCGGCCGCCTCGGCACCGTTGTCGTCGTCGCCGTCGGACGAGCCGGCGGAGAAGAACTCCTTCAGGAACACTCCGGCCAGCCACACGACGAAGATCAGTGTGGGCACGGCCAGAATGCCCAGGATCCACAGCACTACGGTCATCGGGAGCTGTCCGTTTCTCGGTTCGCCGGATTGTTGGGCATGGGGGGCAGCAGGGCGCGCAGCGGGCCGGTGTCCGGGTGGTCGGCGAGGGCGGTCTCCACCGCGGCGATGATCGCGGCATCCAGTGCTCCGTTGGGGTCCGGCGCCGGTTCGCCCGGCGCCGGCAGCAGACGCGCGGTCGCCGGCTGCTCCCAGGAGAACTCCCAGCGCACCCGCGCGCGTGCGCTGAACTCGGCCAGCACCATGCTGTGCAGCGACTCGCACAGGGTGGGCCGTACGAACTCGCGGAAGGCGCGCCCCTTCGCGGCCGCCGCCTCGCCGGACAGCGGCAGGCGCCGCGCCAGCTGCCAGAGCTGACCGTCGTCGATCAGGTCGAGCAGCGCGGGCAGAGTCGGGCGGGCCTTGGTGTAGAGGGCCAGGGCCCGGTGCAGCGGGGTGTTGAGGGTGGCGAGCTGTCCGGACATGGAGCCGTCGAGCAGTTCCTGCCAGTCGCTGGTACGCCGGAACCGCCGCACCTCCTCCGTCAGGACCGCGTCCTCCAGGGCCGCCACGGTCCGCTCCGGGGCGGACAGCAGGCCGAGGGCGGCGCCCTTGCCCTCGTCCGTGCGGCTGTCGGCGGGCAGTGCCTCGACGCGGTGCACCCGGTCGGCGATCGGCGGGTGGGAGTCGTACGGCGACGTCGGCTCGGTCGGCAGTTCGGTGCGCAGGCCGGCCAGTTCGAGCTGGCGGGCGGTCAGCATCCGGCCGAAACCGCCGAACACCTCGCCGCGCGGCGGCAGCAGTTCCGCCTCCGTGCCGAGGGTGGCGTAGCAGCGCGTGTAGAAGCCGAACGCGGCGTCCAGGACGGGGATCTCGCGCAGCGCCGAGGCGGTGGCGTCACGGCCGGCGATGCGGGCGGCCGCGGCGTCGGCGGCGTACTCCTGGCGGCGGGCGCCGGCCAGGGTGGCGCGGAAGTACAGCTTGGCGTACGCGATGTAGATGCGGGCCATGGTGCGGTACGTGATCCCCGCGTGCCCGGTGTCGACCTCGCGCGGCTTCTTGCCCTTGGCGGCCGCCTTGGCGTTCTTCTTCTCCTGGCGGGCCTGTTCGCGTGCCGTGGTCTTTCCGGCACGCTCCTCGAAGTGCCCGATGGTGCGCAGGATCTGGGCGCGGCCGCGCACGGTGAGGGCGGCGAGTCGGGTGTCGGAGTTGGAGTAGTGGCCCAGTTCGTGGGCGAGGACCGCCCTGAGCTGTGCCTCGGTCAGGCCCTGGAGGAGGGGTACGCCGAGGTAGAGGCGGCGCGGGCCGGGCAGCAGGCCGAGCAGGCGGCCGTTCTCGGCGACGGCCGCGTTGACGTCGGCGGTCAGCACGATGCGGGACGGGGCGCGGGTGCCGACCTGGTCGGCCAGCTCCCTTACGGTCCGCCAGAGTTCGGGCTCGTCGGCCTCCGTGACGGGCAGACCGGCGGCCTCCTCCTCCTTCGGTGTCCGCAACATGATCAGGCCGCGGATCAGCGGGATCGCCAGGAGTACGGAGACGAGGTACAGCTTCGCCGCGACGCCCGACGGCGCGTGCAGGTACAGCAGGTAGTCGACGCCGGCGAGGGCCGCCAGCAGCAGGACGCCGAGCAGATAGAAGCCGGCGAGCAGCACAAGAGCGCGCAGCGCGCGCAGTGTCGCGCCCATCGGTCAGGGTCCCCCCACGGGATGCGGTGAATGCAACGGAATGCGGTGAAACGGGTGGCGCGGGTGATGCGGGTGATGCGGGTGATGCGGGTGATCGCGGCGGGCGTGAGGTGGGCTCACAGCCCGGCGTGGTCCGCCGTGATCATGATTGTGGGGGGAAGCGGAGTATCGCCTACCGGCGGGTTGACGTGCAAGACGTGTTCATGGCAGGCCGGTGGCGGTGTGGCGGCGGACCGGCCTTTGGCGTGGCGGTGTGGCGGCGGACCGGCCTTTGGCGTGGCGGTGTGGCGGCGGACCGGCCTTTGGCGTGGCGGTGTGGCGGCGGACCGGCCTTTGGCGTGGCGGTGTGGCGGTGGACCGGCCCTTGGCGTGGCGTCCCTCGGACCGGCCTGCCTCCGGCAGCCACGCCCTCAGCGCAGCAGCGTGGCCGGGCTGCCGCCGTTCGCCTCGTAGCCCGCCACCGCCAGCGCCCGGTAGACCGCGAACTCGGCGGCCGGGTCCGGGGACAGCGTCCAGGGCAGGGCCCCCACATGGCCGTCGATGTGTATCAGCTGGCTCATCGCCTCTGCCCAGCGCTCGGAGCGGACCAGGAAGAACACCAGCAGATGACGCACATGCGCCAGCATCGGGTCGTCGGCGCGAGCCGAGTGCACCGCGTGCAGGGCGCCGTGGATCGCCTTGGTCACGACCTCGCTCTGGTAGAAGCCGGCGACCAGGTTGACCTCGGGGAGGTGCTCGAACACCGCGAACAGCGGCATCGCCGCCAGTAGCGAGCCCTGCGGCGCGCGGGCCGCCGCGGCCTCCGCGAACTGGGACGCCAGCTCTCGCGAGCCGTGCCACTTCTCGCACCAGTAGTGCAGCGCGGCCAAGTGCGCGCCCATGTGGTTCGGCGCGCGGTCCAGGATCTTCAGCCAGAGCTGCTCGAACTCCTCGCGCGGGTAGGCCAGGCCGCGGGCCACCGACAGCTCGATGATGTACGGGATCGGGTCACCTGGTGCGAGCAGCGCCGCCTCGCCGCACGCCGCCTTCGCCTCCTCCATGATGATCCGGAACTCGTCCGTGCCGGGCGTCGCCGTCCGCCACGCCTGCTGCACCAGGAACTCGGCGTGCACCGCCGCGCCGCCCGCGTCCTTGGGCGCCTCGGCCCGCCACACCCGCAGCCACTGGCCGCCCGGCGTCTCGCTGACGCCGCCCGGCCGCTGCTGGAGCTCCAGCGCCGCGGCACCGGCGAAGGCCTGCACACGCTGCCAGCGCCGCTCGCCCTCCGCCTCCGTCCCCGCGAGGAGCTGCGCGGCGGCCCGGTGGTCCTGCGTGCGCTGCACCAGGTCCAGGACGTCCAGCAGGTCCTGGTCGGGGCCGGGCATGCGCACGTCCAGCTCCTCCTGCCGTGCGAAGCCGTAGTTCGCGGGGTCCGCGGCATCCGGGTGGCCCGGCCTGACCAGCTCTATCCCCCTGCGCCTGCGCATCACGAGCGGACCCAGCACAAAGCCGATCATGAGCAAGCCCATCAGGACCCAGAGAATTTCCATGCCTCAAGCGAACCAGACGCCGCCGACAATTGGCCAACCTCGTCCGCCGGGCCTGTGGAAAACTTCCCGAACGACGGTGCCGGGGCCGTGACCTGGACCCGCCGTCTCCGGAAATACCCCGCCGAGCCCTGCGGCACCCCCAGCCGAGCGCTTACGCTCGGTTCCCATGAGCGACAGGCACATCAGTCAGCACTTCGAGACGCTCGCCATCCACGCGGGCAACACGGCCGACCCTCTCACCGGAGCGGTCGTCCCGCCGATCTACCAGGTGTCCACCTACAAGCAGGACGGGGTAGGCGGTCTGCGCGGCGGCTACGAGTACAGCCGCAGCGCCAACCCGACCAGGACCGCGCTGGAGGAGAACCTCGCCGCCCTGGAGGGCGGCCGCCGCGGCCTCGCGTTCGCGTCCGGACTGGCGGCCGAGGACTGCCTGCTGCGTACGCTGCTCACCCCCGGCGACCACGTGGTCATCCCCAACGACGCGTACGGCGGCACGTTCCGGCTGTTCGCGAAGGTCGTCGCCCGGTGGGGGGTGGAATGGTCGGTCGCCGACACCAGCGACCCCGCGGCCGTACGGGCCGCCATCACCCCGAAGACGAAGGTCGTGTGGGTGGAGACCCCCTCCAACCCGCTGCTCGGCATCACCGACATCGCCGCCGTCGCCCAGGTCGCCCGGGACGCCGGCGCCCGGCTCGTCGTCGACAACACCTTCGCCACGCCGTACCTCCAGCAGCCGCTGTCGCTCGGCGCGGACGTCGTGGTGCACTCCCTGACCAAGTACATGGGCGGCCACTCGGACGTCGTGGGGGGCGCGCTGATCGTCGGCGACGCGGGGCTCGGCGAGGAGCTGGCGTTCCACCAGAACGCGATGGGCGCGGTCGCCGGGCCCTTCGACTCCTGGCTGGTGCTGCGCGGCACCAAGACCCTCTCCGTGCGCATGGACCGGCACAGCGAGAACGCGGGCAAGATCGCCGACATGCTCACCCGGCACGCGCGCGTGACGCGCGTGCTGTACCCGGGGCTGCCGGACCACCCCGGTCACGAGGTCGCCGCCAAGCAGATGCGGGCGTTCGGCGGCATGATCTCCTTCCGGGTCGAGGGCGGCGAGGAGGCGGCCGTAGAGGTCTGCAACCGGGCCAAGATCTTCACCCTCGGCGAGTCCCTCGGCGGCGTCGAGTCGCTGATCGAGCACCCGGGCCGGATGACGCACGCATCGGCGGCCGGCTCGGCCCTGGAGGTCCCGGCCGACCTGGTCCGCCTCTCCGTGGGCATCGAGAACGCCGACGACCTGCTGGAGGACCTGCAGCAGGCGCTCGGCTAGCCGACGGCTACCAGCCGGTGAGCGGTGGAGTCGTCTCCGACGGCGGCTCCACCCAGGGACGCGCGGTCAGTGCCCAGACGGTGAACGCCACGGTCGCCGCGCACAGCAGCAGCCAGGCCACACGCCGGGCTAGGGTCCGGCGCCGCAGCAGACGGTCGCCGAGCCGCACGGCGTCGGCGGACAGGTCCGGCGGTACCCGGGGCGGCGTCCGCTCCATGATCCGCCGTGCGGTGGCCTCCCGATCGACCCGGCTCACCGGGACGTCCCGATCATGAGGCCGTCACCTGCGCGCCCGTCGTCGAGGGTGCGGGCGGCCGGGGCGGGTGCAACAGCGTCGTCATGGCCCGGTGGCAGACGGCGCGGACGCGTTCGGTGGGCAGTCCGAGCAGTGCTGCCGTCTGTTCCTCGGCAACTCCTTCGTACAGCCTGAGGACCAGTACCAGGCGCTCCTGCGGGCTGAGGACCGCGAGCGTACTGGCCGGGTGCGGGCGGGCCCGGCCGAGGGCGCCGTACTGGTGCCAGGCGCGGTGGGCGAAGCGGACGGCGAGGTACGCGCGCGTGCGGTCGTACGGATCCTCGCCGCGCAGCCGGTCCCAAGAGGCGTACGTGTGGGCCAGGGCCAGCGTCAGCAGGCGCCGCGCGCGCGGGTTGGCGTTCGGGACCTCGGCGGTGAGCAGCGTGGCGGTGTGCAGCAGCCGTCCCGCCGCCCCCGCGACGAACGCCTCGAACTCCCGGACCCGGCGGGCACCTTGGGACGCTTGCCGTTCGCGCACCGCCCCTCCTGCCTGAGACCGACCTGAGGACTCTCATATGAGGGCAGGCGCGCGCTTTCGGTCAAGAGTCGCGCAGGGTGGGGCTACGCGGCACCCCGGCTCAGCAGGCCGACGGCTCACAGCAGGCAGACGGCTCAGCAGGCCGACTGCTCAGGAAGCCGACGGCGCTTCCGCCCCCGGCACCCCCTGGACCGCCATCCGGGCCGAGAGGGCGTGATTGAAGCGGGTGAGGAGCGTGCAGAACGCCTCGCGCTCCTCCGGCGCCCAGTCGTGTGTCAGCTCGGCCATCAACTGACGCCTCGACGAGCGCACTTCCTCCAGTCGCGCCGACCCGCGCGGGGACAGCTGCAGCACCACCGCCCGCCCGTCCTCGGGGTGCGAGGTCCGCTTGACCAGGCCCGTGTCGACAAGCGGAGCCACCTGCCGGGTGACCGTCGACGAGTCGATGCCCATGCTCGCGGCGAGCGCCTTGACGCCCATCGGCCCCTCCTTGTCGAGCCGGTTGAGCAGCAGGTACGCGGCGCGGTCCATGGAGTTGCGCACCTGCCCGACCCCGCCGAGCCGGGTCTGTTCGGCACGCCGGGCGAACACCGCCACCTCGTGCTGCAGCGCGTCGAGAAGACCGGTGTCACCGACGGTCGTCATGTCCATCGACATTTCAGGTGTTGTGGGCATGGCCGGGGGCTCACTTCATGCTGGGTGCTGGGTTGGGGGACAGGGTACGCGGCCGGGAGGCAGGCCGTACCGGCGCTGCGCAAACCAGTCTCGGACGTTGGTCACAGCGGCTGTCGTGGCGTGTGAACTGCGAGACTTGAGTCATGAACTACCGCGAGGCCGCCCCCTTGCCCCCGGTCACCCTCGACGACGTACGCGGCGCGCAGAAGATGCTCACCGGCGTTGCACGTGTCACTGCCATGGAGGGCAGCAGGTATCTGACCCAGCTGGTGGGGGCCCCGGTCCACCTCAAGTGCGAGAACCTCCAGCGGACCGGCTCCTTCAAGCTGCGCGGCGCCTACATCCGGATCGCCGGCCTGCTGCCCGAGGAGCGCGCGGCCGGCGTGGTCGCCGCGAGCGCCGGCAACCACGCGCAGGGCGTCGCCCTGGCGTCCTCGCTGCTCGGCGTCCACTCCACCGTGTTCATGCCGAAGGGCGCCCCGCTGCCGAAGATCAGTGCGACGCGTGAGTACGGCGCCGAGGTGCGCCTGCACGGACAGGTCGTCGACGAGACCCTGGCCGCCGCGCAGGAGTACGCCGCCGAGACCGGCGCCGTGTTCATCCACCCCTTCGACCACCCGGACATCATCGCCGGTCAGGGCACTGTCGGCCTGGAGATCCTGGAGCAGTGCCCGGAGGTGCGCACGATCGTCGTCGGCATCGGGGGTGGTGGTCTCGCGGCCGGTATCGCGATCGCGGTGAAGGCGCTGCGGCCCGATGTACGGATCGTCGGCGTACAGGCGGCGGGCTCGGCGGCGTACCCGCCCTCGCTGGCGGCGGGACGACCGGTGTCGATCGAGAACCCGGCGACGATGGCCGACGGGATCAAGGTCGGGCGGCCCGGCGACGTGCCGTTCGCGATCATCGGAAATCTGGTGGACGAGGTCCGGACCGTCAGTGAGGATGAGCTGTCCACCGCGCTGCTGCTCTGCCTGGAGCGGGCGAAGCTGGTCGTGGAGCCGGCCGGGGCGAGTCCGGTGGCGGCGCTGCTGAGCGATCCGGGTGCCTTCGAGGGCCCGGTCGTGGCGGTGCTGTCCGGCGGCAACGTGGATCCGTTGCTGATGCAGCGCGTCCTGCGGCACGGCATGGCGGCGCAGGGCCGCTACCTGGCCGTACGGCTGCGACTGACGGACCGGCCGGGTGCTCTCGCGACGCTGCTCGGGGTGTTGTCAGTGGTGGACGCTAACGTCCTCGACGTGAGCCATGTGCGGACCGACCCACGGCTCGGGCTCACGGAGGCGGAGGTCGAACTGCACCTGGAGACGAAGGGCCCGGCGCACTGCGTCGAGGTCGGCGAGGCCCTGCGCAAGGCGGGGTACACCGTCATCGACTGAGCCGCCGGGGCGGCGCACGACTGACAAAGGCCGAGGTCAGGCCGAGGTCGGGTCAAGATCGCGAACTCTTCGTCGCTCGTTCGGGTAGTGTCCGTTGAGAGACGCGATACATCGCGTTATGGTGTGTCTCGTGGCACCACCCATTTGGCCGAACCCATCCCGCAAACCCCCTTTCTTCGAACCATCCCCGACGACGTGGAGACTCATATGCCAGGCGCCATCTATGCCGAAGGCCTGGTCAAGACCTTCGGTGACGTAAGGGCACTGGACGGCGTCGACCTCGATGTCCCCGAGGGCACTGTCCTCGGCCTGCTCGGGCCCAACGGCGCGGGCAAGACGACGACGGTCCGCTGTCTGACGACCCTGTTGCGCCCCGACAGCGGCCGTGCCGTCGTCGCGGGCATCGACGTAGTCGAGCATCCCGACCAGGTGCGGCGCTCCATCGGCCTGTCCGGCCAGTTCGCCGCCGTCGACGAATACCTCACCGGCCGGGAGAACCTGCAGATGGTCGGCCAGCTCTACCAGATGAGCGCGAAGGCCGCGAAGGCCCGCGCGGGCGAGCTGCTCGACCAGTTCAACCTCGCGGACGCCGCCGACCGGCCCGCCAAGACCTACTCCGGAGGCATGCGCCGCCGGCTCGACCTGGCCGCGGCGCTGGTGGTCTCACCGCCCGTGATGTTCATGGACGAGCCGACGACCGGCCTCGACCCGCGCAACCGCCAGCAGCTGTGGGAGGTCATCAAGCAGCTCGTCTCCGGCGGTACGACACTGCTGCTGACCACGCAGTATCTGGAAGAGGCCGACCATCTCGCGCACGACATCGCGGTGGTCGACCACGGCCGGGTGATCGCCCGCGGCACCTCCGACCAGCTCAAGGCCCGCACCGGCGGCGAGCGCGTCGAGGTCGTGGTGCACGAGCGCGAGCACATGACGGCCGCCGCCGAGGTGCTGGCCGGATTCGGCAAGGGCGACACAAGCGTC
Organism: Streptomyces spinoverrucosus; assembly: GCF_015712165.1. Classification (NCBI taxonomy): domain Bacteria; kingdom Bacillati; phylum Actinomycetota; class Actinomycetes; order Kitasatosporales; family Streptomycetaceae; genus Streptomyces; species Streptomyces spinoverrucosus. The sequence goes on along the minus strand of NZ_JADPZX010000001.1, from coordinate 3,083,692 downwards.
GAGGAACACACCCGCAAGCTCACCGTCCCCGTCACCGGCGGTGCCAAGCTCCTCGCCGAGGTGATCCGCGAGCTGGACACCCGAGGCATCGAGATAGACGACATCGGCCTGCGCCGCCCGACCCTCGACGACGTGTTCCTTTCCCTTACGGGACACGTCGCCGAGACCAAGGACGAGGAGCAGGGCGACGAGAGCGGTACGTCCGCCGACGCCAGGGGCCGCAAGCGCAAGAAGGAGTCCGTCAAGTGAGTGCCGTCACCGACGCCGCACCCCGGGCCGCGCGCCCGCACCCGCTCGGCCAGTCCGTCCGGGACTCCCTGGTCGTCGCCAAGCGCAACCTGATCCGGATGTCCCGGATCCCTGAGATGATCATTTTCGGGCTGTTCCAGCCAATCATGTTCGTGGTGCTGTTCAGCTATGTGTTCGGCGGCTCCATGAACATCGGCGGCACCACGGACTCCGCCGTCTACCGCGAGTTCCTGATGGCGGGCATCTTCGCCCAGACCGTCACCTTCGCCACGGCCGGCGCGGGCGCGGGCATCGCCGAGGACATGCACAAGGGGCTGGTCGACCGCTTCCGCTCGCTGCCCATGGCCCGCGGGGCTGTGCTGACCGGACGCACCCTCGCCGACCTGGTGCAGACGGCGCTCACCCTGCTGGTGCTCGCGATAGTCGCCCTGCTGGTCGGCTGGCGCACCCACACCAACGTCGGCGAGGTGCTCGCCGCGTTCGGGCTGCTGCTGCTCATGGGATATGCGTTCACCTGGATCGGCGCGCTGATCGGCCTGTCCGTGCGGACGCCCGAGGCGGCCACGTCCGGCGGGCTGGTCTGGCTCTTCCCGGTCACCTTCGTCTCGAACGCGTTCGTGGACTCCAGCCGGATGACGCCCTGGCTGCGGCACATCGCCGAGTGGAACCCGTTCAGCGCCACGGTCCAGGCGTGCCGAGAGCTCTTCGGCAACCCCGGGGTCTCCAACTCGGGCGCCTGGCCCATGGAGCACCCGGTCTGGGCCTCACTGATCTACTCGGCCCTGATCATCGTCATATTCCGGACCCTGGCGGTGCGCAAGTACCGCTCGGCGACGGCGTGAGGGAACCGTTCCGGTGCCCGGCAAGGTGACCTGAGCGTGGGGTGACCTGGGCATGATGAAGCCCCCGGCGTCGCGTGGACGCCGGGGGCTGTCAGGAACGGGCGGGCCGAGTTCGGCGCCGGGGCGGCTCATCGCCGCGCCCGCGGGGTCAGGCGCTGTACGGCTCGGCCTTCAGGATCTTCACCGAGGCCTTCTTGCCGTTCGGCAGCTCGTACTCCGCGTCCTCGCCGACCTTGTGCCCGATCACGCCGGCCCCCAGGGGGGACTGCGGCGAGTAGGTCTCGATGTCGGCGCTCGCGTACTCGCGCGAGGCGAGCAGGAACGTCAGCGTGTCGTCCTCGTCACCGTCGAAGGCGATCGTCACGACCATGCCGGGCGCCACGGCACCGTCCGTCGAGGTCGGCGCCTCGCCGACCTTGGCGTTCTCCAGGAGCTGGGTCAGCTGGCGGACGCGAAGCTCCTGCTTGCCCTGCTCCTCCTTGGCAGCGTGGTACCCGCCGTTCTCGCGCAGGTCGCCCTCCTCGCGCGCGGCCGCAATCTTGGCGGCGATCTCCGTGCGCGCAGGACCAGTAAGGTACTCAAGCTCATCCTTGAGCTTGTTGTACGCCTCCTGGGTCAGCCAGGTGACGTTCTCGCTGGTCTGGGTCACAGGTGCTCCTCGTCGGTACTGGGAATACAAAGCATCGCCCTACCCAGAAGAATGTTCCTTCACGAGTGGGCGAAACCACGAGCCTAACAATTCAGTGGCGGAAAGGGGAGGACATTAGTGCCCAAAATCACGTCAACGCAGGTCAGCGGCCGTGTGGAGGAGTGACGTCAGTCGGCGTGGCAGCCCAGCAGCTCCGCCGTGGTGCCCGGCGCCGTGGTGCGCAGCGTGACCATCTCGGTGATCCGGGTGGCGTCCCCGTCGAAGCGGAAGTCGGCCCGGCCGACCTCGGCACCGTCGGCCGCCTGGGAGCGGACCGTGCAGTAGCCGGAGGCGCCCGCGTCCTTCTCGACCGCCAGCTTCACCTTCACCGCCTCGTCAGACAGATCGAAGCTGATCACTTCTGCGCTGATCTTGTTCTGGGCGATGTAGTGGTAGGCGAAATATCCGATCACGGCGATGAGCAGCGCGCCAAGGGTCACGCCGACGACCTTGAGGGTGCGGTCGGCGCGCTCGTCCGAGGAGCGGCCGTAACGGCCCTCAGGCAGTCGCGTGCTCGCCGTGCTCATGATCGTCCTCTCGGCCGGGGCGGGATCGAGGATCCCGAAGGGGGCTTCCGGGGCGTACCCCGGAATTAATCGCCCCCTGATTCGGTCACTATAGAAGCCGCCGTTCGCACCCGGTCACACCGGGCGCCGACCAAACGAGGATTGAGTCTTGACTGACCAGCTGCGACTGATGGCCGTCCACGCGCACCCCGACGACGAGTCGAGCAAGGGCGCGGCCACCATGGCGAAGTACGTGTCCGAGGGGGTGGACGTGCTGGTGGTGACCTGCACGGGCGGGGAGCGCGGCTCCATCCTCAATCCCAAGCTGCAGGGCGACAAGTACGTCGAGGAGCACATCCACGAGGTACGCAAGAGAGAGATGGACGAGGCGCGCGAGATCCTCGGCGTCCAGCAGGAGTGGCTCGGCTTCGTCGACTCCGGCCTGCCCGAGGGCGACCCGCTGCCGCCGCTGCCGGAGGGCTGCTTCGCCCTGGAGGACGTCGACAAGGCGGCCGGTGAGCTGGTGAAGAAGATCCGCTCCTTCCGGCCCCAGGTGATCACCACCTACGACGAGAACGGTGGTTACCCGCACCCCGACCACATCATGACCCACAAGATCTCGATGGTGGCGTTCGAGGGCGCGGCGGACACCGAGAAGTACCCGGAGTCCGAGTACGGACCGGCGTACCAGCCGCTGAAGGTGTACTACAACCAGGGCTTCAACCGCCCGCGCACCGAGGCGCTGCACCAGGCCATGCTCGACCGAGGCCTGGAGTCGCCCTACGGGGAGTGGCTCAAGCGCTGGGACGAATTCGGCACCAAGGACCGCACGCTCACCACACACGTCCCGTGCGCGGACTTCTTCGAGATCCGCGACAAGGCGCTGATCGCGCACGCCACGCAGATCGACCCCGACGGGGGCTGGTTCCGGGTGCCGCTGGAGCTCCAGAGGGAGGTCTGGCCGACCGAGGAGTACGAGCTCGCGAAGTCCCTCGTGGATACCTCCCTCCCCGAGGACGACCTCTTTGCGGGCATCCGCGACAATGCCTGACATGAGCGCAAGCGCGAGCCTGGCAATGACCCACCTCGTCACCCTCGCCAAGGAGGTCGACGAGGACAAGGTGACCCCCGGCGTCCTCGGCTTCATCGTCTTCGCGGTGATGGCCCTGGCCGTCTGGGGCCTGATGAAGTCCATGAACCGGCACATGGGCCGAGTCGACTTCAAGGAGGCCCCGGACCCGACGGGGGCCTCCGGCAAGGACACGGCGGCGACGGGTACGTCGGGCAAGACGTCACCCACCCAGGGCTGAGCGACGCCCCGGAGGCGGCCCCTCACCTCGACGGCCACCCACCGGGGCGATTGCCTTCACCGGGGTGACCCCCACCCCGGTGGGGGCCACCGCTGACCGTGAGCCGTCGCCAGGGCTGGCCTGTCCGTCGGCCGACCCGCTGTGTGACGCGGGTCTCACGACACCGTGGCCACCGGCACCCCCATCACCTCCCGGGCATGTCGGCTGGGCACCATCCCCAGGCGCCACGCCTGCCATCCCGCCTCCAGCTCCACGCCCCGTTCCAGCAACAGCTGATACGCCTCCACGAAGTCGTCCAGCTTCCGGTCCCGAGCCGGATGCCCGGCTCGGGCCAGTTGCGCCAGTTCCTCCTGCGCCACCGCCGTACCGACCTCGGCACCCCCCGGAGAGGCGTACGGCAACAGCGTGCAGCGCAGGAAGTGAGCCCAGTCCTCGCCCCGGCGGTCGCCGTACGAGGCGAAGAGGCCGACCGCCTCGTCGCACAGGGCGAGCGCCTGGGCCGTGCGGGCGTTGCCCGCGTCCACCACCGCCAGCTCCAGGCACGTCCACGCCTCCCCGTGCGCCACCCCGATGCGCTGGAAGTCGGCGCGGGCGTCGACCAGCAGCTGCCGGGCGAAACCGGAGTTCCGCAGGGAGCCGGTCTGGGCCGCCCGCTGATCTCTCGTCGCCCGCGCCGAGTGGTGCCGCGCGCAGGCCAGGCCGTACACGTCCCGCATCCGGGAGAACATCGTCCGTGAGCGCTCCAGTTCCCTGACCGCCTGGTCCAGGCTGCCGGACTCCTCCAGCGCCTGCCCCAGGTAGTACAGCGTCCAGGCCTCGCCGCGCGCGTCCTCGTTGTCGCGGTGCCGGACCGCCGCCCGGCGCAGCTCCTCCACCGCCAGCGACGCGTCGCCCGCGACCAGCCGGGCCCGGGCCAGCTGGGTCAGGGCCCACGCCTGGCCACGGGCGTCGCGCGTACGGCCGTACAGCTCAAGGGCCGCCCGTAGTTCGCTCTCCGCGCGGGGGACGTCGCCGAGGCGCAGGTACAGCTGGCCGAGCTGGAAGTGGGCCCAGGCCTCGCCGTGCAGGGACTCGCCGGCGCGGTGCAGTTCCAGGGAGCGGTTCAGCAGGTCCAGGGCCTCGGCGAGGTGGGCGCGGTCGCGTTCCACCGCCGCCAGTGCGTGCATCGTCCAGGCCCGGTCCGTGGCCAGCGCCGGCGCGGCCTGCATGTCGAGGGCCTCGCGCAGCCGCGCCGCCGCCTCCGTCAGATTGCCCTGGTGGTGCAACGTGATGCCGAGCGAGCACAGGGCTCTCGCCGCGCCCGCGTCGTGATGCGCCTCCCGATACAGATCCACCACGGACGTCAGGGTCGTGCGTGCCTTGTCCAGCTCGCCCAGCTGGCGGGCCGCGATGCCCGTGCGCCACTGGACCGAGCGGATCAGCAGGCCCTGGTCGACGGCCTGGGCGAGTTCGCTGATCTCGCCTAGGCGGTAGAGGTCGCCGCGCAGCAGGCAGTAGTCGCACAGCGCGCCCAGCAGGTTCAGCACCGCCGCCTGGTTGACGCCCTCGGCGTGCCGCAGCGCCGCCGTGATGAAGCTGGACTCGTCGTCCAGCCAGCGCAGCGCCTCGTCGAGCGACGTGAAGCCGTGCGGGCCGAAGCGGTCGGAGCGGGTCGACATGTTGCCGTCGACCAGGCGCAGCACCGAGTCGGCGAGGTCGGCGTAGTTCACGATCAGCCGCTCCTGCGCCGCCGCGCGCTCCCCCGGGTCCTCCTCGTCCACCAGCCGGGCGTGCGCGAAGGCGCGGACGAGGTCGTGCAGCCGGTAGCGGTTGCCGCGGACGTGGTCGATCAGGCCCGCGCGGGACAGCGCGACGAGATGCCGGGTCGCCTCGGCCTCGTCGGTGGCGAGCAGGGACGCGGCCGCCGCGACACCGAGCGAGGCCCGACCGGCCAGGGCGAGGCGCCGCAGCAGCCGCCGGGCCGGTTCGCCCTGGTCGGTGTAGCGCAGCCACAGGGCACGTTCGACCGGCTCCACCGGCCCGTACGCGCCCAGGTCCGACGCCAGCCGGCGGGGCGAGCGCGGGCCCAGCGCGGAGCTCGCGATACGCAGCGCCAGCGGCAGGCCACCGCACAACTGCCGGATCCGGTCGGCGGATTCGGCGTCGTACGGCCCCGTCTCGCCCTGCGCGGCCGCGCCCATCAGCTCCTCAGCGCCGGCCGCGTCGAGCGGCTCGACGGGCAGCTGGTGCACCCACGCCGGCAGGTCGCCGGGCAGGTCGAGCGGCGCCCGGGCGGTGACCAGAACCAGGCTGTCGGACCGCTCGGGGATCAGTGCGCGCACCTGTTCGGGGTCGGAGGCGTCGTCCAGGACGACGGTGACGGGCACGTTGGTCAGATGCTGGTGGTACAGCTCGCTCAGCCGTTTGACCTGCTGATCCGTCGACGAACGCTCCCGGAACAGCAGTTGTTCACGCGGCGCGCCCAGCCGGTTCAGCAGATGCAGCAGGGCCTCGCGGGTGGACAGCGGCGGCTCGTCCCGGCTGGCGCCGCGCAGATCGACCACGCACGCGCCGCGGAACTGATCCTTCAGATCGTGGGTGGCGCGCACCGCGAGGGTCGTACGACCGCTGCCGGGCGCCCCGTGCAGGACGACCACCGTCGGCCGGGTCTGCGTGCTCGCGCGGGCAGCCTGCACCCACTGCCGGATGCGGGCCATCTCCTGCCGCCGCCCCGCGAACGGACCGACCGGCTCCGGGAGTTGACCGAACGACTGCCCCAGCACGCTCCGCCCGCGTGCCGCCCCGCTCTTGTCGGCGCCCAGCAGCTTGGGCCCCGGCTTCTTCGGCCCGGTCGACGCGGCCAGCACCCGCTGCTGGTCGAGGAACGGGCGGATCCCCCGTACCTCCAGCGCCGTCAGCCACTGCAACCGCAACTGCTCCGGGCCGCCCGGCTGGCCCACCGCTCCGGCCCGGTGGTGCGCGGCGGGCAGATGGGACCCGGCCACCTTCACCACGGTCGTCGCCGCGCCGACCACGCCGACGGTCACGCCCGCGCCGAGCGCGGTCGTCGTGCCCGTACCGAGCGCCAGATCGGCGATCACCGCAGCCACAGCGGCCACACCGGCCACAACGAGCGGCGTGCCGGCGCCCTCGCGCGCATACCGCTGCGCGAACGTGAGCCGGCCGGCCTCCGTCTCGTCCAGGGCCCGCGTGTAGGCCTCGTACTCCTCGGCGGCGGACCGCGCCATCGTGTCCAGCGCACCACGCGCCCGCGCCAGCAGCACCTTCCCGTCGGTACGGCCACCCGACCGCCGTACCTCCTCCTCCACCGCCCGCACCAACAGCCCCTCGGCCTCCACCCGATGACTGTCCCGCATGTCCCGTCCCCCTCCGTGACAACCGCTTCGCCCTACGAGTGTCCTTGCGCGGGCGCGTGATGGCGAGAGGGCGGCGATCATCGGTCGGGGGAGATGCCCGGCCGGTCGTTTCGGCAGCACCCCCTGCCCGTCGGGCAGGATGGAGGTATGCCGAACCGACTGGCGCACGAGACGTCCCCGTACCTGTTGCAGCATGCCGACAACCCTGTCGACTGGTGGCCCTGGTCGGACGAGGCGTTCGAGGAGGCGCGCAGGAGTGACAAACCGGTCCTGCTCAGCGTCGGCTACAGCAGCTGCCACTGGTGTCACGTGATGGCGCACGAGTCCTTCGAGGACCGGGCGACCGCCGAGTTCCTGAACGAGCACTTCGTCAACATCAAGGTCGACCGCGAAGAGCGCCCCGACGTCGACGCCGTCTACATGGAGGCCGTGCAGGCGGCCACCGGGCAGGGCGGCTGGCCCATGACGGTGTTCCTCACCCCGCAGGCGGAGCCGTTCTACTTCGGCACGTACTTCCCGCCGGCCCCCCGGCACGGCATGCCCTCCTTCCGGCAGGTTCTGGAGGGCGTCAGTCACGCCTGGAGTGATCGCCGCGAGGAGGTCACCGACGTGGCCGGGAAGATCGTGCGGGATCTGGCGGGACGGGAGATCGCGTTCGGCGGGATCGAGGCGCCCGGCGAGCAGGAGCTGGCGCAGGCGCTGCTCGGGCTGACCCGGGAGTACGACCCGCAGCGCGGCGGCTTCGGCGGGGCGCCGAAGTTCCCGCCGTCCATGGTCGTCGAGTTCCTGTTGCGCCACCACGCCCGCACGGGCGCCGAGGGCGCCCTGCAGATGGCGCAGGACACCTGTGAGCGGATGGCCCGGGGCGGGATCTACGACCAGCTCGGCGGCGGGTTCGCGCGGTACTCGGTCGACCGCGACTGGGTGGTGCCGCACTTCGAGAAGATGCTGTACGACAACGCCCTGCTGTGCCGGGTGTACGCGCACCTCTGGCGGGCCACTGGCTCCGAGCCGGCCCGGCGGGTCGCGCTGGAGACCGCCGACTTCATGGTCGCCGAACTCCGCACCGAGCAGGGCGGTTTCGCGTCCGCGCTGGACGCCGACAGTGACGACGGGAAGGGCAGGCACGTCGAGGGGGCGTACTACGTCTGGACCCCCGCGCAACTGCGCGACGTCCTCGGCGACGACGCCGAACTCGCCGCCCAGTACTTCGGGGTGACCGAGGAAGGCACCTTCGAGGAGGGCGCCTCCGTCCTCCAACTCCCGCAGTCCGACGCGGTGTTCGACGCCGAGAAGGTCGATTCCATCAGGCGGCGGCTGCGGGCGGCGCGTGCCGAGCGGCCCGCTCCCGGGCGGGACGACAAGGTCGTCGCCGCCTGGAACGGCCTCGCCATCGCCGCGCTGGCCGAGACCGGCGCCTACTTCGACCGCCCCGACCTGGTGGACGCCGCCCTCGCCGCCGCCGACCTGCTCGTCCGCGTCCACCTCGACGACCACGCCCGCCTGGCCAGGACCAGCAAAGACGGCCGGGTCGGCGCGAACGCGGGCGTTCTGGAGGACTACGGCGACGTCGCGGAGGGCTTCCTCGCGCTGGCGTCCGTGACCGGCGAGGGCGTCTGGCTGGAGTTCGCCGGACTGCTGCTCGACCACGTCCTCGTCCGGTTCACGGACGAGGAGTCGGGTGCCCTGTTCGACACCGCCGCCGACGCCGAGCAGTTGATCCGCCGTCCGCAGGACCCGACCGACAACGCCACCCCGTCCGGCTGGACCGCCGCCGCGGGTGCCCTGCTGAGTTATGCCGCCCAGACCGGCGCCGAGCCCCATCGCACTGCCGCCGAGCGGGCGTTGGGCGTGGTGAAGGCGCTCGGGCCGCGTGTGCCGCGGTTCATCGGCTGGGGCCTGGCGGTCGCCGAGGCCCGGTTGGACGGGCCGCGCGAGGTCGCCGTGGTGGGGCGCGCGCTGGATGACGCGGCGACAAAGTCCTTGCACCGCACGGCGCTTCTGGGCACCGCGCCGGGTGCGGTGGTCGCGTACGGGGTGCCGGGCAGTGACGAGTTCCCGCTCCTCGCCGACCGTCCGCTGGCCGGCGGTGAACCGACGGCGTACGTGTGTCGTAATTTCACCTGTGACGCCCCGACGACGGACCCGGAGCGGCTGCGGGCGGCACTCAACGCCTGATCAGAGGCCGGAAAACGCTGCCCAATTGGGCACGTGTTCGGACACGTCCCCCTAGGCGCCGTACCGTTCCGAAACAAGCTATTTATCGGAACAGCTACCGCGCTTCACAGTTCCCCCCTACTCTCTCCACAGTGCTGGGACGGGCGGTCAACCCCGTCGCGGCTGGGGGGATTTGAAGATCTGGGGGATCTTTTGCTGACGTCTGTCTTCATTGCCGTTGTCTCGCTGGCCTTGTTCGGGATGGCGGCTTTCACCCTGTGGTGGCAGATGCACGCGTGGCGTACGCCCGAGGTGCTGGCCTCCACCCGTTTCAGCAGACCGGACGGGGACGAGCATGTGTCGTTCTCGCTGCTGCTCCCGGCGCGGCACGAACAGGCCGTGCTGGACCACACCATCCAGCGGCTGCTGCAGTCCACACACACCGACTTCGAGATCATCGTCATCGTCGGGCACGACGACCCGGAGACCACCGAGGTGGCCCGGCGGGCGGAGTCCCGTGACCCGCGCGTGCGGGTCGTCGTCGACACCCACGAGAAGAAGAACAAGCCGAAGGCCATGAACACGGCGCTGCCGCACTGCCGCGGCGACATCGTCGGGGTCTTCGACGCCGAGGACCAGGTGCACCCCGAGTTGCTCGCCCATGTCGACCACGCGTTCCGGTCCACCGGCGCGGACGTCGTCCAGGGCGGCGTACAGCTGATCAACTTCCACTCCAGCTGGTACAGCCTGCGCAACTGCCTGGAGTACTTCTTCTGGTTCCGCTCCAGACTTCATCTGCACGCCCAGAAGGGCTTCATCCCGCTCGGCGGCAACACCGTCTTCGTACGGACGGACGTTCTCAAACAAGCGAACGGCTGGGACCCCAACTGCCTCGCCGAGGACTGCGACCTGGGTGTGCGCCTGTCCAGCGTCGGCAAGAAGGTCGTCGTCGCCTACGACTCCGACATGGTCACCCGCGAGGAGACCCCGGGCAGCCTGATGTCCCTGCTCAAGCAGCGCACCCGCTGGAACCAGGGCTTCCTGCAGGTCTACCGGAAGCGGGACTGGAAGCAGCTGCCGAGCTTCCGGCAGCGGCTGCTCGCCCGCTACACCCTCATGACGCCTTACCTTCAGGCGATCTCCGGCGTGATCATCCCGCTCAACGTGGCCATCGCGCTCTTCCTCGACGTGCCCGTGGGTGTCGCCTTCATCACCTTCCTGCCGGCCGTCACCGCGCTCGTCACCTTCGTCTTCGAGCTCGTCGGACTGCACGACTTCGGCAAGCAGTACGGACTCCGGGTCCGCCTCGTGCACTACCTGAAGCTGATCATCGGTGGCCCGTTCTACCAGGTGCTCCTCGCCGGTGCAGCCGTCCGCGCAGTGTGGCGCGAGCAACGCGGCCGCAACGACTGGGAGTTGACCAGCCACGTCGGCGCACATCTCGCGCACGTGAACCGAGAGGACGTTCCTGCGTGACCTCCACCCTTCCCGCGGCGACCGGAGTCAAGGTCCCCGCGCAGCGGACAGCTGCGCCGAAAACCGGTTCGACCCGTCGAACAACGCCGCCCAAGAGACTTCGTTCCTCCCGTCCCGACCTCATCCTGTGCGGCCTGCTGCTGGTGGCGATCCTCGTCGTGCAGGGCTGGAACATCGCCGCCTACCCGACCCTCAGCGACGACGAGGGCACCTACCTCGCCCAGGCCTGGGCCGTGCAGGAGGGCCGGGGCCTGGCCCACTACACGTACTGGTACGACCACCCGCCGCTCGGCTGGATCCAGATCGCCCTGCTGACCTGGATCCCCGCGCACTTCGCGCCCGAGTCGATGACCGTCGGCTCGATGCGCGCCGTGATGCTGCTGATCAGCGCCATCAGCGCGGTCCTCGTGTACGTCCTCGCGCGCCGGCTGTCGCTGCCCCGCTGGGCGGCCGGGCTCGCCATGGCGCTGTTCGGGCTCTCCCCGCTGTCGGTGGTCCTTCAGCGCGAGATCTTCCTGGACAACATCGCGGTGATGTGGACGCTCCTCGCGTTCACCCTCGCCGCCTCCCCGAGCCGCCACCTGTGGCACCACTTCGGGGCGGGCATGGCGGCCGCGGCCGCGGTGCTCACCAAGGAGACGATGCTGCTGGTGCTGCCGGCGGTGCTGGTGACGATGTGGCGGCACAGCCACCGGGACACCCGCAAGTTCGCCATCACCGGCGCCGTCACGGCCTGCGTGCTCATCGGCATCTCGTACCCGCTCTTCGCGCTGCTCAAGGGCGAGTTGCTGCCGGGCGACGGCCATGTCTCGCTGTGGGACGGCATCGTCTACCAGATGAGCCGCCCCGGCTCCGGTTTCATCCTCGAAGAGGGCACCGGCTCGTACGGCGTGCTCCAGTCGTGGCTGTACTACGACCGGGTGCTGCCGCTCGGCGGACTCGCCGGTGCGCTGCTGCTCGTCGTCACCTGGCGCTGGTCGGTGACCGCGCGGGCGCTCGCCGGGCCCGCGCTCGCCGTGGCGATCCTCGCCGGGATGGCCCTCAGGCCGGGCTACCTGCCCGCGATGTACATCATCCAGGCGCTGCCGTTCCTCGCCCTGGTGCTCGCCGGGGGCACGGCCTCCGTCGCCCACGCCGTGCTGCGGCGGCGGCGCCGGGCGGGCGAGAGGAAGTACGTGACCGGCGGGCGGTACGCGCTCGCCGCCGTCCTCGCGCTCGCCGCGGGCGCGTACGTCGTACCGCGCTGGTACGACGGCGACCGCACCGCCATGACCGCCGACGCCAACGCCCCCTACCGGGCCGCCTCGCGGTGGATGGCCACGGAGGTCGACAAGCCCGAGGACACCCGGGTGCTCGTCGACGACGCGATGTGGCTGGACCTCGTCCACGAGGGCTACGAGCCGGGACTCGGCGTCATCTGGTTCTACAAGGCCGACCTCGACCCGGCCGTGACGAAGACCATGCCCAACGGCTGGCGGGACCTCGACTACGTGGTCGCCTCGCCGACGGTACGACGGGACGCGGTCGACCTGCCGAACGTCAAGGCCGCGATGGAGCACTCGACGCCGGTCGCCGTGTTCGGCGCCGGCGAGGACCGGATCGAGATCCGGCAGATTCTCAGCGCCGGGACGGGAGGCGACCGATGAGCCAGGAGTCCGTGGTCCCCGGTGAGCTGGGCGATCCGGCGGCGTACGCCGCCGACGTGCCCGAGCCGGGCGCCGTCACCATCGTCGTACCGACCTTCAACGAGTCCGCCAACATCCGTGAACTGCTGCACCAGATCACCGAGTCGGTGCCGTCCCGGCTGCCCTGCGAGGTCGTCTTCGTCGACGACTCCACCGACGACACCCCGGAGGTGATCGACAAGGCGGCCCAGGACTGTCCCTTTCCGGTGACCGTCCTGCACCGCGAGGAGCCCGTCGGCGGGCTCGGCGGCGCGGTCGTCGAGGGCATCAAGGCGGCCGGGTCGGACTGGATCGTCGTCATGGACGGCGACTGCCAGCATCCGCCCTCCCTGGTGCCGGAGCTGGTCGCGACGGGGGAGCGGGCGAACGCCGGACTGGTCGTCGCCTCCCGCTACATCAAGGGCGGCAGCCGCGCCGGACTGGCGGGCAGCTACCGCGTGGCCGTCTCACGCGCCGCGACCTGGCTGACCAAGTCGCTGTTCCCGCGCAAGCTGCACGGCATCAGCGACCCGATGAGCGGCTTCTTCGCCATCCGCCGCAGCGCGGTCACCGCCGAGATCCTCCAGCCACTCGGCTACAAGATCCTCCTCGAACTCGCCGTACGCAGCCGCCCCCGCGAGGTCACCGAGGTCCCGTTCGTCTTCCAGGACCGGTTCGCCGGGGAGTCCAAGTCGACCGCGCAGGAGGGCTTGCGCTTCCTGCGCCATCTGGTCGGGCTGCGCACCGCCTCGCCGGTGGCCCGCATGATCGTCTTCGGTCTGATCGGGCTGACCGGCTTCGTGCCGAACCTTCTCGCGCTGTGGGCGCTGACCGAGGCCGGGATGCACTACCTGCCGGCCGAGATCGTCGCCAACCAGTTCGGCGTGGTCTGGAACTTCCTGCTCATCGAGAAGCTGCTGTTCCGTGAACGCAGGCGGTTCCGGCACTGGGCCGACCGCACCGCACGGTTCGCGCTGCTCGCCAACGCCGACCTGCTCGTGCGCATTCCGCTCATCGCGCTGCTGGTCGGCACCTTCCAGATGGCCGCGCTGCCCGCCACCGCGCTGGCACTCGTCATCACCTTCGTCCTGCGCTTCGTGGGGACCGAAGCGCTGGTGTACCTCCCGCGCAGGAGCCGCACAGCAAGGAGCACCGCATGAGATCAAGACCCGGTACGAGATCAAGGCGCAGAACCGCACTGCTGGCCGTCGCGGGCCTCACCGGCGGCCTGCTCCTGACCGCACCCCAGCCCGCCTCCGCCGCCAACCTCATCAAGAACCCCGGCTTCGAGACGGCCGGTACCGGCGACATGCCGTACTGCTGGTCGAAGTCCGGCTGGGGCGACAACGACTTCAGCTTCGAGACGGTCGCCGACGCCCACTCCGGCAGCAAGGCCATGAAGGTCACGCTCACCCGCCGCCTGGAGGGCGACCGCAAGGCGCTGATCACCGAGTCCGCCGACTGCGCGCCGGTGGTCACGCCCGGCAAGCAGTACGACCTGGGCCTCTGGTACAAGTCGACCACGCCGGACGCCAACATCACCCTGTTCCGGCACGACTCCACGGCCGGCTGGCAGTACTGGACCGATCTCAAGACGCTGGAGATGGCGGGTACCTGGACCGAGGCCACGGTCCGCACCCCGGAGGTCCCGGCCGGCACCGACCGCATCTCCTGGGGCGTCTCCGTCTACGGCACCGGCTCCGTGACCACCGACGACTACACGATGGAACAGGTCGCCGACCCGGTCCCGGAGCCGGAGTGCACGGGCACGGCCGAGGAGTGCGCCAACGGCAGGTGGGAGGTGCTGCCCGCGCAGAACCCGGTGCGCTCGATGCACTCCGTGGTCCTGCACAACGGCAAGGTGCTGCTGATCGCGGGCTCCGGCAACGACCCCGAGATGTTCGAGGCGGGCACGTTCACCTCGGCCGTCTACGACCCTCAGAACGGCACGTACAAGGTCATCCCCACGCCGGACGACATGTTCTGCGCCGGTCATGTGCAGCTGTCCGACGGCCGGGTGCTGATCATGAGCGGCAACAAGGGCTACCCGTCGGCGGACGGCACGATCGGCTACCAGGGGTACAAGGACTCGTACGTCTTCGACCCGGCGACCGAGACGTACATCAAGACGAACGACATGAACGACGGGCACTGGTACCCGTCGGCGACCATCCTCGGCAACGGTGACGTGATCTCCTTCGGCGGGCTGAAGGAGGACTCCACCGGGTCGGTGACGGCCGAGCTGTGGTCCGAGGACGAGCAGCAGTGGCAGCCGCTGTGGAAGGTCAACCAGACCTGGTCGTACTGGGGTCTGTACCCGTCGATGATCCTGATGCAGGACGGCCGCCTTTTCTACTCCGGCAGCCATGTCTTCGGCAACAACATCCCCGGCACCGGCTCGGCGATCTACGACTACGACGCCAACACCGTCACCCAGGTGCCCGGTCTGCAGAACAAGGACGAGCGGGACCAGTCGGCGAGCGTGCTGCTGCCCCCGGCGCAGGACCAGAAGGTCCTCACCATCGGCGGCGGCAACATCGACTCCAACCCGCAGGCGAACCGCCTGACCGACGTCATCGACCTCAAGCAGCCCAACCCGTCCTACGTCGCCGGGCCGCCGATCCCGCAGGGCACGGTCGACCTCGGCAACGGGAAGGTCCCGCAGACCGGCAACCAGGGCAAGATGTACGTCTCCGCGGTACTGCTCCCGGACGGCAAGGTCCTGGAGACCGGCGGCGCCCTGCACAACCGCGCCAACCCGGTCTTCGAGTCGTCGATCTACGATCCGGCGACCAACACCTTCGACCCGGTGGCCGCCGACCCCGAGGCCCGCGGCTACCACTCCTCGGCGTTCCTGCTGCCCGACGGCCGCGTGATGACGACGGGTGACAACCCGGGCAACGGCTCCTGGAACCACAACGTGTCCATCTACACCCCGCCGTATCTGCTCAAGGGCCCACGCCCGACGATCACTTCGGTGATCGACACCGAGTGGAACTACGGCGACACCCAGCGCATCACGGTCGACCGGCCCATCGCGAAGGCCGAGCTGATCCGCCCGGCGGCGGTGACGCACTCCTCCGACCCGAACCAGCGGTTCGTGGACCTGCCGCTGAGCGTGGACGGCAACAACATCGACCTCAACGTCACGAGCAACCCCAACCTGGCCCCGCCCGGCTGGTACATGCTCTTCGCGGTCGATGCCAACGGCGTGCCGTCCGTGGCCAAGTGGGTGCACCTGTCGGGCCCGCAGGCCCTGAAGGCCACCGACGCCTCCGCGCACGTCCACTCCTTCGCCGACGACCTGTCCGGCAAGGTCACGGGGCCCGGCAAGAAGCGGGCGTCGCAGAAGGTCCCCACGACCATCTCCGGCTGCGACCGCCACTACGGCTCCGCCAACGTCTGCGTACCGACCACCTTCCCGGCGGACGTGAAGAAGACGACGGCGGCCCGCTGCACCTGGCTCAAGCAGCACGACTACGGCCGCCTGAAGGTCAACGGCAAGGACGACCCGCTACGCCTGGACCCGAACAGGGACGGCGTGGCCTGCGGAAAGGGTGACGTCAGGCGCCGCTGAGGATCAGCGATCCCAGTGTGAGCTGAGCACCCCACTGCACCAGCACGGCCCCGAGCCTGGCGTACTGCCACCTGGCTCGGGGCCATGCCAGCGCCAGGGCGCCCAGCGCGAGAGCGGCCCAGAAGAAGGCGTGCAGCACCCCGCTCGGAATCGTCGAGCACTGCTCCCCGTAGGTGAGGCAGCGGCTGCCGCGCTCGGTGGCGAGCACCGCGACCCAGGCGACAGCGACGGTCGGCAGGAGCAGCAGGAGTCCGGCGACGGACCAACCGGTGAGCAGGCGCGCGTTGTTCATGTCGCCATCTCATCGCCCCCGCCGTCATCGGTGATCGGGCGACGTACTCAGTGCCCCTGCGTACGCATACTCAGGGCTTGTTCCACGATGGCCACCAGCTGTTCGTGGTGTGCGCCCTTCCAGTACGCCCGCCCGCACTGTCGGCACTGTGCGAAGACGTCGTACGACCGCTGGGTGCCGCCCTTCAGCTGCTCCGCCACCTCCTCCTTGGTGGCGTCCCGCAGCATGCCGTTGCAGGCGGTGCAGCGGGTCCAGGGGCGCAGGTCCGGGGAGAACCGGTCGAGGACGTCGCGGAGTTGGTCGTCGGGGCGGGTGCTGTAGACGTAGGCGCCGGCCCACAGTTCGCGGCGGCGCAGCAGGCCCCGGTCGCGGCTGAGCATGACGCGCCGCTCGGCGGCCGAGCGGGCGGCGAGCGCCGGGTCGCCGATGTCCATGGACTCGTAGGCCGTGTCCACGCCGAGCAGGCGCAGCCGGCGGGCGAGGGTGCCGAGGTGGACGTCGAGGAGGAACCGCAGCGGGGCGCCGGGCACCCGCTGCGGGCGCTGCACCGCGCGGACGCTGACCGTCTCGCCGTCCTTCGGGATGTGGGCCGGCGGCACCTCACGGCCGTCCACGACGAGCGCGCCGACCTCGGTGAGCGGGACGCCGAGGGACTCGACGACATGGCCGAGCGTCGAGGCCCCGTCCGTGCTGAGCGCGGTGGCGCCGCGCCGCCAGCCGTGCGGGACGAACAGGTGCAGTTCGGTGGCGAACTGGACGTGGATCTCGGGTCGGTTCACCGGATCAGGATGTCAGGCCGCGCTCGTAGACGGTCAGGGCCCGGTCGACGAGGTCCGCGAGGTCCTCCCGGAAGCCGGTGCGTGCCCAGTACTGGGACACCTCCATCAGCCCGCCGATCAGGGACATCGTGAAGACCCGCACCTCCAGGCTCTGCGGGTCCCGGCCGGTGCGCTCGCCGATGGCCTCGGCGACCAGCTGCCCGGTCTGCGACATGCTCTCCATCATCCGGGAGCGCACCGCCGGGACCTCCGCCATCAGCCGGCACCGGAGCTCGGTGATCTCGCGGGCCTCGTCGATGCCGAGGCCGATGGCCTTGCGCATGACCTGCCGCATGGACTCCAGCCAGGGCTCGTCCGCCGGACGGGCCCGGAGCTCCTCCAGCAGCAGGGGGTCGTACTCGTCGGTGAGGACGATGTCCTCCTTGGTGGGGAAGTAGCGGAAGACGGTCGACGGCGACACCTCGGCACGGTCGGCGATCTGCTCGATCGTCGTGGCCTCGTACCCCTGCTCATCGATCAGCCGGTACGTCGCGGAGCGGATCGCCTCACGCGTTCTGATCTTCTTCCGCTCCCGAAGTCCCAGCTGGGGGCGGTCGGCGGGGGTGCTGGAGTGTGCTGCCGTCATGGTGGTCATTGTCGTGCATCGGCCATGGACCCGGCCATGTCCGGGGCCCGCTGCTCCTTCCCGTCGCCCAGGAACACGGCGGCCGCCAGGGCCGCCACGAGCGCAGAGACGGCGCACACCAGCAGCACCAGGCCCATGCCGTGCACATACGCGCCGTTGGCGGAGGACGCCAGCCCGGCCGCGCCCGAGTGCTCGGCGACGACGTGCGCGGCGACCACCGACTCCCGGGCCGTGTCCGCGGCCTGCGCGGGCAGCCCGGCGACGTCCAGCCGGTCCCGGAAGGCGCCCGCGAGCAGACTGCCGAGCAGCGCGATACCGATCGCGCCACCGACCTGGCGCAGCGTCATCAGCAGCCCCGACCCGCTCCCGGCGCGGTCGGCGGGCAGCGCCCCCAGCGCCCCGTCCATCGCCGGCACGACACAGAAACCGAAGCCGACGCCCGCGACGGACAGCCACAGCGCGGTGAAGCCGTACCCCGACTCCACCGTCGTACGACTGCCGAGCAGCGCGGCGAAGGCCAGCACCGCCAGCCCCGCGCTGACCACCCCGCGCGCCCCGAACCGGGCGACGACCGGCTGCGCGGCCCGCGCGGCGACCAGCAGCCCGCCCATCATCGGCAGCAGCCGCAGCCCGGTGCCGAAGGCGTCGTGACCGAGGACCGCCTGGAGGTAGGGCGGCAGCACGAACAGCAGCCCGGACAGCACGAACATCACCAGGGTCGCCGCGAGCGTGTTGAACAGGAACCGGCGCTCGGCCAGCAGCGCCATGTCGAGCATCGGACGCGCGGCCCGTCGCTCGCGCAGCACCAGGAGAGCGATCAGTACGACGGACGCCCCGAGCATGCCGAGCACCAGCGGGTCGCCCCACCCCCGGACGGGCGCCTCGATGATCGCGTAGATCAGCGTGCCGAGGCCGGTCGCGGTGAGCGCCGTCGCGACGGTGTCGACCTTGGGGGAGGACGGGTCCCGGGTCTCCGGGAGGAGGAAGCAGCAGGCGGCGATGCCGATCGCGGCCATGGGCACGTTGACCAGGAAGACCGAGCCCCACCAGAAGTGGTCCAGCAGCCAGCCGCCGACGATCGGGCCCAGCGGCAGCCCCAGCGCCGAGGCGGCGGAGATGACCCCGACGGCCTTGGTGCGCTCGTCGGGGCCGAAGAGCGAGGGCAGCACCGACAGCGCGAGCGGCGTGACCAGCGCCGCGCCGACGCCCATCACCGCCCGCGCCGCGATCACCGCGCTCACGTCACCGGCCAGCGCGCCGACCACCGACCCGGCGAGGAAGATCCCGAGCCCGCCGATCAGCATCAGCCGCCTGCCGAACCGGTCGCCGAGCAGACCGGCGGGAAGCATCAGCGCCGCGAAGACGACGACGTACGCGTCCGCCATCCACTGCTGCTCGCCCGTGCCGGCGTCGAGCTGCCCGGCCATCGTCGGCAGCGCCACGTTGAGGATCGTCATGTCGAAGCCGAGCGTGAGCATGCTCGCGACCAGGGCGGCGAGGGCCCACCAGCGGCGGGGGTCGGGACGCACCCCTTCAGTGACAGTAGCCATGAAATGAAAGTAACTCTCAAAAGAGTCGGACTGTCAATAGGGCTGGACTGCCAATAGGGCCCGGCGGTCCCGGGCATGCGAAAGGGCCACGGCTCGCAAGCCGTGGCCCTTCCCGGACGTCGTGGTTACGCGTGCTGGTACGCCACCATCGAGATCCCCACGTAGTGCACGACGAACGCCGCCAGCGTGAACGAGTGGAACACCTCGTGGAAGCCGAACCAGCGTGGTGACGGGTTCGGTCGCTTGATGCCGTAGACGACCCCGCCCGCGCTGTAGAGCACTCCGCCGACGATCACCAGGACCAGCACGGCGATCCCGCCGGTGCGCATGAAGTCGGGCAGGAAGAAGACCGCCGCCCAGCCCATCGCGATGTAGCAGGGCGTGTACAGCCAGCGCGGGGCGCCCACCCAGAAGACCCGGAAGAGGATGCCCGCCAGCGCCGCGGCCCAGATGCCCCACAGCAGCCAGCGGCCCTTGCTGCCCGGCAGGAGCAGCAGCGTCAGCGGGGTGTAGGTGCCGGCGATGATCAGGAAGATGTTGGAGTGGTCCAGGCGGCGCAGTATCCCGTCCATCCTCGGACTCCAGGTGCCCCGGTGGTAGAGCGCGCTCACGCCGAACAGCAGGCAGGCCGTGAGGGCGTAGATCCCGCAGGCTATGCGGCCGCGGGGGGAGTCCGCGAGGGCGGTCAGCGTCAGGCCCGCGACCAGCACCGCCGGGAACATGCCGAGGTGCAGCCAGCCGCGGAGCTTGGGCTTGATCGGGTGCGGCAGGGAGAGCGCGCCTGCGATCCGGTCGGCGACCGGCGGGTCCGTGGGCGCGTCGGAGGCGGACGCATTCATGGGCCGCATCGTACCTACGGAACCGTAAGTTACGGATCAGGTCACCCGTAGGAGTGGCCATCATCTCACGGGAGTTGGAACCCGCGCTCCTCAAGGGTCGGTCATCCGAACCCAACGTGTACGCAAAGAAACACAGAGAAACACAGAGGTGGGTGGCCTTCCTCACGCCGCTCAGGTGGGCGGCCCTCTGGACAAATGCGCAGTCACCTCGGATGATCAAATGAGTGCGGTCGGCACCGGATGAGCGCCAAAGGGAGTAAGCGAAGCATCCGGGCCGCGGCCCCCACGGGGCAGACAGACAAAAATCCCTCATTTAGGAGCGATCGTGGCGCGCGACATCGCGGCTCCCCCCAGTACCGTCCCGACCAACCACCAGGAGCTCATCTCCTGGGTCGACGAGATCGCCGAACTGACCCAGCCGGACAGCGTGGTCTGGTGTGACGGATCCGAGGCCGAGTACGAGCGTCTGTGCGGAGAGCTCGTCGAGAAGGGCACCTTCCGGAAACTCGACCCGATCCAGCGCCCCAACTCCTACTACGCGGCGTCCGACCCGACGGACGTCGCCCGTGTCGAGGACCGGACGTTCATCTGCTCCGAGAAGGAGGAGGACGCCGGCCCGACCAACCACTGGAAGGACCCCGCCGAGATGCGGGAGATCTTCAGCGGCGACAAGGGCCTGTTCCGCGGCTCGATGCGCGGCCGCACCATGTACGTGGTGCCCTTCTGCATGGGCCCGCTCGGCTCGCCGCTGTCCGCGATCGGCGTCGAGATCACCGACTCGGCGTACGTCGCCGTGTCCATGCGCACCATGACGCGCATGGGTCAGCAGGTCCTCGACGAGCTCGGCTCCGAGGGCTTCTTCGTGCGAGCCGTGCACTCGCTCGGAGCCCCGCTGGAGCCCGGCCAGGAGGACGTCCCCTGGCCCTGCAACAGCACCAAGTACATCTCCCACTTCCCCGAGTCCCGCGAGATCTGGTCCTACGGCTCCGGCTACGGCGGCAACGCGCTGCTCGGCAAGAAGTGCTACGCCCTGCGCATCGCCTCCGTCATGGCCCGCGACGAGGGCTGGCTGGCCGAGCACATGCTGGTCCTGAAGCTCACCCCGCCGCAGGGCGAGCCCAAGTACGTCGCCGCCGCCTTCCCGTCCGCCTGCGGCAAGACCAACCTCGCCATGCTGGAGCCCACGATCTCCGGCTGGACGGTCGAGACGATCGGCGACGACATCGCCTGGATGCGCTTCGGCGAGGACGGCCGCCTGTACGCCATCAACCCCGAGGCCGGTTTCTTCGGCGTCGCGCCCGGCACCGGCGAGCACACCAACGCCAACGCGATGAAGACGCTGTGGGGCAACTCCGTCTTCACCAACGTCGCGCTCACCGACGACAACGACGTCTGGTGGGAGGGCATGACGGAGGAGACCCCGGCCCACCTCACCGACTGGAAGGGCAACGACTGGACGCCGGAGTCCGAGACCCCGGCCGCCCACCCCAACGCCCGCTTCACCGTGCCCGCCTCGCAGTGCCCGATCATCGCGCCCGAGTGGGAGGACCCCAAGGGCGTGCCGATCTCGGCGATCCTCTTCGGCGGCCGGCGCGCCACCGCCGTACCGCTGGTGACGGAGTCCTTCGACTGGAACCACGGCGTGTTCCTGGGCGCCAACGTGGCGTCCGAGAAGACCGCAGCCGCCGAGGGCAAGGTCGGTGAGCTGCGCCGCGACCCGTTCGCGATGCTGCCGTTCTGCGGCTACAACATGGGCGACTACATGGGCCACTGGGTCGACGTCGCCAAGGGCAAGGACCCGCAGAAGCTCCCGAAGATCTACTACGTCAACTGGTTCCGCAAGAACGACGAGGGCAAGTTCGTCTGGCCCGGCTTCGGTGAGAACAGCCGTGTCCTGAAGTGGATCGTGGAGCGCCTGGAGGGCAGGGCCGAGGGCGTGGAGACGCCGATCGGCGTCCTGCCGACCAGGCAGGCCCTCGACACCGACGGCCTGGAACTGGGCGAGGAGGACCTGGACTTCCTGCTCACCGTGGACAAGGAAGTGTGGCGCGAGGAGGCCGCGCTGGTCCCCGAGCACCTCAACACCTTCGGCGATCACACGCCGAAGGAGCTGTGGGACCAGTACCACGCCCTGGTCCAGCGGCTGGGCTGACGCCCCCAAGGACGCCGCGGTCGGCTCCGATCGTGCCCTGACCAGCAATATCGTCACGGCCGGCCGCGGTGAGGTTGTGAAGGCCGCGCACAATGGGGTGCGCGGCCTTCGCCGTGTGCGCCCAGCATGGGCGATTGCTTGGGGGTGAAAGTCCCCTGGGGGCGTTACTGCTGGCGGTCCTCCAAGTAGCGGGTGTGGGATTCCTGGCGCCTGGCCTCTGTCTCCCTCAGCTCCGCTGCCAGCTTCTGCGCCTCCTCGTGGAGCAGGGTGAGCTGGCGTTCCAGGTGGCGCTCCGGAGGCTCCTGCCCCGGGGTCATCCGGTGCCACCATCGGGTGCGGACGAACGCGTCGACGGCCTCGGGAACGTCCTGCCGCACGGCCCGGGACAGGGCGCGCACGCCCTCCGGGTCCTGGGCCAGCACCTCGGCGACCCAGCCCGGCTCCAGCAGCGCGGCCAGCAGGTCGGTGAGCTCGGTGAGCCGACCGGACGCGGCGGGCGGCAGCTCCACGTCCGCGAGGTAGGCGCCCAGCCGCTCGAAGTCGCCCCGCAGTTCGTCCAGCTGTGCGGACGGATCCGGGAAGTCGGGCAGCGTCGGCCGCTCCGGCGGTGCGATCAGCGCGCCCGCCCCGTACAGACCGGCGACGACGACCGGCCAGTACGGGCCCGCCACCCCCGTGAACGTCAGCACCAGCCCGAGCAGCCCGCAGGCGCAGCCGGTGAGGTTCTTGCGGGACTCCAGGTACGTCAGTGCCTTACTGGTAGCCACGGATCTCCTCGAAGGCGCCGTCCAGGGAGCCCTGCTGGGCGTCGAAGAGACGGCCGCCGGTCAGCTCGGCGATGTGTTCCAGCTCGGAGCGGTCGGAGTCGCCGAAGAGGATCGGGAAGACGGGGATGTCGCGCTGCTCGCCGGTGAGCGATCCGTGGAACGCCTCGAAGTCCTGGGAGGTCGCGCCGACGGTGTTCTCGCCGTCCGTCATCAGCACGATCGACGTGAACATGTCCTCGTCGGCGCCCAGATGCTCGTACGCCTTCTCCAGCGAGGTGTAGATCGCCGTGTCGCCCTGGGCCTGAAGCGCCCGGGTGTCGTGGCGGATCCCGTCGAGGCCGGTCTTCGGGTTCGCGGGGTCCACGACATGGGTGCGCACGCTCTTCACGTCCGATCCGAACGGCATCAGCGTGACCTCCTCTCGGTCCCGGAAGTCCCCGGTCAGAC